>JAJRTE010000048.1 GCA_024278455.1 Myxococcota bacterium
CGACTGCGACGACGACAACCCGCAAGCCTACCCCGGCGCACTCGAGGTCTGCGACCACGCCGACAACAACTGCGATGGCGCCATCGACGAAGGCGATGCGGCCCCCACGGCATGGTATCCCGACGCGGACCACGACGGGTTCGGCGTCGCCGATGTCGACCCCATCGTGGCCTGCGAACCGCCCGACGGGCATGCGGACAACGCGGATGACTGCAACGACGACGACCCGTCGATCAATCCCGGCGTGGAGGAATCTTGTGACGGGATCGACAACGATTGTGACGGGCTCTACGACGAGGGCTTCGTGCCTGCCCGGGTCGAGCCCCCGCTCGAGAATCTCCCTCGCTTCCCGGATCTCGATGGGGACGGATTCGGGAGCAACGCCCCCCTCGAGCCTTGCAGCGCAACCGATCGATGGGTGGCGGCTCGAGGCGATTGCGACGATTCCGACCCGGCCATCCACCCGGGGTCGGACGATCCGGACGGTGATGGGGCCGACAGGGACTGCGGCGGGTCGGATGGCGCCGACCCCCACGTGGGTATCAACGGAGGGTCTCTGCCGCTCATCCAGGCGGCACTCGATGCGGCCCTGGATGGCGCCGTGGTATGGGTCGGTCCAGGCATACACCTCGAGGCCGATATCCATTTTCCGGGCCGGCAAGTGATCCTCGCCGCGGTCGAACCATTCTCCGGGACCGTCGTCGACGCCCAGGGCCAGGGACGCGCATTCCTGTTCGACTCGAGCGAATCTCCGGAAACGGTCCTGGACGGCTTCGAGTTGACCGGGGGCCAGGCTGCAACCGGCGGCGGGGTGTCGATCCAGTCGGCATCCCCGACGCTGCGCCACGTCCGCGTGATGGGCAACCGGGCTGACAACGACGGCGGCGGCATCTCTGTGCTGCTGGGCTCTCCGATCCTCGACCACTGTGTCATCTCCGGCAACGAGGCGGGACGAGGCGGCGGTCTGTTCCTCCAGGGTGCCACGGCCACGATCAGCAACTGTGTGATCGATGGCAACGTCGCCTCCCAGGGCGGCGGGGTGGCATCGGTCTACTCGGCAGACCTGTTCTTCAACACGGTCGTCAGGGACAACACGGCGGAAGGTGACGGCGGCGGGCTCCACATCCTCGGTCGCAGGCCGCTGCTCAACGCCATCCTGGTCACGGGCAACGCTGCGTTTCAGGGCTCGGGCCTGTTCCTAGACAACGCCAGTCCGACCATCGCCTACTCGGTCATCGAAGAAAACCTGGCGTCGGAACACGGAGCGCTCGTCCTGACCGGCGGCCAGACGCGCCCGACGATATACAACAACATCCTGGCGTACAACCAGGGGGGCAATCTCCACCTGGAGGACGGCGAGGAGGCACCCGCCCCCAGCCTCTTCAACAACGACCTGTTCAACCCGGAAGACGAACCGAACCACGACCTCGAGGACCTGGACCCTTCCAACCTGAGCGTGGAACCGGGGTTCTTGAGCTACGACGCGAGCGAACGGCCGCTGGATTTCCACCTGGCCATCGATTCGCCGCTCGTCGATGCAGGGCGCGAGAACTTCCTGGACATCGACGGCAGCCAGTCTGATATCGGCATGTTCGCCGGGACATACGGCGGAAGCTGGGACCTGGACGCCGATGGCGTGCCCGACTACTTCTGGCCCGGAGACCTGCTCGACGCGCCGGAGGGGTTCGATCCCGGCGCTTTCGACTGTGACGACCAGGATCCCCTCGTGACCACCTGCCCGTAGCCCAGGCACACCCCCCTACCCTGCCAGCCGCCGCGACGCGATCAGCCGCTCCACCTCCTGCTCCGACGCGCCGGAGCGGATCATCCACACGCGCAAGAATGCTCGAGCTTCCTCGCCGGTCAGTACGTCCTCGATGTCGCCGGCGACGGGATTGGCCATCCCATCCTCGATCTCCACCTCGTGGGTGGCTGCGGGAAAAAAGGTGTGGTGACAGACGGGGCACGTGTAGGGCTCCGGAGGATAGACATCGTGGAGCCCGGGATCCACGTTTGCTTCCGCCTTGCATGCGGGACAGTGGGGATACACCGTCTTGAATCCCGCCTCGTTGTGACCAGGGGGGGAGAGAGACACCTCGAGGAGCAGGCCCTGTTCCACGGCGGTGCGAAGGGCGCCGAGAAACCTGGGAATCCCACGCCCCCTCTTGCGATCGCGCGTGAACGTTCGCGACAACACCTCGAGGAGGAGTCGGCTCTGCTCCGGGGACAGTGGCGAGCGCGTCCAGAACCCGAACCACACCGGCGTGGTGGCCTTGAACGCCTTTTTCCAGGCCTGGTATCGCTCCGTGGCAAGAATCGCTTCCCGGATGCGCCTGTCCAACTCCACATCCTCGGGATCCACCTCGAGCCGCCCGCAACACCCGGCCATGCCTCCCTTGATATCTCGAGTCGCATTGGCAGGGCAGGCCTCGCACGCGGCCGTCACCGCGCGAAGACCACCGTAGGGCTCGAGCAAGTCCGACACACGGCAGACCTTTCTCGGCACTTCGATGAACACGCCCGACTGGTACTTCAACGTGGACGACACCACGTACACCCCGTTCACCAGGTTCCTGCGTTGATACGCGTGCACGACACGGCGAAGCGGACGCGTCACCCGCAACACGTCCTCCGGCCTCGCTGCACCGTCCCGGGAGCGCACGGCACAAGAGGCCTTCAGCGCCCATGCAAGCCGCTGGTGCTTTCCTGCCGCCATCTCGACCTCCGCACAAGGTCGCTCGACCGCCGTGGCTGGCGTATCGATCCCGCAATCGGCCGGGGACCCGGACACGATGACGCCACGGCACCTCCACGACCGGCGAACGCGCCGGAAACCCGGCGTTTCGCGACCACGGTCCAACACCTCTAGCGTACAGGATATGCCAAACTCGGCACGGTGACAAGGCCCAAGATGCGTGGGGTTGAGAGATTCGCGCTGCACGTGGGTCAGGGGCGGGCATCAGCCAGACGAGGACGACGCGCCTCTTTCGGTGGAGAGATTCTCGGTCTTTTCCAGGTGCTCTGCTGCTCCTGGGTCGAGGGGGCGCTGGTCCCGGCTCCACGCACGCCCATCATACGGCCCCGGGGTGGGAAACCGGCGCCCGGGTCACACCTCCTGCTCGAGACGCCAGTGGCACGTCTTCATCCCCACCACCACCAGCGTCGCCGCCCGCAAGGTGCGCTCCGACTGGCTCGAGTTGCCCTTCAACAGAAGCAGCACCCCCTCGTCCCGCAAGTAGCCG
>JAJRTE010000049.1 GCA_024278455.1 Myxococcota bacterium
CAAGGGCCAGGGGCCGAGCCGGCCGTCCTCCCAACTCGGTGCAGGGCCGGTGTCGCGGAGCACGACTCGAGCCGTTCCGTCCTCGCCGACGACCTCGAGGGCCCCGTCGAAGCGTTCGACGCGGGCCTGGCCGTTGTAGAAAGGCTCGACCATGGCGAACCGGCGGGCATAGAGCGGACGACCCGTCTGGTCCACGTGGGTCCAGCCTCGAGCGTCTCGAGCCCGGGCGAATCCCTTGTGGAAGACATCCAGGTCGTGGAACCAGACATCGTGGAGGAGGTCGCCGTCGGGACCGATGTGAGAGGATCGTCCGTCCTCTCGTTGCACCACGGCCACGCCGTCCCGGAAGTCGCCGGCGTAGCGCCAGCGGGCTTCGTAGGCCGGGGCTCCTGCCCGCGTGAGGTGGAAGTAGGCGCCGGACCGGTCGCGGACCGGGCAACGACCGCCCTGAAAGTTGCCGCACCAGTCGAAGCGTTCCGGGCAGAGTTCGGCGCCGTCCGGGAGGATGTGGTGCCATCCCTCGGGGGAGATGACCGCGGCCCGGTTCTCGTAGAACCCGAAGGTGCGCAGGAACCTTCGCGAGTAGGCGGCGGTACCGTCGGGGAGGATGTGCCAGGCTTGTCCTCCTCGTCCCACCGGCGCCAGGCCGGGGGAGTGGAACTTGAGTACCCAGTCGAACCGGCCGGCATAGAGAGGACTTCCTTCGAGGAGATGATGGGTGCCGTCCTGGGCCACGGCGGTGCGAGACCAACTCATGCTGCCACCTCCTTCCGGCAAGAGGCGGCCGGACGCCGCATGTTGCAGCCGATGCACAACGATCGCGTGTGGTAGGTGGCCATCAGTTCCTGGTAGCGGGAACCGTGCCAGATGGCCATCAAGCTCTGCTCGTGGAGGTTGCCGAACGCTCCGAGCGTGCGTCGTTCGGCGTCCGGAGCGCAGCAGGGGTCGAATCGGCCTTCGGCGTTGATCCAGGCCTCCTGCCCGAGGAAGGGGCAGGGTCCGCCGGGGGCCAGGTCTTCGGCGGCGTCGGGGTCCAGGGGAAAAAAGTTGTCCAGCAGGATGGGGCGTCCGCGGCGTTGCCGGACCTCCTCAGCGGCTTCCAGGATTCGGGTGAGGGTTTCGTTCCACCGGGCCACCGCGTCCGGAGAGCGGCGCAACGACTGGGCCACGAGGGCCTCGAAATGGGTCCAGACATGGTGGCCCTTGACCCGGTCGACGCCCAACTTACCGGCCAGGCGCACCAGGTCCGGCAGCTCCGAAAGATTGGCCTCGAGGAAGGTGACCTGGAAGGTGACCCGGCACCGGTTGCCACCGTGGGCGGCATGGGCGTCCCGGACCGCGATGAAGGTCATCACGTTTTCGAGGAGCCGCGACCAGCGTGTGCCGCGCATGATGGCCTCCTGGGTCCGGGCACAGGCGCCGTTGATCGAGATCTTGACGTCCGACCCCACCGGCACGATACGTTCGGCCCAGGTCCGAGCCCCGCGGCGTGGGAAGGTCCCGTTGGTGGTGAGGTTGAGCCGAATTCCGTGGCTCCGACACAGCTTCAGGATGTCTTCGAAGTGCGTGTAGAGCAGGGGTTCGCCCATGGTCGACGGGATGATCTCCTCGAGCCCGTGCCGGGCCGCCTCGGCCACGACGCTCTGGATCAGCTCGAAGGGCATGGTCCGGTGCGGCGTCCGGCTGGCCAGTCGGGCACGCCTGCTCGGGCTCTCGAGGGCGTGCTCCTCGCACATCACGCAATGGAGGTTGCAGGTGTCCGGGTTGGTGTCAAAGGTGATGCGCCAGGGGCCCGGCCGATGACGGACTCGAGCCCGGTTTCTCCGGGCCAGGACCTGGTGGTAGAGCCGTTCCACCTCGAGGACGTGGTCCTCGATGGCCACCACGTCGCCGGACTCGGACTCGATGTAGCCCCTTTGCGCCAGGCGGGCCGCCAAATCGGGGTCGTCGACGAAACGTTGCATCTGCTCGGCAAGGGAGGACGCGGACCGGTGCGCGAAGAGGAGACCGTTGACCTCGTGCCGGACCAGCTCCGCCATGCCGCCGGTGTCGGCGGTGATCACCGGAACTCGAGCCTGCTGGGCCTCGTGGATGACGAGCGGGGAGTTCTCGACCCAGATCGAGGGCACCACGATGGCGTCGATCCGGTTGAACACCTCGGGCACGATGCGCTCGTTCCGGTACTCGGGGTGCCAGGAGACGCGCCGGGCCGCCTCGCCCGGGAGGGCGTCGGCCAGGGCCTGGAGGGCCCGGGTGTTCTGGCCTCGAGGCCGCCCCCAGATCCGCAGTCGGGCGTTCCTGGAAAGGGCGCCAAATGCCTGAACAAGCAGGGGAATTCCCTTGGCCGGGATGTGCGTCCCGATGTAACCGAACGTGAACGGTTCTCCGGCGGGCCGGCTCCGGCCCCTGAGCCGGCGGCGGTCGAAGCCATAGTCGAGGTAGACGAGCTTTCGGGCCGGGAGCCCGAACTCCCGCTGGTATCGCCCGAGGATGTAGCGGGCCGGAGCGATGAACAGGTCCACACGTTCCGCCACCTCCCGCAGGTGTTTCATGCGACGGGCCACCCAGGCGGTCCAGTAGGCGGCATCCTCCTCCCGGGCGGCCGGGTCGCCGCTGAAGTACCGGGCATAGCAGCGCTCTGCACACCGCCGGTCCTCCTGGCGGTCGCAGACGGTCCAGGGGGCGTGGGGATGCTCGGGATACATCTGCATGAACTGGCCTCGAGGACACATCACCCAGTAGTCGTGCAGGGTGTAGAGGATGGGAATCTCGCGAGCGGCGGCCTCGAACACGAGGGAGGTGGAGAGGTGGTTGAGGTGCTGCACGTGGACGAGATCGGGCCGGAGCGTGTCGAGGACCTCCCGGAACCGGGCGTCGATCCGTGTGTCTCGATACCGGTCCTTGTGCCTGGGATTGTTGACCACGTGGAGCGTGACGCGGGGGTCGTCGGAGTCGACTTCCTGGCGCAATCGCGCGTCCGGGCCGAAGGCGTCCTCCTCCCGGGTGAAGACATGGACCTCGTGCCGACCCGCCAGGCCGTGACAGAGGGTCTGGGTGTAGACCTCGGACCCCGCGTTGTACCGCATGGGATAGCCATGGATGACCTGAAGGACTCTCATGATGGCAAGACCTCTGCTAGAAGTACCTCGCTCACCCGTTTCGTGCCGGGTACATGACCGTTTCAGCCTGCCCGCCCCGTCCTCGAGCGGACGGGAGGGGCGGAACTTGACCCGGGTGACCACGAGGTCGGGTTCCTGGCTCTTCGAGCCTCCCAATCGTCGAGGAGGGCAACGATCGTGCCAGGGCCTTCCCGGGCCGGGCGGCGGGGGAGCGAGGCGTGGAGACGGACGAGGAAGTGTTCATGTTTCAACCGGTTACACGGCGTGCGCCGTGCGGCGGTCCGGGGATCGCTCGGAGAAAGGGAGGCGGGGCATGTCGGCGTTTGCCGACATCTGGGCTTGGAGTCGGCGGTTGGCGATCCGTCCCGACGGTGTTCCAAGCTGCGTCAACCGGCCGGCATCGAACCACCCGTCGTAGGGGGCGTAAGGCCATGCGCTCCCTACGACTCGAGACGGTATCGACAAGGCCCTCGCCGGCCTCGTTTCGGTGGTACAATACGATGAGGATGGCGACCCTGGCGTCACGGGGATGTCGCAGGCCACCAACCCAGGCCCCTGCGCGCTGTGCGCTCGAGTCCCGGTCGCAGCCGATGAACCAGACGGGGGCGGGGCGGTGATAATGGCTCTCGAGGAAGCCGCCCCCCCCTATCGCATGACCGTGAGAGGTGTCTTGTGTTCGCGCATCATGCTCCCCGGCTGTCTCTCATCCTGTTGCTTGCCCTGGTCATGTTTGGACAGGATTGCCCATCCAGCGGTCCGCCCGAGGGCTCCGAGTTCCTCGACTACGACGTCACCGACTATGCTTACACGTTCGACATCGCGTCGGGCCAGTCCCGGTCCGTGGTTTCCTTCGATGCCTTGACGGAAGGCAACTGTGTCTCCCTGGACTACCGGGTGCCCGGCGATGGCTCCGAACCTCTGTGGAACGGTGCTCCGGCAGAGTGGTACGCGTACGGGAGCGAAGTGCTCGAAGTCTGTGGCGCGGCGTTGGTTCGACCGGGAGAACACATAACGGTAGCGACGGACCCAGGTGGATGAAGGTTGCGGTTCGTGTGATTCCCGGCAATTGCGGTCAACCTTCATAAAACGCGTCATAGACCGTGTAGCTTGCTGCTTGCCTGAGCCCACCGCCGCGGTTCACCGATGCTTCTGTCAACACCCATTGGCACGCCATGTCCTCGCCGTCGATCGAGCCGTCGCAATCGTTGTCTTCCTGCCCGCCGCAGATCTCCTCGGCGCCGGGAAGGCAGGTAGGGCACGCATCGTTGCAGTCACCCCCCACTGGCGCGACATACGGGAGCTTCGGCTCGCAGTTCAGCACTGAGTCACCGTCCACGCCATGTCCATCGTCGTCCTCGTCCTCGTAGTAGATCGACCTGCCGGCGACATCCGGATCGTCACCATCTGCGCCCCCGTCACAATCATCGTCGATGCGCGAGTTGCAGATCTCGGTGGCTCCCGGGTTCACCTCTGGATTGGCGTCGTTACAGTCACTCCCGGGGACCGCATAGCCGGGCGGGGGGATGTCGTCGCAGGCCTCGGTCGTGGAGTCGTCTCTTCCGTAGCCATCCGCGTCCTCGCCCAGGTACCAGGTGTTCAAGACACCTTCGTCCACCGCGGTGTCGCAGTCCTCGTCCAACCAGTTGCACACCTCGCTCGCGCCGGGATGGATGTCCGGGTCTCCGTCGTCGCAGTCCGAGTTGTCGGCGACATACCCCCGGGGGGGATCGCAGGCCAGCCGGACGTCGAAGGGATCCCCGAAACCGTCGGCGTCGCGGTCGACGTAGTAGGGCGTGCCGTCCAGCTCCGGATCGCAGAGATCGAGCCTTGCTTCCGGCGGTTGGTCCCCACTCCCGGTGCCGGCAGGACCGGAACTCGAGGCGCAACCGTGGAAGGTACCGGGGATGGCTGCCAGCACCAGGATCACCAGAATCGAACACACGGCAGGTATCTTGTGAGGTCATCCACCCAGGCCGATATCCCGCCAATGGCCAGTGGGTATGTCCCCTCGATGACGATGCAGACATCCGCACTTGCGCCGGCCTGCCTCATCCGGATGGAGGGACGCTCGTTTCCCGCACCGCACACTTGCATCACGTCTGCCTGCGCCTGCCTCGTCGCCTATTGGTGGCCACGAACGAAGGAGAACGGCCACGCGCCACCCTGTCCAGATTCAACCTGCGGCAAGCAACTCTGGCGCCCCAGCACGCGCTTCACCCACGAACGGCACAACATCCACGTCGTCCCGAAGAGGCTTGCTGTGGAACCTCGCAAGTCGAAGATAGCATGGCGAGCGAACGAGCGTCAACTTGATATGTGATCATTTTATGCCACATCACCAACCTCCACGGCACCTGGACATCTCCACACAACTCGTCGTGAATCTCACCCAAATGCAAGTAGATAGTAAACACCACAGGTAGGAATCCTGCCAGGAAGGATGACATGGCTGCGTTGCTAGTATAACCACAAGACTCGAAGAAGATACGGCATTGTTCCGGAAGTGCGCAACGGCACCAGGTCCCTGCTTCCCTGGTCCGCCCGCGAGCATCGCTCGCTCCGTGGGCCAGCCTGCACCGGCAAGGTGCTGCCCCGTTCGAGGCCTGCTCCTGCTTCCGCTGGCGCCCGTGGGACCCCACTCCCGGTGCAGTCCGCAACGGGCAACGCCGCCACGCAGTTGCACCAGGAGCAACCAAGGCTGCTCGTTGGGTTCGTCTGGCAGAAGGTCAGGGAACGAAGGAGAAGAAGGGATTGAACCTTCGTAATCAGCGGTGGAAAAAGGTGGCCGGGATTCTCAACCTGTTCGTCACAGGCACGTTCACCGGCCAGTTTCGTGTCCCGCCCCCCCCTGCCCAAGTGGGTGGGGCTGTTCGAGCGCACGGAAACCCGATCGGGCGAAGCTGCCAAGAAAGCGAGCGTCGATCAGCCTTCGGCCGGCGACTCGAACGCCAGCCGGATTCCCATAGTCCTCCTTGTGTGTCAGCTCGAGCCCCCGGGGTCCACGTGGAGGCGTCCGTACACGGCGGCCAGATCCCGAATGCGTGTCGCCAGCGCGGCGGTAGTGGCGTCACCGGCCATGCGCCACCGCCAGTTGTTCTCCTTGGTGCCTGGAACGTTCATGCGCGCCGAACTGTCCAGTTCCAGGAAGTCTTGCATGGGGATGATACAGAGGTCCGCCACGGAACCCGTGGCGAGGCGAACGAGTCGCCACACGAGGCTCTCATCACCGCCGCCCACGTAGGCGCGAACCGCCCCGGTCACCTTCTCTTCCGAGGCCTCGAGCCACCCTCGAGTCGTGTCGTTGTCATGGGTCCCGGTGAACACGACACAGTTCTTGTCGTAGTTGTGAGGCAGGTAGGCGTTGCCCGATCCGCTTCCGAAGGCGAACTGAAGCACCTTCATGCCCGGGAAGCCGAAGTCGTCCCTGAGCTTTTCAACTTCCGGGGTGATGATTCCAAGGTCCTCGGCAATGATCGGAAGGCGTCCCAGTTCGCGCTCGAGCGCTTCGAACAGCCTGTGTCCAGGGCCCGGTACCCACCTTCCGCGAACGGCGGTCTCCTCCCCCGCCGGCACCTCCCAGTAGGCTTCGAAGCCGCGGAAATGGTCCAGGCGCACGCGGTCGACTCGAGACAACGCCACACGAACCCGCTCGACCCACCAGCGGAACCCGGTCTGCTCGAGCACCGGCCAACGGTAAAGCGGATTGCCCCAGAGCTGTCCGGTCTCGGCGAAATAGTCGGGGGGGACACCTGCGACAACGGTCCGATTCCCCGCGCCGTCGAGATGGAACAGCTCCGGATTGCTCCACACGTCCGCGCTGTCGTCGGCGACATAGATCGGGATGTCCCCGATGATCTCGATGCCCAGGGCGTTCGCTCGCGCCTTGAGAGCCCGCCACTGGCGATCGAACACCCACTGCAAGAACCGCTGATACCAGATCTCGTCCTCGAGCCGGCCGGCCACCTCCTGGAGTGCTCCCGGTTCTCGCCGTGCGAGGGGGGCCGGCCACTCGCTCCACGGCGCGTTCCCCTGGTCGATCTTGACGGCCATGAACAGGGCATAGTCCTCGAGCCAGACGGCGTTCCGGGGATCTTGGCAGTACGCCCAAAAGGCCCGGCGCTCTTCGTCGCCGGCAGTCTCGCCGAAAGCGATGAACGCCTTTCGGAGAGCCTGGTCCTTGAGAGCGACAACCTGCTCGAAGTCGACGAAATCGGCAGGCAATTCCGCGAATGGAGCCAGGTCGCCGGGCTCGAGCCACCGGTTCTCGAGGAAGAACTCGAGGTCTATCAGCGCGGGGTGCCCGGCAAAGGCGGAGAAGC
The DNA here is from genome assembly GCA_024278455.1 of Myxococcota bacterium. Classification (GTDB taxonomy): domain Bacteria; phylum Myxococcota_A; class UBA796; order JAJRTE01; family JAJRTE01; genus JAJRTE01. Next base: position 7,439 of record JAJRTE010000049.1, read on the forward strand.
TGGCGTAGGGCGATGCCCCGGCACCGGCCGGGCCGAGAGGCAGCACCTGCCACAGGCTGATGCCGGCCCGATGAAGAAAATCCACGAACCGGAAGGCGCTGGGACCCAGATCGCCGATTCCGCCCGGCCCCGGCAGGGATGACGGGTGCAGGAGAACGCCAAGGGCTCGAGGAAATCGCATGGGCACCTCCGAAGGCTGTATGCCAGGACCGCGCCCCCACGGATGGCGCGAGCGAGCCTCTCGCGAAGCCCGCACTCACGTCTGGCATGCCGGGGAGCAGAGAAGCACCATAAGAGCCGGTTCATTCCGCCCGGTCAACAAAAAAGGGCAGCAGAGGACCCAGGACCACCTGGGACCGCGGTCGAGACGGGAAGCAGTCAGGAGGATCGGACGAAGGGAGGAGTAGCGGCGGCCCACCGGCTCACCACAGCGGCGACCGGCGGGCACGGATCGAGGCTGGCCGAAGAGCGGGACTACAGGCCGGCGCGCTGCTCGCGAATCTGTTCCATCGCGCTGGTCATGACGGGGTCGGCGGCGTACTCGGCGAGGAACTCGTCGAGGACTGCCCTGGCCCGGTCCGCCTGGCCAGCCAGGACGTAGCTCGACGCCAGACGGCTGTAGGTGGCGGCTCGCAACGCGGCGGGCAACACCGGGGCGTCAGCGGACGCGAGGATGGCCCGCACTTGCTCGAGGTGACCGATAGCGGACTTGGCTCGAGGCGGACGGGTGAACTCGCCGTTGAAGAACGGCTGGGCGTCGTTGCTCCCCAGGGCGAAATGGGCGTACAGCGCGTGGATCGTCTGTGGATAGCGGGAAATGATCTCGCCAAGAGCGGCCAGGCCATCCGTCGCATGGTCACCCTGCTCCCAGTAGAGCAGCAGGGCAGCCTCTCCGTCCATGATCAGCTTCGCCGCGGCCTGGTCGTCCGCGTTGCCAGACAGTACGGTGATGAGCGTGGAATGGTTTCCCATGACGTTGGCGCCCGAGGTGGAGGCGTCGAAGTCAACGGCAATCTCGTATTCGCCGGGCCATTTGAACATCCATCCGGCCTTGCTGGCGATCAGCTTGACCTCTTCCTCCACGAACTCCCCGGGCTGGAAGACCCGAGAAAATGCCGCGGGCAGCGCCAGGTACCGGGCCGCCGGGACGAACGGCGCCGAAGCACCCGTGTCGAGCCGCGTGATGGTGTAGGTGGTCTGCTGAAACTCCGGCTGGAGCAAGGGGGCGACCTCCAGCGGCTCATCGCTGACATTCTGCAACTTGACGCGAACCACCACCGGCTCGCCGATCATGAAGGCCCGCTTGACAGGCTCCACGCTGAGCATCCAGTCGTTGATGACCGGCTTCTCTTCCTGTTTGACGGCGACACTGACGGCGACCGGTTCGCCCAGGGTGGTGGCGACGGAGCCGTCGTCCCCCTTGACTGCCTTTCGCGCCTCGAACGTGTCCATCGTGTTCACCTGCGTGTCACTCGACTGGACGGAACACGCGCCCAGTAGTCCCGCCGAAAGCAGGACGAGACCCGAGAGGTTTTTCCTGACATCTATCATCATGGCTTTACTCCTGAATTTCAGATTTCGATCGACCCTGTTCCCGCGGGGCGCCCGCCCCGCGCACGGTCGCCTAGTCGCAGCCTCCACCGGTGAACTGCTGTGTGTCGTGGTGACCACGCCTGTGCGGGAACGTGGTGTCGTAGGGATACCGGATGAACGGATCTTCGAGGTTGACGAAATCGACGCCGTGGCCCGGGCGGACGTACTCATCAGGGTCTCCACCCCTCATGGAAGCCGAGGAGTTCGGGCCGAAGTCCCAGACGAGCGTGTAGGCGTCGTAGGAGTAGCCCATGATGGCCGAATTCTCATAGAAACAGGAATTCTCGTCGTACCAGAAGTCCTCGTGGTGCTGGTTGTATGCATGCCCGGTCTCGTGGGTGACCGTCCAGAGCAGGTACAGGTCCAGGTCCTGCGGTGGGTAGCCGACCGTCTCGAGCAGGGGCAACGTCGACTCCATGCCCACGTAGAACGCGAACGCGCCCTCGCGGTACGCTTCGTCGGAAGAGTATTCGTAGTAGTCGGCCATGATGCCGAGCACACCGGTCACGATGAAGTCCTGGACGATCCCGAACCAGGAATACCATTGTGTCTCCGTGTCCTGGGTCGCCTGGTAGTCCATGGACGATTCCATGACGGCATCGAGTTCGGCAATACTCAGCCTCTCCTTGTCCGCGATAGTACCGTCCTTGTAGATCTGGTTGATCGTGATGCCCGCCTTGCCGAAGGCGCTCTCGATGGAGATGAGTTCGCCGTTGCGATTGTAGACCTCGGGAGGATACTCGGTGGACGGCATGCGGTCCATCTCGATGACGGACTGGCGCCCGACCACTGTCGAAGCCCGCATCTCCGGTCCCGCACTGCCGGAATCGCCAGAGATGTCGGCGCGATACCAGAGCACCAAGTCGGACCCCTGAATCGGTTGGGGCAGCACGCCGAAGGACTGGATCGACTGCAATCGCTCATCGTTCACCAGGTCCTCGGGGAGCACTTCCCACTCGTTGTCATGGGCAGCGACCAGGTAGGCCACGGCGTCACCGTTCGCCGACAGGCGGAGCTGCGTCTGATGGGCGAAATCCGGCCCGTCGTTGAACCGTACCTTGTGGCGGCCGAACTCGAGGGCCCCGGTCAACTCGACGGCAGCTTCGCGCTCGGGCGCCTGCCACGCACCTCGAGACCCGAGTTCGTCGAACACCTGGACCCGGTCCCCCGCCGCGCCCCGAAGGTCGGGGTCGATTCGCCAGTAGAAGCCATAGTCACCGGATGGTCCGGCAAAATCGATCCGGGACGACAGTTCGGCCAGGTCCGGGTTCACCGTGTCCTCATCGAACAGGGCATGGCTCACGGTCACCTCGACAACGCCAAGATGGGTCGAAACCCGGTAGGTCGCTTCGATGACCATCGCGCCGTCGGCCGCGTCCACCGCCGGGCCGCTGACAAGCACGTCATCGGTCAATTCGTACCGAATCCCGTCCAGAGTGAAGAACGGGACAGCCATGGTATCGATGACCTTGTAGCCGTCGAGGCTGGCACCGGTCAGGGCGATACCATCGTTGTAGGTTCGCGTGAAACTGACATCCTGCCAGCGCTGGAGCGTGGCATGGGCAGTGGGTACCAGCGCACCGCTTCCGAGGAGAAAGACGGCACCCAGCAACGCTGTTGACACTTGTTTCGACATTCGGACCTCCAGTTGACACTTGGGTCGGACGCATTCCGCGCCATGGCGTCAAGAGCACGGCTCGAGCCCTCGCTACACGAGGCGAAGCAGCCCGCGGAGCGACTGATGACTCGAGCCCAACACACTCCAACACTTCGTCCAACCCTGGTTTGAGCGTCGCGGACAATCGGCCGGACGCACCGAGCGTACCGGCAGAATCAACGTAGCATCGGCCCTATCCGCCGTCAACGAATGTGCGGCCGGCGCGCCTGTCTGCTGCACACGGGCGACTCGAGAATCGCCTCCTGCGTCATCCCGGGTTGCGCACGATACGACTCCGGGGTATGCTGCCGGCACGGTCTACACGTTGGGACGCGGCGGATTCGGGGGGCCGTCCATCGAGGCCGAACTCAGATCATACTGCCATGGCTCGAGGTCGAACCGGTGAGACGCAACGCTTCACGCGCGACGGAGTTCGTGATGACCCTTCCGCTTCTCCTGTTGCCAGGTTGCATGGCGGGGTACCTCGTCAAGCAGGGAGCCACGCAACTCCGGGTCCTTGCCCACCGCGTCCCGGTCGAGGAGGCACTGCCAACGCTCGACGAGGAGGCGCGCACCAAGGTGGCACTCGTAGAGGAAGCCAAGGCGTTCGCCAAGAGCGCACTCGGTCTTCCCGTGGAGGGTGTCTACGAGACCTACTCGAGCTTTCATGCGGACCCCATCTGGAACATCTCGGCGTGCCCCAAGGACAGGCTGGAGCCCTACACCTGGCGATACCCCGTCGTGGGGCGACTCCCTTACATCGGTTTCTACGACCGGGAGGACGCCGAGAAGGAACGGCTGCGGCTGCTGGCCATGGATCTCGACGTGATGATGTACGGCGCCGGTGCTTTCAGCTCGCTGGGTTGGTTCGAGGACCCTATCGTGCCCAGCATGCTGCGGTATCGGCCGGTGACGCTCGTGAACGTCGTCATCCACGAGAGCGCCCACCGCTACCTCTACTTTTCGGGACAGGCCGCCTTCAACGAGTCGTTCGCATCGTTCGTGGGCGATGTCGGGACGATTCGCTTCTTCGCGTCTCGCGACGGACCGGACCATCCCAACACGCGGTATGTCAAGGGCGTCAGGACAGACGCGCGCCTGTTCGAAGCGTTCATCGACACGCTGATCGCGAAACTCGAGGCCCTCTACGATAACGACATGCTGAGCCGCGACCAAAAGCTGGCCCGACGTGAAACCCTGTTCCAGGAGGCCCAACGCAACTTCCGCGCGCTCCCTCTCCAGACAGGCGTCCACGACCGGTTCGCCACGGAACCCCTCGACAACGCGCGCATCCTGGCCATGCGCCGATACGGCAGGCAAGCCCTGTTCGACCGTCTCCTCGAGGCCTGCCAGGGCGACCTGACCGCGGCCATGAGAACGGTACGGACACTGGACCCCAGGCATGCACCCCGATCAGAGAAGAAGAAGGACCCGTTCGCACGGTTGAACGCGCTGCTGGACGGCGGGAATGGGTGCACCGGGAGCAAGGCGTCCTGACGGCCCCGCGACCACTGGGTGGGAGGCCGCCAGGGACAGGCGACACGGCCACACGCCGAACGCCGGTCCCTGGTCACTCCGACCCAGGACAGACATAGTCCTCGGGGATCGACCCGGAGTGGTAGGAACAGACATCCCCTGCGAAGATCTTCTCGGCCATGTTGTACGACTCGTCGCTCGCCGTCACCCGGTAACCGTAGTCCTGGCACTCGGCACAGTCCACCGTCGAGCCGATACTGTAGGACTCGAATTCCATGCAAAACTGGCCATCCGAGGTAACCACCGGCAGATCGAACTCGTCGATCACGTTGTAGCTGGTATCCATGATCTCGAGGTAGGCCCACTCGATGTCGTAGGGTCCGTCATCGTCCTCGATGGTCGCGAGAAACTCCCAGTACTCGTCACCCGCGTCACTCCAACAGGTGACTTGAAAGTCCTTGACCCGAATGTTCGTGTTGGCGACCGGGGACATGTCGTCGTCGTCTCCCCCGCTGCCGCACCCGGCCACTGCCAACCCCGCGATGATAGACCCGACGAGAAGCAACATACGCTCTGTTTTCATGACCGACCTCGAATGCGATGAATGGTCCAACGATGATCCTATACCTCGATCGGCGAGGAGTTGGCAAGCGGGATTGGACGGTGCACGGCTCAACCGGCCCTCCTGGACCTTGTTGCACCCCGGGAAACATGTCGTCGGAACGGTCCCATGTTGCTGCGCCGAGGCGAAACGGTGGATGTCAGTCCCGGTCGGAGGACCGGGGGTGCCGCGCAGACAGCGGCTTCCGACACGGGGGACGTGGCGGGGACATGGCAGGGGAAAGGTCACGTGAAAACGGCAATCTCCGCCGGTTGGACCTGCGCGGCCATGGCGGCCGGGGCCAATCTGCACATAATCTGGTTGCATTATGTTTCTTTCGGTGTATAAGTACATTCTATGAAACGTTTGCAGTGAGTGTACGTTCTTTGTATGACCCACGCACCCCGGACTGCTGGACAGGACGTGCCGGCGCCGGGAAAGGAGTCGCCCGCGGCACAGCGGCCTGCGGTCGCCGTGTCGGCCGAAAGTGGCGTCTGGAGCCGCCCCGCGAGCGCTCGAGCACTGGACACAAGCGAACGAGGTATTCGAAATGTCGCTACTCCCACACATCATTGCCTATGTTGCACTCGCCGTGTTCGTTGTTGCGGTGGTGGTTCGGATCGTGTTCTGGTCACGCATGCCGCTGCACGTGCGGTGGGAACTCTACCCGGTCGCTCACGAAGGGAAGCGGGCCCGCTACGGTGGGTCGTACCTGGAGGAGGTGGACTGGTGGAAGAAGCCTCGCGAGGTTTCTGTGGCTGGGGAACTCAGGGTGATGGTGCCCGAGATACTGTTTCTGGTGGCACTGAAGGAGAACAACAAGAAGCTGTGGGTTCGTTCCTTTCCCTTTCATTTCGGCCTCTACCTGGTCATCGGCGCGACCGTGTTGATGATGGGGGGCGGGGTGCTCCAGGCGGTGTTGCCCGGCGCGATGGGGGGCGGGCTCGGGAGGACGATACAGGTTGCCACCGTCGCCTGTGGAGCTTCGGGATTGTGCCTGGGCTTGCTTGGCGCGGCCGGGTTGCTTCACCGGCGGCTGACCGACCCCGTTCTGCAAGACTTTTCGTCACCTGCCGACATTTTCAACCTGGTTTTCTTCATGGTGACGTTTGGCGTCGCCTTGCTGACGTTCCTGGTGGTGGATCTCGATTTCTCGCGGGTGACTGCCTTCGTGCACGGGCTCGTGACTTTCCAGTTCGATGCCATGGAGGGTCGTGGTCTCGAGGTGTTTCTTCCGGCGGTGTCCGTCGTGTTGATGGGATTGCTGGTGGCCTACATACCGTTGACCCACATGTCCCATTTCGTGGGCAAGTACTTCGCCTATCACGCCATCCGGTGGAATGACGAGCCGAACCTGAGGGGTGGGGATCAGGAGAAGGAGATCCAGAAGGTACTCGGTCAGCCGATTGACTGGTCGGCCGACCACATCGAGGGTGACGGCAAGAAGACATGGGTGGACGTTGCCACGGAGGAGATGAGCAAATGAAGGCCCCGAGGAGCATCAAGGATTTTTCCAAGGGCGACGGACCCATCGCCCACGTTGCTGTCGAAGACCAGATTCCGCTTCCTCCCCCATTCGACAAGATCGAAGAGGAGAAGGAAATCCCTCCGTTGAGGGAACAGACCCGAGAGAACTATGCCTGCATCCTGGACGACACGGTGTTGGTGAACGTGCCGCGTCCCAAGACCAAGGAAGAAGAGGAGGCGCTGGTCAACGGATTCCTGTCCGGTCTGCGGAAGCTGTTCACTCCGGAAAACAACTGGACGTTTCTCCAGCCCCTCATGATGACCATGGAGCATTGTGCGAAGTGCCAGACGTGCAACGAATCGTGTCACATCTACGAGGAGACGGGGAGGAATCCGCTCTACCGGCCGACCTACCGTTCGGAGATACTGCGTCGCATCTACTACAAGTACATCAAGAATGCGTCGACGTGGGTTCATGGGGACGTGGATCTCAACTGGAAAACCGTGGTCCGGCTGATCGAGCTGTCCTACCGGTGCAACCTGTGTCGCCGCTGCGCGCAGACCTGTCCCATCGGTGCCGACAACGGCCTGGTGGCTCGAGAAATCCGCAAGCTCGCCAGCCAGGAGATGGGGATCTACACGCGCGAACTTCACAAAGACGGCTCGATGCTGCAGCTCACGGTGGGGTCCTCGACCGGGATGAACCAGCTCGTGGTCAAGGACAACGTCGAATTCATCGAAGAGGACACGACGGATCTGACGGGCATCGAAACCAAGATACCGTGGGACAAGAAGGGCGCGGAGATCCTGCTGATCCACAACGCCGGGGAGATCCTGGCCTGGCCCGAGAACGTGGGGTCCTTCGCCGTGCTGTTCAATGCCGCCGGCCTCGACTGGACGCTTTCCAGCGACCTGGCCGCCTACGACGGCATCAACTACGGGGTCTTCTACGACGACGTGCAATTCGCGCGCACCGCGATCCGACACGCCGAGGCCGCCAGGAAACTCGGGGTGAAGAAGATCGTTCTCGGCGAATGCGGCCACGCGCACAAGGCGCTGACGGTCATCGCGGACAAGGTGCTCACGGGAGACCTGAACATTCCACGCGAAAGCTGCATGCCGATACTCAGGGACATCGCAAAGTCCGGCAAGATCGCGTTCGACAAGACCCGGAACGATTTCCCGGTGACCCTCCACGACCCGTGCAACCTGACCCGCCTGATGGGCGTGATTGCGCCGCAGCGGGAGGTACTGAAAGAGATCGTGCCCAAGCACCGGTTCCGGGAGATGACCCCCCACGGGTGCCACAACTATTGCTGCGGCGGCGGTTCCGGGTTTGCCATCATGTCGGGGAACAACTTCGCCGAGTTCCGCCATCACGTCTTCGGTCGGCGCAAGTTCCGGCAAATCCTCGAGGCGTTCCAGGGTGAGCCGATGGACAAGGAGCACCCGAAATACGTTTGCGCGCCCTGCAGCAACTGCAAGGGACAGATCCGAGACATCATCAAGTACTACGATGCCTGGGAGAAGGCGGGTATCTTCTACGGCGGTCTCGTGGAATTGATGGTAAACGCCATGGTCGATGTCAAACCCGGCTACATCGACTTCGACGAATTCCACTGATCAGGACCGCGCGGGCACCACCCGAGGTTGCTGTCATCACGGGCACCTTCCGCGCTGCTACATCCGACCACGCCCGGGGGCCGGGTTTCGCGCCCTGTCTCCGACCGGCTGTTTCGGCTATAATGGCTCAGACGCAACCGAACGCAGCGAGGGCGTTGTCCATGAAGACCCGGCACCTGTTGATCGCCGCGGCGAACCTGCTTCTTCTTGCCTCGGCAGGGCTGTGCGCCTGGAGAGCATCCAACGCAGACGCTCGAGCCGCTCCCTTGCCCGTGCCGCGTCCCGATGTCGAGAGCGTGGCCACCGTCTCGAGAGCCTGGTGGGATTCCCCGGCGATGTTGGGAGTCACCTTCATTGCCGGGATGTTCGTCGTCGCCGGTCTCGCGGTCGTCGCGCTTCGCCTGGCCGCGCTGCACCGGCCACACTGGCTCACGCTCCCGATGAAACAGGTCTTCGTTGCCCTTCCGCCATCGGAGAGAACCTCGATCATCACGACCGTGCAAGACTACCTCATGGTAGTGTGCACCCTCTGCGTCAGTCTCATCGTGTTCGTGGCATGGCATGCCCTTGGGACGGCAACTGGGGCCTGGGTCGTTCCGCTCGGGCAGGACAGCCACCGGGCGGCGAGCGTCGGGGCTGCCGTTGTCGCGCCGTTCCTGGTGGCCGCGACGGTCCTGTTCGCCCGGGAGTACCGCCAGCGGGTGAGCGCGGCGCGACGCCGGTCGCCCTGATCGACCCGGGTGCCACGCGCCGGGGACAGCAGACGGGAAAACCTCCGGCACCGATAGCCGCGACGACTGGACGGCGGCCGGGAACGGTCAACCCAGCGCTGATCGAGCCGGCCGCAACCGTGCGCTTCCCGCCAGCCCATCCGCCGCATCCAGGCCGTAGAGGTCGAGCGCTTCGAGATCCTGTTCGTGGAGGGACGGATCGTCATGCACCCGCTGCATGGCGGCTCTCACGGCGGCCCGGAACGTATCCTGGTCGGGAAACATGTCGGCGGTGACCGCTGGCAAAACGGTCACGTCGATCCTCCTGTTCTTCACGGTGCCCAGAAACCGGACGATGTGCTCCCGGAACCGGGCATTCGGACCATGAAATGCCCATGCCACGTTTTCAGCTTCCGCGAATCGTGTCACCACCGGCACGATGGGCGCGCCACTCGCTTCAGACAACGCGAACGCGCCACGCTTGAGCGGCAACACCGGGTTGGGACTCGCCTTCCCCTCTCCGAAAATGAACAGGTTGCTCCCTCTTCGCAGCATCGGCACTCCTTTTTCCAAGAGGTGCGCTACCATGCCCCGTTTTCCGCGATCGACGTAGACGGTTCCGAGCACCGTGTTCCCCCACCCGAACAGCGGCCAGTTCTTGATGTCCACCGTGGCGACGAAGTGGCCGTAGAAGCAGGCCTGGATCACGGGAATGTCGGCGTAGGAGGTGTGGGTCGGTAGTATGATGACCCCGCGCTCGGTGACCTTCTTGTTCAGGTGGATCCGAAAGCCGAGACCGAAGAGCAGTACACGCCCGTAGAGCATCGCGACTCGAGTACGAAGGCGGTGGTCTATCGCGATGGCGCACAGGATGAAGCTCGTGAGCGACCAGAGAAACAGAAAGGGTACACGGTAGGCCACTCTCAGCCATATCCAGACACGCTCCATGGGTGGCACCGGTTCGACCCGCGGAGTACTTGTTGTTTCCGACCCTGCCATGAATGCTCCCTGTTGTTGTGGAACGACGAAAATCCGGCGCTCTCCGTCAACTATTCGACGCCCAGGCGCACCACCTCACACCGCTTTCCCCGGTGCTCCACGGGACGAGCCAAGGAGGAAAGCACGATGTGGCGCGACGTTGGCACCAGTTGGCGCACGCCTCGGGCACACGAACGCGCCTGACACCGTCGCGTTGCCGGACGAGCAAGGGCCAAGGAGGTACACGTTTCGTGCCAGCTCGATCTCCGTGGCATGATGGTGCTGGCGCTGGCCGGTTCCGGTGGGAGGGGCGAGGTGGGTATGGCGCTTTCATCGGGGGGGTCGAGAGGCCGGCTTGCCAGCGGGGTGGTTACGGGCACCCGTCTCGCGCTGCGTCCTGTTCGTTCTCCACAGGCTTTTCCGCCTTGAGGGGACATCGATCGACGAGGTCCGGGATGCCATCGTGGTCCCGGTCTCTTTCCGGACATCCGTCGTCGTCGCGGAACCCGTTCACGGTCTCCCTGGCCCTCGGACACCGGTCTATCGGAGCGACGATGCCGTCGTGGTCGGTGTCTTTCTCGGGGCAGCCATCCTGGTCACGGAACCCGTTTCGGGTTTCGGGGACTCGAGGGCACCTGTCGATCGGAGCGAGTATGCCGTCCCCGTCCGGGTCTTTTTCGGGGCATCCGTCGTCGTCCCGGAATGCATTGACCGTCTCGGGAAGGCGCGGGCACCTGTCGGCGATGTCGATGAGTCCGTCGTTGTCGGAGTCCTTTTCGGGACAGCCGTCCTGGTCGCGGTACCCGTTGCGCGTCTCTGCGGTCTTGGGACATCGGTCCACCGGGCCGGCGATGCCGTCCCCGTCGATGTCTTCCTCGGGGCAGCCATCGGCGTCCTGCCGGCCGTCGACATTTTCGGCCCTGTCGGGGCACCTGTCCCAGGGTGCGGGGATGCCGTCGCGATCGGCGTCTTCCTCGGGGCAGCCGTCCGTGTCCCAGAAGCCGTTCATGGTCTCCGCCTGGCCCGGGCAGCGGTCTCGGGCGTCCACGATGCCGTCTCCATCCTGGTCGTTTTCGGGGCAACCGTCCTGGTCGCGCCAGCCGTTGACCGTTTCCCGCTGTTCCGGACATCGGTCCCAGTGGTCTGGGATACCATCTCCATCGCGGTCTCCTGTCAGCGCCCCGGTTCCGGCGGTGGTATCCGCGCCGACATCGAGAGCCGACGGAACCTCGTCCGGGCAGCCGTCCTGGTCGAGGAAGCCGTTCCTCGTCTCCTTCGTTGCGGGGCATCCATCGATCGGATCTGGCACGCCGTCGCGGTCGGTGTCTGGTTCGGGACAACCATCCTCGTCCCACAGGCCGTTGACGGTTTCCTTCTTGGTGGGGCACAGGTCCAGGGGGGTCACGATCCCGTCGTGATCCCTGTCCCGCTCCGGGCAGCCGTCGTCGTCCCAGAGTCCGTTCCGTGTCTCGGGCAACTTCGGGCACGCCTCGTCCGGACCGATCACACCGTCGTGATCCGTGTCCAACTCCGGACAGCCATCTCCATCCCATATTCCGTTGATGGTTTCCGCTTGCCTGGGGCAGTCGTCCACGACGTCGGGGATGCCGTCCCGATCCCTGTCAGGTTCCGGACATCCATCCTGGTCCCACAGTCCGTTTTTCGTTTCTGGCTTGTTCTTGCACATATCCAGGGGATCCAGGATACCGTCTCCATCCGTATCGTATTCCGGACACCCATCGTCGTCCCAGAGTCCGTTCACCGTCTCGGCCTTTCGCGGACATGGATCGAGTGCATCGACCACGCCGTCGCCGTCCCTGTCGGCTTCCGGGCATCCGTCCTGGTCCCACACCCCGTTGACCGTTTCCGGTTTCTTCGGGCAAGCGTCTGCCGGATCGAGTACGCCGTCGCCGTCCGTATCGGCCTCTGGGCACCCGTCATCGTCCCAGAAGCCGTTCCGGGTCTCTGCCTGCAAGGGACAGGCGTCGAGGCTGTCAACAATCCCATCGCCATCCCGGTCAGATGGTGTGCGGGCCGGCGTGGGTTCCTGTAGGGCGCCCGCGACTTCCGGGATGTGTACCGGTTCCGGTGAAACGGCGGCAGCCGGGCTGGTGCCACCGGGTATCGAGCGGCGCCCCGTAGCATCCTCCGCCCGGTCCCCCCGGGCCAGAACCCCTGTGCCAATGACCTCGAGCAGTGCTTGCTTCGAAACGACGACCGGCGCCGGTGTCGGTTCAGCAGGGCGCTCGTAGGCCACCAGGTCGCCGCACCGGGCCACGGGGGAACCGAGGGGCCCGTTTCCCAGCGTCCCGTCGAGGTCCTGGACCAGTACCCATCGCACGGGGAGATCCCACGTCCAATGCCATGGTCCGCTCGCCTCTCCGGCCAGCCAGCGGTGGACCGGGTGGCCTTCGGCCGTCAAGGCCGCCACGCGCGGATCCGTGGGACCCAGGAACGTCCATCGGGGCGGCAGCCCCGTCTGCGTCGATGGCTGATGATGAAAGGCCTGAAGCAAGAACGGTCGCCCGACCTCCGCGGCTGGCGCCGACGCCATGCCCTGGATCAGCGACAGCCGCCGCCGTTCGGCCACTTCCGGGTCGACCCCTGTTTCAATGTCCAGCAGAGAAGCGATGTCTTCAGGGGGCTCCTCGTGGATCCCGTGGGGCCTGTTCCTGGCGCCGATGTAGTGGACTGCTCCAGGACGATTCGCAACCAGGTTCGCCACGCAGGTGACATCGCCGCCAACGACCGTCGAGGGCGTCTCGATCGAAGGGCCACCAGCGACCACGGCGTCCACGCCCAGTGCTCCGGCGATGGCGCACCAACGCCACCGGCGGCCTGTCGCCAATCGAACGGCTCCCAACGCGGCCCCGACGGCGAGCGCCACCGGGGCATAGACCCCGAAGAGATCCGGCATGGTGAGCGGCTCGACACAGGCAGCCAGCAGAGTGTTGAACACGCCGAAGGGTCCGAGCAGGGCGAGCGGGCCTACCCTGATCGTGGACCCAAGACTCACCAGCATGAACGCGAGTGATACAAGAGCCCACCGCCTCCCCGCTCGGCAGGCGAGCGAAAGCCCCAGGCCGACAACGCCGAGGTACATCCCGGCCCCGGCCTGGAGGAAAACGACTCGCGCTCCGGAGTCGAACGCAGGAGTTACGAAAGGGTTGAAGAAATCCCACAGCGCCAAGCGGTGCGCGATGTCGTCGTAGACCGGGATAGAGACCGGCAGACCCGGAAAGGCGAGCGTGTCCGTCTGCAAGCCCGCCATGCCCGAGGCATGGGTGACGAGCAGCAGGTATGCCTGGGGAACGGCGACCAGCAACACACCCACCGCCGCCGCCATGAGCCCTGCCAACTCAGCCCTCGCGGCCCCGGACTCGCGCACCATGTGCCGGCCGCTCGCGATGGCCAGGGCCATGCAACTCCCGCCCACGGCCAACATGGCGTAGGGAGACTCGACCAGGGCGAAGCCCATCAGGATGCCGCCGAGCAGCATCCGGTGCCAACGCCCCCGGCCAGCCCACCACAGGGCGCCCCCCAGACCAACCCAGCCCACGGTCCCACCGTGGAGTTGCCCCATCGCCACGTTGAAAAAAGGGGGGCGGGAGGCGACCATGACCAGGGCGGCGACCAGTGCTGCTGGCCTGCTTCCTGTCACCTGGCGAGCGAGCATGGCGACGCCCGCGGCCATCAGCAGCAGGTTGAAAATCCAGGCGAAGTTGTACGCAGCGACTGGACCCTTCCAGGCCAGAACCGGACCGGCGATCAGGGCACTCAACGGCGCCATGACCATGCCTTGGGCACCGGCGGGATAGTTCGCGAGCCACGTCGTCCCGAACAGCCCCTCGGGCATCGAGGCCTGGGCATGGAGCCACCAGATGCCCCAGAGATACTGTACTGAATCCAGTTCGGTGCCGATCATGCGGCTCGATGGCGCCACGACCATCGTGCGCAGCCCGTAGGCTACCAGGAGCACGACGAACGCTACACCGGCAGCCCATTGCGCAACGCCCCGCAACCTCGTCACCCGACCCACAGCTTCCCGCCTCCGCGACATCATGGCCCCACCGCCCGGTTAACGCACCTGTAGAAAGACGGCTACCGTCCGAACCGACAGGTGTCGGGTCCCCTCCAACCCTATGCCAGGTCCCGGACCAACGCAAGCCCGTTCGAACAAAAACCGGACGGCGCGGAACAGCATGCGTGCAACTGGCATGCCTGGGCATGGTCCGCGGCCTTGCGCCATGCCCACCGGGGCCCGCCGGTCGAGATCGAGCCAGCCAGGCTGCCGGACAGCGCGGTTTCGCCTGGCCTGCGACGCTGCTTTCGGTTATGCTGGAGGTACTGACGGTGGAGTCTCCCGCGGTGGCCCGAAGATCCGGCTGGCCACAAGAAACGACTGGCACCATCGGCCACCTGGACGGCGTGCCATCGCCTGCCGCCGCTTGCCCTCATGTTCCGAAGCAAGGAGGATCAGGACGTGGCAAACAGGCCGCATTTCGCGTGCGCCGCCGTCGCGGCACTGCTCGTCTCGGGATCGGCGCCTGGAGAGACTTTCTTGAACGATCACCAGGCCGGCTCACAGCCAGATGCTGGCGAAGTCGACGTGATCCAGGCGTTCGACACCTTGTTGCTGGGGGATCCTGCGTGGCTCGAGCCGGCCGCTCCTCCCACGCAGAGCCAGATAGACATCCTGGAACAGGTGTTCGGGAACGGCGTCTGTTTCCCACTGGCAAACTACTGGGTCTCCCCGGTCCAGGCGATCTCCCCCTACACTTTCGTCGTGAAGCGAAACCTCTTTTTCCCCGACGACAAGGCCGAGACGCGCTCGACCCATCACCTCGCCCACGAATTCACCCACGTCTGGCAACAGACTCGAGGCGGCTTGACCATCCCCGAGGTGACTCGAGAAATGCTCGATGCTGTCGTCTGCGAACCGGGCGCCGGCTGCCACTACGACAAGAGCGGCTACGACATCATCCTCGACCCGGACGCACGCTTTCTCGACTACGGCATGGAGCAGCAGGCAGAGATCGTCGAGAACTTCTACCTCCTGTGGTTCGAAGGCACCTGGAACGAACACTGCCTGAACTGTGCCGTGCTGGGGGTCGAGGAAAGCCTGGCGGTTGCCGAGTCGCTGGTCCGTCAGGAGATCTACTAGGTACGTGCGGCCGCCGGGGAGGCCGAGGGCGGGGGGCGAGGTGGGCGGCAGCGGTCCAACCGGGGAGCAGGGTGTATCGTCGAGGACTCCAGAATCGCGGGAAGCTGCTACTGTATGCTGGGCTGACCACCGCCACGTTCCTTTGGGCCGCCGAGACGGCCTGCCGGGTCACCGAATCCTGGTTCCCCGGCATCCGGGCCGCGTTTGGCCTGCTGGATACGGAACAAGCAGCCCTGCCGGCACGTTTCTCAGCGCCGATGCCGCCTGACCCGAGCCTGACCTGGCACCTCGAGCCCAACTACATCGGGATGAGCACCGGCGTCGTCGTGACACACAACAGCATCGGACTCCGATCACCCGAGGTATCCTGCCAGAAGCCACCAGGATCATGGCGCGTCCTCCTGCTCGGCGACTCCACCATCTATGGCCACGGCGTGAAGGAGCCCGACACACTTCGGAGCCGGCTCGAGGCCGCCCTGCGCAAGGCGACCGGGGCGGACCGCATCGACGTGGTCAACGGCGGCGTGCCCGGCTTTTCGTCGCACCAGTCGCTGGGACTGTTTCGCCAATTGGATGGGTGCATCCAGCCCGACGTGGTGGTCATCGCCTCGCTCTTCTGCGATGCCGAACTGGCGAGCCGGCCGGACGACGAACGCCTCGAGGAGGGCAACGGCCCACGCCTGCCCTTCGACCGTGCAGCCGGTGGGAGTCAGTATCGGGCCTCTCCAGAAGTGTCCGGGAAGCGTCCAGGCGGGAGCCACGGAGACCCGCCGCCGTGGGCCACCTCACTGGCACGCCGGCTCGTCGAGGCGTCAGCCCTGGTTCGTCTTGGCTACGCAGCGGTGGTGTCGGTCAGGCGTCCGGACGCCTGGGAGAGGCTGTGGGTGCGATCTCCCGGCGGGGAGCCGGCCCGGACCGGTGTCCGTCGCGTGAGCCTCGAAGACTACCGCCGCAACCTGGGGGCCATGGCCCGGCTCGCGAAGCACAGGGGCGCCACGCCGGTTTTCTTCGTGCTGGCCTCGAGGGCCGATCTCGCCGCCTTGTGCGAAGCGGGTGGGGGAACAGCCGGGCTGGCCGACCGGTCCACAGGGTTGCTCGAGGCGACGCCGTGGCAGCCCGGGACGCGCGGCCGCGTGGATCTTGTCGAGATGTACCGGCGGACCATGTACCAGGTAGCCAGGGAGACCGGTGCTCGACTCGCGGACATGCGACGCGAACTCGCCGGTGTCTGCAACGCCGGTCGAGCGGGCCCGGAGATGTGGTACATCGACGAAGTGCACCCCACTGCGGCCGGCCATCGTGTCATGGCTTCGGCTCTCGAGCGCGTCCTGGTGGACCTCGCCGGGCTGCGACAGGGGAAGGTGGTCGCGGACGGCCAGGGCAAGCGGTAGCCTCGAGCGCCCGGTCCAGGCGCACGGCGCCCCGAGCGCTACAAGTATGGACAGGGCTCGATCCTGCCCTCTGTCCCGAACGTCACTACCGCCTCCTCGGTGTACCCGTAGTCGGTCATGTAGGTGAACTCGAACGTGTCGCCGCAGACGCGACCGTCGAACCTGGCCTCGCCCGGCCGCCCGGGTCCACCGAATTCGAAGATCATGTCCGCGCCGAAGGCGACATACCCGTTTTCGGCGAAGACCGGCTCCTGGCTCGAGCCGCTCGCGCAGTAGGTATGCACGCGGATCATGCCTTCCGGGTCCACGTCGAGTTGCCAGTTTTCGCCGCCCCACACCCCTGGCGTGAGCAATCCTTCTGCAGGGTCTGGACAGTCGGGGTCCGGACAGTCTGTTGCGCCCATCGCCATGACAGCGACCAATCCCAAGAGAACACCGGACAATCGCATGGAGACCTCCTATTCCTGTTGTCGTCATCATCGTCCCGTTGGACGCACAAGCGTGCGCTGTGGGAGGACCGGGGCACCATACCCAAAAAGAACAATGAGAGGGACAGGCGCTGCGCTACCAATTGGCAAGACGGAACCCCTGCCCGGAGAGATACCCTGCGCCCGTGCGCATCGCCACCGGTTGTCAGGTCATGAACGGCAAGCCAGCGGCGCGACATGCGCCCCGATGGTACCCTTCGGGGAAGAGCCTCCCCAGTTCCTCGAGCCCGATGCCCTGGGACCTGCACACGTCGTAGACGGTGGGGATGCTCGCGGTCTCGCGGTACGAGGTCTGGAGGTACCGAATGACGGCCCAGTGTCTGTCCGTCAAACCCTCCGGGAGCCCCCAGCCCCTCACGACCCACTCGGCGAACCGCTCGTTCCACGTCTTGAAGTCCTGGAGAAAGCCAAGGTCGTCCACCCGGTGTTCGGGCTCCACTGAAGGGATGTTCTCGTAGGTGAGCCAGAGGTTGGTGTCGCGCATGAAGGCGAAGTTGATGCCGGCGATCTTGCAGGCGCCGCGGTGATATCCTGTCGGAAAGAGAGCCCGGAGCCGGCTGAGTCTCAGTCCGTTGTCTGCGCAAGCGGGCACCACGGCTGGTACGGTTCGTTCCTCGAGGAACTTCTTCCTGAGATACTGCAGGAACGCCCAGTGATCCCCGGTAAGTCCTCCGTGAATGCCGAGCTTTCTGGCCATTCCCTCGGCGAAGTCCTCATCCCACTGTTCGGGTGGGTCCAGGAATCCGTGACGGTCGAGCGTGTATTCCTTGCCACCGAAAACCACAGCCTGCGGTTGCATTGGACCCCTCTCCCGGGCGCTCGAATCCACCGACCCGCCGCACCGGCTGTCGTGGGAAGCCCTGCGCCCCCCCCTGTCCGCAAGTCCGGCAACGCGAACTGGCGTGTGGGAGCCGAGCATGTCGATCGACGGGTTGCCCGCGTACAAGCACACTCACGCGGGGTGGACCGAGTCTACCCTGGAACGAGAGCAGAAGCAACCGCGTATCCCGAGATTCACCAGGAGGCACGCGGCGTCACGGTACGCGGCGATGTGAGCTGTGCGACACTTGCGACAGGGTATGCTACCCGTGCGTCTGTCGAGTGTTCACTACGTGTAGTCCACGCGCTTGGCCGCTTTTCCGTTGATGAGGATCGAGCGTGAGAGCATGTCGTGCACGCCACCGACCGCGATATCCTCCTTGTAGTACTCCATCAACTGGGCGAGCTGCCTCTTGCAATTCGAGCAGGCAGCGGCCACGTACTTGGCCCCGGTGGCGCGGACCTGTTCCATTTTCTTCACGCCGGAGACGGTCATCCTGAATTCGTGGATGTCGTCCATTGCGGAAAGGCCGCCGCCGCCGCCGCAACACCAGTTTTCGCCACGATTCGGATACATTTCCCTGAAATCCTGGCAGGAGGCCTTCAGAATGATCCGCGGTTCTTCCACGATGTCGCAGGAGCGGCCGAAGTTGCACGGATCATGATACGTGACAGGCTGGGGATTCTTGCTCTTGTCGAACTGCAGCTTCCCGGCCTTGATCTGCTCGGCGGTAAACTCCATGCAGTTCATGATCGTGAACGGAAGGTCGCCCCACCACCGTGCCGGCTCCATCATCATCTTCATGATACGATAGGCGTGCCCGCACTCACCCATGAAGAGCACCTTGCAGCCCAGGCGCTTGGCCTCTTCGACGTAGGGCTTGTTGTCGGCCTTCATGTCGGCGTCGTTTCCGGTGAAGAGACCGTAGTTCGCGCCGTCGAAGTAGTGGGAACTCATCGTCCATCGATCCTGGAGACCGAGGGCGTAGAACACCTTCGCCACTCCCGTGGTCGCCTCGGGATTGACCAGCACATCTCCCGACGGGGGCACATAAAAGTAGTCCGCACCCACCACGTCCACCGGGATCTTGATGTCAACCCCGTGCTCCTCCTTCATCTCTTCCTCGAGGAACTCGATGGCCGCCTTGAAAGCTTCAGGGGAGGCGCCATCCGTGTTCCCTGTCTCGAGAGAAATCCTGACGACCTTCTGCATCGTATCGGGCGTCATGCCCGCCGCTTCGAGGATGGCCCTGCCCTTGCGGGCAATGACGGAATTGTCGATTCCCATGGGACAGTAAGTGGCACACCGGCGGCACCCCGTACAGGTGTAGAAGTGCTCCGCCCATGCCTCGAGTTCCCCATCGCGGTAGTCTCGAGCACCGACCAGGGCTCCGAGGAGCTTCCCCGTGGTGGTACAATGCTTCTTGTAGATGTCCCGAATCAGGTCGGACCGTTCGACGGGGTTATACTTCTTCTCCGCCTTTCCATAGTAGACCGGACACTGCGACGCACACGTGCCACACCTGGCACACATCTCCATGTAGAGTTTCAATACCCTGGGGCCGCCATCGATTGCCGTAATGGCCCGGATTACCTGCTCCGGATCGACGACAGGGCTTTCCTTCGCACGAACCACTTCCGGCCGCTTCGTGGCCGGGCCCGCGCCAACATGGGCTGTATCTTGCGCCATGACTAGCTCCTTTTCACGAGGGTCTGCGTGAAGAATATTCCACCGAAATGCAGAATCTTGGAGAACGGCACGTATATGATCAGCAGCATGGCGAACAGCGCATGCACGAGAAAGAGCCCATTTCGCGGCACGTCGGGAGAGAAGGCAAGAAGAGAACGCGCCCACACTCTCGTCTGCTCCAGGTCGAAGTGGGGACCGAATCGCATGAGATCCCCGGTCCCGATGATCGCTATCAACAAGAGCAAGGCGAAGAAGTCGGGAACCCGGGAGATTTCCCGCACGCGCTGTATCGTCAGGCGCCGGATCAGCAGCAAGAGCCCGGTGCCCAGCAGGACGACTCCTGCCACACCTCCCGCCGTGGCGGACATCACGCCAATGTTGTCGGCGGACATGCCCACCGCCATCAGAATCCGGTCGACGAGGCCCGTGAAGACCCGGATGTGACCGAGAAACACCAGCGCCAACGTGGCATGGAAGATCCACGCGAATGACCACAGGACCTTGTCCCCCTTGAAAAGACTGGGAAAGAACAACGTTTCCGCCAAGACACCACCGGCGGTTGAGTCAGGCGCCGGAAACAGGGTCATCTTGCCCGGTTGGGGCGCCTTGAACCACGCACGAAACCTGTACCCCATGCCAACCAGGAACACCACTACCGTCAAGTAGGGAAGAATGCCTCCCACGAGCAGTGCGAAAGCGTCCACTTCGAGCCTCCATAGGTTGTTGTACGCTCAGAGACAACCCGAGGGCCTGGGCAGGCCGGCAAGTCTGTACGCCCCTCGAGCGATCCCACAAGGGAAGAGAGAGCAGATCTCCTCGGAACTCAGCTTCGTGGCCCTGGCAATCTTGACAATTGCCGGACCCTCCCCGTGTTCACGGTAGTAGTCCCGAACATATTCGATGATTTTCCAGTGATCATCGCTCAGCGGACCCAGATCGTTGCGCTCCGCCAGATCCCGGGCCATCTCTCGGCTCCAGCCAGACATCTCTCTCAGGAAACCGTCATTATCCAATTGCTCTTCTCTCAAGCTCACCGGATCCACTGGCAACCTCCTGACTTGGGGGAAAAGACAGAACAACGAGGGTCGAATCGCCCGGAGGCCGGCTTGCCACCCGGAGGGCAAACGCTACCTCACCACCAAGACTCTGCGTGCCCGCACAGAACCCCTCCCGAAGCCCCGGAAACACCCCCCTCTCCAGGCACCTACTCCCCCGAACATGCCTTCTCCCTCGCCGTTCGACTCTTCTCTTCGATGCGCGCCGGAACACGCTGCACCGGCCACGACTACGCGATCAGACCTGTAGGTATCCTCCTCTCTAGCTCACTCCGTCTCCGCTGATCCCTTCGATACACGCCCTGATATCCTCGATGCCAAATGGGCGCTCGATCGTGGCGAACACCTCCTTCTCACACTCTCGCGGAAACTCATCCTCGCTCCCGGCCAGGATGACCCTGACAAAGGGAATCCGCGGATCCTGCCCGAGGTGGTAGGTGATGTCCCGGCTCACTTGCCTCCCAAGAGCACAGTCGATGATGGCGAAGTCCGGCCGAAATCGGCTGACCACAGCAGAACATGTGTACTCGCAGTCAGCAAACTCCAAGTTGTAGGGAGTGCTGCCGGCTTTGCTTCTCAACTCGCGCACCAACTCCGCGTTGTCGGTAATCACGAGTATGTTCACTGTCTGCTCATGGACAAGCTGGTAGTAGTCGCAGTCTTCACAGGTAGTCTTGCAGAACTTCTGGGACGGACCCGCGTCAGGCACCAGCCGTGCTACCTCGTAACAACGCTGGGCTCGCATCTGGTAGACAGAACAGGTCGCGCACGCATCGAGCAACCTGCCATTGCCGTTGTACTCCCAACAATACCGATACTGCCGCCTGGCCGACCCCGTTGGACGTTCGCACACAGGCTCGCGCGGCCTGAGAACGAGGTCCAGGTCCCGCTCGCTGATCCGATGATGCCCGCCTGCAGTCCGGCGAGCAGGCAGCAATCCGGCACGGATCCACTTCAACACGGTATCCGGGCTGACTGAACATCTCGAAGCTGCTTGGCCGGTCGTCAAATATCTCACTTGCATCGCCGATAACGCCGTTTTCTGGATTTTCTGGCTTCCATTATCGTGCTCGCAGACAGAAAGTCAACAGCAATCTTCGACATACATGAGTTTTTCTTGCGACAGCGCGATGGCAGGCTGCCAGGCTATCGGCGCTGAATTATGGTTTTTCGGGGCCTCCTGGAGGCCGGCGAGATTCGGGGACCGGCACGACCCACCACAAGGGGGCCTCCTGATGGATGGCACCTGGTTGGGGATCGTGTGCCCGCGGTGATTGCGAGGGGACGGGACGTCAAGGCGACGGCGGCCGCGATCCTGGAAGGAAATCGCGGGAGAGTCGTGCTAGACGGGATCTCGAGGCCAACGACGGCGCTGGGCCTGTTCCTGTTCGAACTTCTCTTGCACGGCCTCCTCGCGATCGACGAAGCACGGGACGCAGGAACGTCCGAGGTAGAAGTCGTAGAGCGGCAACGCCCGTCCGCCGCGGTAGGGGCAGGCTTCGGGTGCGGGGGAAACCGTCCCGTCGTCTCCTTCCGCCTTCCTGCCGCTCGGCCTCGATGGCGGAATCGTACCCTGGGGCCGGGCGGTCCGGGACCGTGCCGCCTCGGCGCAGGGGCGAGGTTCCGGTCCTCCTCGTGCCGCGTGCGTTCATGTCCGATTTCCTGGCCGTTCCACGCCTCGGGCCAGACGTCGAGGTCATTGGCCGGTATGTGCGTCGCCCACCGGCAGGATGTCCACGGCTCGAGGCCCGTGGGCGCCTAGTGCGAGGATGCTCTCGATGTCCGCGGTCCGGCTCGGTCCGGTCACGACGGCCATGTAGCCTGGCGCCTGGGCCAGGAGCGGCCGTACTTCCGGCAAGAGGCTGCCCAGGCCCGGTCGAACTCGGTCGCGATCGAGCAAGACCACGTGGGTCTCGGCCATCATGGAGGCGATAC
>JAJRTE010000050.1 GCA_024278455.1 Myxococcota bacterium
AAGCACCACCCGAGGATTACGTCCACCAGCAGGGATGGGTCTTGATCGCTTTCCGGAACGCCTTGTGGCAGCTTCTCCATGCCTCGAACCTGGAGGAAGCCGTGGTGGACACCGTCATGCGCGGCGGAGACACCGACACCAACGCAGCCATCTGCGGAGCGCTTCTTGGCGCCGTGTGCGGTCGGGACGCGATTCCCGCCCAATGGACCGAACGCTTGCTGAACTGCCGTCCTGTGGCCGGACAGGCGCATGTGCGCCATCCACGCCCGGAGTGCTTCTGGCCGGTGGATGCCCTGATACTGGCGGAGCAGCTTTTGGGCTGTGCTCAAAACGAAAACACCGAGGCATGAAATACGGTTCCCACTGTAAACGAGCACCTGTCGAACATGTACGCGGAAGGTGAAGTGGTCCCGAGGCCGGCCATACCCTGGGCGACGACTACTTCGACGAACTGCTCGAACGTATCCGCGACCGCCGCAACCGGCCCAACGTCTTCCGGTGACAGAGCGGCCATCGCCCGCTCCCTGCCGAACGGCTCATCCCCGCCTCGCGATGCGTTGCGCCCGGCTTTGCATGCGCATGTTCAGGAGTTGAATGGAGAGGGAAAACGCCATCGCGAAATAGATGTAGCCCTTGGGGACGTGCCTGCCGAACCCGTCGGCGACGAGCAGAAGCCCGATGAGGACCAGGAACGCCAAGGCGAGCACGCGGATGCTCGCGTGGTTTTGAACGAAATCACCCACGGGACCGGCGAAGATCAGCATGACGATGACCGCCAGGATGACAGCGGTGGACATGATCCAGATATTGTTGACCATGCCCACGGCCGTGATCACCGAATCCAGGGAGAAGACCACGTCGAGCATGACCACCTGAGCGATGAAGGACGCCCAGGCCATCCTTGGAGGGACTGGGCCGGACTTCTGGATGGCGTGGGCCTGGTGTTCCAGCGGTCGTTCCACGTTCTCGTAGATCTCGTGGGCGGCCTTGGCCATCAAGAAGAGCCCCCCGCCGATAAGGATGATGTCCTTGCCGGAGAAATCCTCGCCGAACACCACGAACAACGTCTGGTGGAGACGCATGATCCAGGACAGGGTGAACAGGAGCGCCAGGCGGGACAGCAGCGCCACCGCGATGCCTATGCGCCGGGCTCGCCGCTGCTTCCGTTCGAGCATCGCACCGGCCAGGATCGTGATGAACACGATGTTGTCGATGCCGAGAACGATCTCCAGGGCGGTCAACGTCAGCAAGCTCACGTAGGTCTCGGGTTGAACCAGGAGTTCGCCCAGCGGCATGGCCCATCCTCCCTCACGCTTCCTGTCAGGTTCGGTCATTGAGCGGGCGCTCGACGCAAGGACCGGTCGTCCAGGTGCGTTTCCGGCCATTGCGAGCCCGACCCGGCTCCATCACAACACCCCAACCACGTACCGCCTCAGAGCGTCTCGAGTCAAGCTCAACATTGCCGGGACCCTGCCGTGGTTGCGGTGATCGGCGAGTGCTGGGGGCCATGAGGCTGGTTTCGCCGCGTGTCGGCTCTGTCCGTGTGCCGGGTCGTCGCCCCGCACGCCCGGGATGGGGACAGTTGTTGTTGCCAGAAGGGGAAAACAGGCTATCATAGCCAGAACTTCCGATCACCATGTCCTGAGCAGGAGAGTATCATGACGAAATACGTATGCCCGGTGTGTGGATGGGAGTACGATCCCTCGACAGGCATTCCCGAGGATGGGGTGGAGCCGGGAACCTCGTTCGACGACCTTCCCGACGACTTCGTTTGTCCCGAATGCGGGGCACCCAAGGATGTGTTTGAGGAGTATGACGAGTAGGTGTCTTCCCCGGGGTGCCGAACCTTCTTCTTGGCAACCGACACCAGGGTGATCGTTCAGAGAGCCAGGCTCGGTCGCCCTGGCCGTGGTTGCGTAAGTTCTCCGGCGAGGCCGAACAAAAAAAGGCGGGGTTGGACCGATTCACGCCGAGGATACCACCGGATGCCAACTACCCACCGGCTATTTAGTCGCATTTGAGGGGGGATTTCTTACGAAACTTTCTTGCAAATCCGGGAGAAACAGGCAACGAGCGGCTCGCGGCGTCGACCGAACACCTCGATGATCCCCACCTGTTTCGTTCCGGGAACCGAAGCCGCACCGTGACGGGGGTGCTTTCGCGCACTTCCGGCCGTGGGGAGACGACGACACCACGGAAAGATGTGCCGTTCCGGGTCGAGCGATGTTAGAGCTGGACAGGAGCTGCCGCCGGGATTGCGCTCGGCGAGCCACACGAGACAGGACGCCGCCGGGCGGTTATCAGGATGAGGTACCATGAGGTCGACGAGCAAGTCGCGTCTCAAGAAGGAGCTGTCCCTTCTCGGGGTGGTCACCATAGCTGCCGGGACGACGTTGAGTGCCGGTTTCTTTCTGCTTCCGGGAATCGCGGCGGCCGAGGCTGGACCGGCCATGGTCCTGGCCTACGTGCTCGCTGCGGTCCCGCTCGTGCCAGCCACCTTCAGCGTGATCGAACTCGCCACCGCAATGCCTCGAGCCGGTGGTGTCTATTTTTTCCTCGATCGCGCATTGGGGCCCTACTTCGGTACCATCGGTGGCATTGGAACCTGGCTGGCGCTGGTGCTCAAGGTGGCGTTCGCGCTCGTGGGAATCGGGGTCTATCTCACCTATTATCTCCCTGGATTGCCGATGACGACGATCGCGGTGGCGTTGGCGATGGTCCTTGGAATCGTGAACTATTTCGGAGCCCGCAAGACCGGACGCCTTCAGATCCTTTTGGTGGCCGGGCTGCTTCTCATTCTGGCCGTATTCATGGGTGCCGGGCTTCCCCAGGTGCGGCCCGAGCATTTCGACCATTTTTTCGACGCCGGGACAAGCGCGCTGCTGTCCACCACTGGCCTGGTGTATATCAGTTATGTCGGGATGACCAACGTGGCCAGCCTCTCCGAGGAGGTGAAGGACCCGGAACGAAATCTCCCCCTGGGCGTCATCTTCGCCCTGGGCACAGCAGTCCTCATCTACGCCCTTGGAACCGTGGTCATGGTGGGCGTCGTACCCATGGACAAGCTCGCCGGAAACCTCACCCCCGTGCTGGCCGCTGCGACCGCGACGATGGGCTCGACCGGCGGTTTGCTGGTAACCGTTGCCGCCCTTTTCGCTTTCGTCTCGGTGGCCAATGCAGGCACTCTCAGCGCGTCCCGGTACCCGCTGGCCATGAGCAGGGACCATATTCTGCCTTCCCCGTTCCGCCGAATGAGCCGTGGCGGAACGCCGTACATCTCCCTCCTGGCCACCGTGGGCACCATCGTGGCCATCGTGCTGGTCCTGGACCCGACCCGGATTGCCAAGCTGGCCAGTGCCTTTCAGCTCCTCATGTTCGCCCTGGTCTGTGCCGCGGTGATCGTGATGAGGGAGAGTCGCATTCCCTCGTATGATCCCGGTTACCGATCTCCCGGGTACCCGTGGATGCAGATCGCTGGAATCGCCATCCCGGTCTTGTTGATCTACGAGATGGGCGTTCTGCCTTCCCTGTTCTCCCTGGGCATGGTGCTGGTGGCCACCGTGTGGTACTTCGCCTACGCGCGCCACCGCGTGACCAGGGAAGGGGCCATCTATCACGTGTTCGAGCGCTTGGGGCAGCGGCGGCACGAGGGGCTGGACAGCGAACTCCGGGGGATCATGAAGGAGAAAGGGCTCCGGCGAGGCGATCCGTTCGACGAAATCGTGGCGCGGGCACTCGTGATCGACCGGGAAGAGGAGACCACGTTCGACGAGGTCGTCGCCATCGCTGCGGAGCACTTCGCCTCCGTCGCGCCCCATTCGGCCGAGGAGTTCTTCAAGCGGTTCCAGGAGGGCAGCCGTATCGGCGCGACACCGGTGTCTCGAGGCATCGCCTTGCCACACCTCCACGTGGACGGCCTCGACGCCCCGGAAATGGTGCTGGTGCGGGCTCGCCGGGGGATCGAGGTCAGGGTCGCCGAACCCCTGTCGGGCAAGGAACACGCGGAGACGGTCACCGCCGTGTTCTTCCTCGTCAGCCCGGAGGGCGACCCGGCACGCCACCTGCGTGTCCTGGCCAGGATTGCCGGGCGGGTCGAGGAGGGTTCTTTCGCCGCCGACTGGCGACACGCCCAGGACTGCCAGCAGCTCAAGGAGGCCCTCCTGCACGACGAACGCTTCGTCTCCATCACCGTCGCCGGGGGCACACCCGCGGAGCCGTTGGCCGGAAAACGCATTCGGGATATCGAGTTGCCGGACGGGTGTCTCGTCGCGATCATCCGGCGTGACGGGGTGTCGATCGTGCCTCGAGGCAAAACCGTGCTGGCCCTGGGGGACCGGCTCACCGTCATCGGGGATCCCAAGGACCTGTCCAGCGTCCGGGCGAGATTCTCGGCGCACGAGCGCTCTTGATGTGACGGGCACACCTTCCGGCCCTGGGGTCCGCCACCGCGTTGCCGGAGCGGGCCCCGCCACCATGACGCTTCCCCGGCGTGGCCGGTCCAGGCCGCTTCGCCGCTGGTCCGGGAGGATGCGACACCCTTGACACAGGAGGTAGCACCGTGGATACGACGGAAATTCGAGCCCACCACGGATTCGGCAGCATCACCGTGGTCATTGCGGGTCTCTTCCTGACGGCCCTGCCCGCGCCTCGAGCAACTGCCGGGCAGGCCGATCCCGACCCCGACCCGGAAGTGCTCCACGCCCTGGCTGAGGACCTGGCCGTCACCTGGATGGGCGCCCACCCCCCGCAGACCATGGCATGGAACTGGGGGGAGGCTGTCCTCGCGCTCGGCCTCCAGGCAGTGCACCGTGAGACCGGCAGCGAGGAAATCCTCCAGTACATCCAGGCCTGGGTCGACTACCACCTGGCCCGGGGCGTGCACATCAACCGGAGCGATACCGTGGTGCCTGCCACGTCGGCGCTCTACCTCTACGATATCTACCAGGACCCGGCCTACCTCGACGTGGTCGAGGAGTGCCGCCACTACCTGGAAGACGTGGCTCCCAGGCTCGAGGACGGGGCCATCGCCCACATGGTGGTGACGCCGAACCAGGTCTGGGTCGACTCCCTGTTCATGTTCGGGACCTTCTACACCATGGACGGGGCCATCACCGGCACGTCCTCCTCGTTCGACGCGCTCGCCGAACAGTTCAGCCTGTTCCAATCCCACCTCATGTCGCCTCGAGCAGGACTCTACTGGCACATGTACGACGAACTGGTCGACCGGCACGTCTCGTCGACACCGACGTTCTGGGGCCGCGGAAACGGCTGGGCGCTCGCGAGCCTCGGGATGCTGCTCACCGAACTCCCGGCCGCGCACCCTGACCGGCCCGCGCTGGTGTCCGCCTTCGTCAACCACGCCTATGCCGTCATGTCGTGGCAGGACCCAACGGGGCTTTGGTGGACCGTGCTGAACCGGCCGGGAGACACCTACCTGGAGACATCGGCCAGCGCACTCTTCGCCTTCGCCCTCCTGCGTGGCAACCGCATCGGCCTGCTCGGAACCCCGGCTCGAGACGCGGCGGAGAAAGCTCTCGCCGGGCTCCTGTCGGTGATAGAATACGACGACGGCAACCCCGTGGTCACGGGTATCTCGAAGGCGACCAATCCCGGTCCCTCTTGGATGTATGCTCGAGTGCCGGTCGGGGACGATGAACCCTACGGCGTCGGCGCGGTGATGATGGCCTTGGAGGAAGCCGGCAGACCACCTATCCCGTGAGGTGTCCCCCCGCCTCCCATCACCACCAGCGGGTACACACCTCCGCCGCCATCTTGCCGACTGCACCGACCTTCGTGCTGTTGGCGATTTGATTCATCGTCTTGCCCAGGTCATCGACCGACCCTCCCGCGGAGAAGCCGCTTGACGTGTCGTAGCTGAATGGTCCCGCGGTGACCTTGGCGCCGAAGGAATCGCCGCACTTTTCCCCGTGCTTGGCCTGGAGGGAGATGCCAAGTGGTCCAGCATTGCCCCCGAGTTCGAAGACGCTGCTGACGTCGGTCTTGTCCAACCCGCCGGTGGGATTGACGTCGATACCCCCGCCGAGCCCGATTCCGATCTCGAAGCAGGTGGAGAATCCCTTCCCGGGCACCCACGAGATCTTGAATCCACCGCCTATGCCTTCGTAGGCGCTCATGCCGAACGAGAAGAGGCCGAGCGGGTCCCAGAAGCTCACCGGGTTGTTGCTGACGTAGACGTAGACATTGACCTGACCGCCGTTGAACAGTCCCGGGTCCCGGCTGGTCCATCGGCCGGCCGCCGGATCGTAGTCGCGCCAGCCCATGTGCACGAGCCCGGTGGCGGGATCCTGGAGACCGCCCCCGAACCCGAACGGGAAGTCGAAGTCGGCGCCGGTCTCGGCCTGCACCACGCCCCAACTATCGTAGTCCACGCGCCGCACGACCGTCCCGCTCGAGTCCACCACCAGCCGGAGGCTTCCCACCTGGTCCGTGGCCACGTAGTAGGTCGCGCCGTCCCGCTGGAGCGCGAACAGCCGCCCCTCCCTGGTGTAGTAGAGCGTGCTCAGCGAGCCGTCGGTGTGACGAATGTGCGTGATGCGCTCGAGCCGGTCCGGGTCCCCGTAGAAGTACTGTTCCACGCCCTGGCTGTCGCTCCTGGCGATGCGCCGCATGAACCCGTCGTAGGCGTAGGAGACAACATCGCCCGAAGGCAATACCGCCTCGAGCAGTTCCCCGCGAGCGCTGTAGGTCAGCGTCATGTCGCCCCGTTGCTCGAGGAACCCTGCGCCGTCGTGGAGGTAGGTGTCGTCGCCCAGGCGGGTCAATCGGTCCTGAGCGTCGTACTCGGCGGACACTTCCACGCCCCCGGCGTCGCTCAGGGTGCGATTGCCGTTCGAATCGTAGGCGTAGGTTTCGGCCACTTCGCCGTCCAGGGAGACCTCGAGGAGTTGGCCATCCGGATCGTAGAGGTAGTCGTAGGTGTGGGTTTCCCCGCCGATGGTCTCGTTCTTCTGGACCACCCGGCCGCTGCCATCGAAGGCGAGCTGGTAGGCATAGACCGTGTCTCCGGCGACGGTCTGGGTGAGGGTGTCGGGGCGCCCGTGGCCGTCGTGGCCGATGTCCATCTCCGCGACACCGTCGGCGACTCGAGTGGTAGCGCCCTCCGGACCGTCGTGGAGGATGGTGAACGGTCCCGCGGAGGAGACGAGCCCGTCATTGTCCCGGGACAGGGGTATGACGACCTCGTCGTCTCCGCTGGCGAACCGCACCTGGTTGATCCAGTGGTTGTCGTCGTAGGTGTACGCATAGCTGCCTTCGGCGATGCCGGACCACACCATCCCGGAGACCTTGGACCCGTTCCAGGTCTGGGCAATCGTCTCGATGATGTCCCCGGACGACGTTCGCCGCGTGGTCTCGGCGAGCAAGTCTGTGGGGTCGTGGTAGGCGAACGAGGTGGACGCCGCGTCGTATGACAGGCCCGACACCCGTCCACCACTGTCATAGGCACGTTCGACGATCCGTCCATCAGGCAACGTGGTCTCGATGACCGCGCCATCGAGGTCGTAGGTCCAGGCGTAGCTGGTCTCCGATCCAGGAGGCAGGTAGGCGGCCCGCGCGTCGTTTGCGGTGAACTCGAGGCTGTGGGTCGTCCCTGTGGGGGTTGTGATGGACACCAGGTTGCCGTTGTCGTCGTAGCCGAAGCCATAGATCGCGCCGCTGGGCAGGGTGGTTTGCGTGGTCCTGCCGGCGGCGTCGTAGGCATGGAGGAGCGTGTTTCCAGTCGGCTCGAGGACGGCGGTGAGGTTGCGTTCATCGTCGTAGGAGTAGTCCCAGGTCAGGTCCTCCTGGGTTCGCTGGAGGAGGAGGCCCGTATCGTCGTAGACGAAGGAGACCGGGGCGACGGCATCGGCCTCGATACGGACCACGTGGTCTCTTTCGTCCAGTGTGACCACGGATTCCCGCCCTTCGGGCGTCGTGCGGGTGATGGTCTGCGTGGGCGCGTCATAGCTCGTCGTGTAGAGCCTGTCGTTGACGATGGTAGCGTCGGTCAAGGCCAGGAGGCTGGTCGGATCGTTCTCGTCGGCGAGCGTCACCTCCCGGCTGTTCTCGATGGCGGTCAGGAGGCCGGTTGGGGTGGTGATGGTTACTGACGCGGCGATGGGGGCGGTGGTGCCCCAACGGGGATCGGGGCCGTTCGCGGTCACGACCACGGTCCCATCGGGGTAGGTCGTCTCTTCGGTCCCGTCCGGCCGCATGAGTGTCTGGGTGACGGCTCCTGCCGGGTTAGTCACGGTGGATACCGTGGTTCCGTCCGCTGATCTGGTCACCTCGTAGTTGGTCGTTCTCCCCAGGGTAGACGTCACCGTCACCGCGTAGCCGTCGTCCAGGTCGGTCCGGTCGAGCGTGCTCGAGATGCCGGTCGGGCCTTCGTCATGAATGAGATGGCCCACATCGTCGTAGGCGAACCGGTGTACGAAGCCTCGAGGATCGGTCAAGGTCTCGAGCAAGCCTCCGTCGTAGTAGGTCAAGCTGGTCGCCTCGTTCTCCGGGGCGACGACTGTGGCGAGGTATCCATCTTCGCCGAAAGCGAGTTCGGTTCGTTGACCGCCCGGGGCGACGAAGGCAACGGCGTTGCCAGCGTCGTCTCGTTCTATCGTGGTGACGTTGCCGTCCCTGTCCCACACTTCGGCGAGTCGCCCCTCTTCGTCGTAGACGAACTGGTACAGGGTGGTCCCTGTCACGGCGCTGAGCGTGCGTTGATGGCGGCCATTGGCGTCGAAGGTGAACAGGAGTCGGCCGTCCTCGCTGGGGAAAGCGATTTCGCCTCGAGCGAGGAGTTCCGGGCCGGGGTAGATCCGCCTGACGCGGCCGTTCCGGGTGTCTCCCACGTAGATGCTGCCATCGGGGCCGATGGCGAGCCCGGTCGGTCCGTCGAGTCGCGCGGACACCGCGAGCCCCGTGTCGCCATCGTACCCGGCGCTTTGGCCGCCGGCGACGTAGACGACATTGCCCTGCATGTCGATCTTGTACACGAGGGGTCGTTCCTCGTCATAGATGCAGTAGATCTCGCGATTGGGCCCGATCACCATGGCCGACGCCGGAACGGGCACATCGAGGGCGTTCGCGCCGTTTTCCGGGTATGCCAGGATGCCGCTGATGCCCGCGACCGTGTCGAGGCGGCCTGCCGAGTCCACGGTCCGGATCGCTCCCAGGCTCTCGAAGTAGACGGTACCGTCCTCGGCGACATCCATGTTGTCGACATACAGGGCTACCTCCGGTGCAGCCTCGCCGTCCGCTGGGGCGTCCTCGGGGATGTCGCCATTTCCCGCGACCGTGAACAGCCTGCCGGTGGGGTCGACCGTCAGGACCTGGAGCGGCCGGGCGAGGTAGAGCGTGCCGTCGGGGGCGAACGCGATGTCATGGACGTCCTCGAGGGCGGCGTCCCGGGCCAGGTCACCCTCCTGCCACCCCGGTGTCGCTCCGGCCGGATGGCATTCGCCGTTGCCGGCGACACGCTCGATCAGGCCGCTGGTGTCGATGCGGTAGACCGCGCACCCGGCCCCGGACCCCTGGTTGGCCAGGTACAGGTTTCCCTGGGGGTCCAGCGCGATATCTTCGACCGTTCCCAGGGGACTGGCGGTCGCCAGTGCGCCCTCGACGGGCGTCCCGAACGACCCGGTACCGGCGACAGTGACGATCGTGCCGCCGGGGGTGAATCGACGAATACGGTATCCCTTGCGCTCGACGACGAACACGTCGCCGTTGGCGTCGACGGCGAGAGCCCCGGGGTTCCGCAGGTAGGTACGAACCGCTTCATTGTCTCCATTGCCTCCACCGTAGTAGCCGGTGCCGGCCACGGTCTCGATCACAGCGCCCAGGGAGTCGATGGCACGTTCCGTGCCGTCTCCCTGGAACAGGGTTCCGGCGAGCATGCCTCGAGTCGGCTGGTAGACGTGGTGGATATCCAGGGACCAGCCGCCGAATTCCGTGGTAGGGACTTCGTTCGCTGCGATGGGAACGCGGTATTCCCTGCGAATGGAGATGGCCTGGCGCCGGTAGCCGAGGATCTGGAAATCGCTGGTTGGAAACCGTGCGAAGCTGGCGCTGTAGTCGCCCGAGCCGTAGTAGACCGCTGGAAACATGAAATCGATCACGATGTGTGCCATCTGCTGCCCCGGAGCGGGCCTGCCATAGCCGTCCAGACCATTCCAGGTGACGAACTGGGTGAGGTTTGGTGCCGGTGCGTAGGACCACGAGAGCTGGTTCCCGGCAACGGTCACGCTCAACTTGATTGCCGTCATGTCTTCCGGGACCTCGCTCCCGGTCAAGGGAACGGTGATGCTCGAAGCCACGAACCCAGGCTGCCACGAACTCTGGTAGTGCAGCTTGAACGGCGTCCCGGTGATGGGCAGTTCCTCACCGAGCACCTGGCTCTGGCAGAGGATGATCGATCCTCCCTGGGCGCACGGGTCGTCCTTCGGGTCCCCCGGGCGCGGTGGGTTCGGCGGCGGGTAGCGTTTCCCCGGCGGTGGCCCGTAGGGCCAGTTGCAATCCCACGGCGAGAAGTGGGGTATCCGTGCCCGCCACAACGTCGTGCCGGGGAGGTAGAGCGACGCGAGCTGCTCGAGTTCGGTGACGGTGATCTCGAGCGCGGCCAGCCGGCTGTCCGAATCGGGCGCGCCGTCGCCGTCGGTATCGACCAGGGCCTTTCCGTCGGACACGTCGAGGACCTTGATCACCACACCATTCTCGGAAGGCACCCAGACGTTCCGGTCCCGGTCCAGGTACCCCACCGGCACGGTCTCGCCCACCGGGAAGCCAAGGAAGTTCTCCAGGTAGAATGCGACCGGTTCGCTGAACTGGACTTCGGCAGCACCGGCATCGAGGGCCTCGTCCACGCTCAGTTCCACCGCGTAGGTGTAGCCGCTGGTCACGGGAAGGGGCGCGGGCATGGCCTCCTGGCCGTTTTCGCCCACCGTGTACTCGGTCGCGCGTACCTGGATCTCGGTGAGTGGCACCTCTGACCCGTCGTCGAGGACCATGGTCGCCTAGATGCCCGGCGGGAACAGCAGTGTGGCGCGACGGGGGCCGTCGTCATCCACCACGGTGCTGCCTCGAGCCACCTGCATGTCGTCGGCCTGCAGCGTGATCGTGGTGACCTCCGGGTCGAGCGCGACAAGGACCACGCCGGGGGCTTCCACGGTATCGTTCCACGGGACATCGACGGTACGCTGGGCGTCCAGGTAGCCGGCCTTTCGATACCGGACGGTGAGCAGGCCGCCGCCGTTCACGGCGATATCGAACCGGCCGTCTTCCCGTGTCCTCGTTTCGCCGAATTCCTCGTGACCGTCGATGGTGATGGTCACGTTGGGCAGCGGGCTGTCGTCACGGTCCGTGACGAGCCCGATGATGACGGCCAGGCGCGACGGCTCCATGGCGTCCGGGTCCACCCCGGTCTGGACAGGCTCGTCCCCGGCATAGAGGAATGCATAGCCACCGGCGAACGAAGGGATTTCGCCAGCCACCGGATCGGGGGCGCGCTCGGCCGGGTCGGGTGGCGGGCAAGCCTCCTCGCATACACCGCCGCAGTCGATCCCCTCTTCACCTTCGTCCAGGACCCCATTCGAGCACGGGGCGGGCGTTGGGGTGACCAGGGGCGTTGGCGTGAACAGGGGGGGAGGCGTGGCCACCGGGGCGGGCGTGAGGGTCGGCACCGGGGTCGGAGTCGCAGGGGGCTCGGGAGTCGGGGTCGTCACGCGCGGCGGTGTCGGCGTGGGGGGTGGCTCGAGCGTTGGGGTGGTCTCGGGCACCAGCGTTGGCGACGGTGCCATCGTCCCTGCCGGAGTCGGCGTCGCCTCGGCGCTCGGCGGGATACACGTCGGTGTGGGCGTCGGTGTCTCCTCGCCCACGAAGAGACGCCCGTCACAACCTACGAAAAGCCAAGGGATGATCCCCAGGAGAAGCGCTCGAGACCGGTGCGAACGGCCCCGGTTGCCGGTATTGTACGAACTGCCGCGTCTTGTCATCTGTCCGCCTCCGCCTGCTGTCTGGTCGGTTTCGTCCCCGCCTGCCGGCTTTCTTCCTTTCCTGCGTCTCCAGAGCGCCCACCCGAAGGCGCTGGCAAGCAGTGCCCAGGGGGTGACGTTCCGGTTGGGCGGCGCCTCGCCGGTGTAGCAACCGCACCGGCCGTTCGTGTCGCCCTCGGGCGGGTAGGTGGGACGCACGCAGGTCGCGTCGTCGTCCCCGCTGACATCTCCCGGGGTGGCCGTGGCCGGCGCTTCCGTTTCTTCCGGCGACGGCGTTGCCGTGGCCCAGGGGAACGGCGTCCCGGTAGCGACAGTCTCGGGCGTCCACGGCGTCTCACTTACCGGCGTCCAGGTCGCCGGCGTGCCGCCCGCCGGGGTGGGTGTCGCGTAGGGACCCGGGGTTGGCGTGAGTCCGGACCACGGCGTCCCGGTCGGCTCGACCCACGGCGTCCCGGTCATGCTTTCCGGCGTGGGTGCCGGTGTCGAAGTGGCCTCGAGCCACGGGTCGATCACGCCGTCGCAGTCGTTGTCGACGCCGTCCACCCGCTCCGCCGCGCCGGGGTTGATCGCCGGGTCGGTATCGTCGCAATCGCCGGCGTTGGCCACGTAGCCTTCGGGCGCACCGCAAGCGGTGAGCGGCGACGCCGGGTCGCCGTACCCGTCACCGTCCGCGTCGGCGTACCAGGTCGGGTAGGAGGCGGGGTCCAGGTCCTCCGGTTCGTCGACCTGTCCGTCGCAGTCGTCATCCGTGCCGTTGCATTGTTCGAGTGCGTCCGGGTGTATGTTCGGGTCATTGTCGTTGCAATCCGCGCCAAGGTCGTACCCGTCGCCGTCGGCGTCCTGGGGCGGGTCGGGCACCAGCGGGTTGAGGTGGCTGTAGTACTCCCGCAGGTCCGGGATGCTGTCGCCGTCCGGGTCCCCCGTGCCGTCAGGCTCTATCGAGGCGAAGAAGAGGCGTTCCCAGTAGTCGGGCATGCCGTCGGCGTCCGAATCGACGTACTCGTCGGCGCCGATGTCGCCTGGAGCGCCGGGGACGTAGGGCCGCGGCTCGCGGTCCATGTCCTGGTCGGTCGCCGGTTCGGAAGGACCCGAATCAATCAGGGGGGAATCATAGGCCAGGTGGGGATCGTCCGGCTCGTAGAGCCTGGGGTCGCGGCTCACGTTCCCGTCCTCCCCGGTGGGATCCGGGAGCCCGTCGTAGTTGCCGTCCGGATTGCTCCAGACATCGTTCCAGGTGACCTCCGCGGCCGTGTCCGGGTCCGCTTCGATACCCCTGTCGTTGTTCACCACGATGTTGGCACTGATGATCGCCCGGACCTTGGACAGGGAGATTCCGGCACCTCCCTGGTCGATGATGGTGTTCTCGGCGATGACCGCGTCGCACCCGTCCTCCACCCGGACGCCCGAGCCGTTCCCCCGGATCACGCTCGACGACAGCAGGAGTGCGCTGTCGCCGGTACAGCGTACCGCCGGGCCGTCGGTGCCTGTGACCACGAGCCGGGCGGCGTCGGCGTCGGCGTCCTCGACCAGCAGCCCTTCACCGCCACCCTCGATCTGGAGGTCCTCGAGGGTCACGTAGGCCCGATCGCGCACGTGGATGGCGGGATCGCCTGCTTCCGGTTTCAGTACCGCCGGAAGCGCGCCGCCGGTTTGCTCCCAGGTCTCAGGATCGAAGCCGCCGCGGACGGTGACGTCTCGATCGATGTCCATGCTGCCCGGGTAGTCGCCGCCGGCCAGCAGGATCGTGTCCCCGTCTCGAGCGATCAGGGCAGCCGTTCCCGGGTCGGTGAACGGCCGGTCCCGGCTCCCGTCCTCGGGCATGCCGGTGGCTGCAGCGTCCACGTAGAGAATGCCGTCGGACACGTCGAACCAGGCCGAGCCGGTGGCCAGGGTCTCGCCGGTCGACGCCAGGTAGAAGGCGTACCGCAGGAGATGGGCCCCGGTGGTCGGCGTGGACAGGGGGATGGAGAGCATCAGGGTCTGCCATCCGGCTGCAAGATCGTCGCCACGCTGCAACGCGGTCCAGAAGTCACCGGGCGGGTCCTCGATCCAGATCACGAGGCGCACCGAGGTGTCCAGGGCGCTGTCGAGTTCGAACCCGACACCGACGACGTCCTCGGGTTCGTAGATGTCCTGGTCGAACCAGAGGTCTTCGACGGTGAGCCGATGGCCGCGCACGTCGAACGGGTACTGACCGTTCTTGCCATCGAACAGGTAGTCTATCCCGTAGGTCCCGGCCACGATATCGCCCGGCAAGTTGAATGAAAACCGGATCTGCTCGCCGGTCAGGTCGAAATCGTTCTGGTATCCGGGCGCATGGACGGAGAGCGGCCCGGAAGGCCCGGCTTCCACCGTGACCGTTACCTTGCCGCCCGGGTCGTAAACTGTCGCGTCGGTGTAGAGCACGAGGTTCCCCACCTGGACCGGGACGTAGAGCCCGCTATCGACCAGCGTCCGCCCGCCCTGGAGGGAGATGGCATAGGCCAGCCACTCGGTCGCTTCGCCGACTTCGGAGAAGGTGAAGTCCTGGTCGTGCGTGG
Source organism: Myxococcota bacterium (assembly GCA_024278455.1). Lineage (GTDB taxonomy): Bacteria > Myxococcota_A > UBA796 > JAJRTE01 > JAJRTE01 > JAJRTE01. The sequence goes on from JAJRTE010000050.1 coordinate 14,525, forward strand.
CGCCCTTTTCGAGGTCGAAGGTCGCGCGCTGGTCGTCTTCGCCGTTCAGAGTGGCTCGAGCCGCGAGCGCGAGGGCGACGTCGCCGGTGTTCGTCACGGTCAGGGTGGCGGTGACCGGGTCGCCTGGAGCGTAGACGGGCTTGTCGAGGGAGGCGGCCACGTCGATGGAAAGGCCGGCCACCTGGAAGGGTATCTGGCCCCTGGAATCGCCTAGCGTGTACTCGAGCGCGTAGGTTCCGGCGGGCTGGTCGGCCGGGACGTCGATGAGGAATGACAGGGTGGCCTCGTCGCCGAGTTCCAGGAACACGGTCTGGGTGTCGTCCAGCGTGCCGATGGCCTTGACACGAAGCGTGGCGGTCCCGCTCATGGGGCCCAGGTTGCTGATGGTGAAGGCCAGGGTTTGCGCGTCTCCCGGGACGAACATCTGGTTGTCCGCCGGGCGGTCGGTCAAGATGAAGTTCGGAGCCGGCACATGCAGCAGCGTGTCGGCGACAGCCGCCACCTCGCCATTGCGGTGGGCTCGCACCGTCAGGGTGTGGTCCCCTGCCGCGGCGCCGGTGGTATCCACGCTGACGGTGACGACGGTCTCGCCTCCCTGGCCCGGCACCTCGAGTGCGCGTTCGGTGCCGAAGAAGCTTGCCTCCAGGTCCAGCGCGCCGTCGAAGTCGTCGTAGCCGTTGTTGACCGCGGTCACGGTGACCGGAATGGCCTGCTGGCTCGAGTCGAAGGAACCCGCCTCGGCGACGAGGGTGAGGTCGAGCGCGGGCAGCACGGCAAAGGTCAGGCTCCCGCTGTCGTAGAGGCATTGATAGTCGAGGGAGTAGCGTCCGGGGCTCAGTTCGTATCCGAGAAGCCCGTCGAGCACGTCTCCTGGTTCGATCCAGTAGGTGCCGATCGAGGCATCTTCGAACAGGTCCGGGTCCGGAAGACCGGTGTCTGGATCCAGGCCGGTCAAGGTGAACGCGACGTCGAGATAGGCGCCCAGTTCGCCGAGTCCGACCACCTGGAACGGAATGGCGACCTGGCCGGCACGGTAGAACTCGTCCACAACGACATCGATCCGCGCATCCTCGCCAAACCGCACGTCAGCGCCGATCGTGCGGTCCACGTCGCCGCCGAGCACCACGGCGACATGAGCATCGCCGGTCACGAAGGCCTCGAGCTGGACCGTCGAGGTCTGGCCCGGCGCCAGTGTGATCTGCACCGCCCCATCGGGGCTGTCCTCGATGGCCGCGGTGAGGTCGATATCGCGAAGGCCGGTGTTCTCGAGGGTGATATCGACGAGGAACGGGTCGCGTCCCACCACCTCGGGCACCACCAGGGTGGAGAGCAGGTCGTCGTCGGCGGAACTCACGGGAACGTCACGAGAGAGGACCTCGGTATCCGCCTTCAGGGTCAACGAGAAGGGCGCATCGGCGGTGGTCGTGGCGGAGAAGTCGTGTCGATCCCCTGGATCCAGGTCGACAGCGTCGCCGAGAAGCGCCGTTCCGTCCCGGGAGAGAGTGACGGACACACCGCGCAAGGGATATTCGGAAACGTTGGCCACGGACCCGCTGATGGTCACCTCTTCGCCGGGGCGATACCCGGCCCGGTCGACAGCCAGGTCGAGGCCGACCAGTTGTCCCTGGCGCATGATGTAGAAGGTCCGGTAGGCGTCGTCGGTGATGACCTGGTCGCGGCTCGAGGTCAGGGTCCCCTGGATGTAGTAGCGCCCCGCGTCCGTGTAGGGGCCCAGTACGGTCTCATCGACAAGGCCGGACGTCTCGAGCGTGGGGATGGGGATGTCCCGCTCGTCCACCTTGACGCCGCCGCCGTCACCCCAGGACACTTCCGATACGCCTCCCGTGGTCCCGAGCCAGACGGCGGAGCCGCCCTCGGCCTCGACCGGTGTCACGTGGTCCGAGCCGATGCCGTCCTCGTCAACCGTGAAGTTCTGCCAGGTTTCGGACTCCACGTCCAGAAGCCAGAGGCCGAAGTTGGCGCTGCCAGCCCACACCCGTCCCATCGCGTCCACGGCGATCCCCTGGAACGCATCGTCGACCCATTCCATGCATTCGTTGTAGCCGGATCCCGATCCCGACCCGGAGCCCCATTCGCCCGATCCCGACCCGGAGCCCCATTCGCCCGATCCGGAGCCCCATTCGCCCGATCCCGACCCGGAGCCGATGGGAGCCGGATCATCGTCCACGGCCGGCTTCACTCCCCACCAACCGGAGCCGGAACCCCACCCGCCCGAACCTTCCGGCGGGGGCGTCGTGGCATCTCCGCACAACAGGCCTCCCGAGCCCGACCCGGAACCCGAGCCTGAGCCGTCGCTGGTGCACTGGCACAGGTTCCAGGGTGTGTAGACGCGCCAGGCGCTCGTGGAGGGATCCAGCCGGAGCACCCAGACATCGGACGTCACCCAGACCATGCCTTCGCCATCCACCGCGAGGTCGCCCCACCAGGAGTTGTAGTCCCAGGGAAGGGTGAACCAGTCCACCTCGCCGGAAGGACTGACCCGGTCGATTACCCACCCCTCTCGAAGCCAGGTGTTCCCCTCGCCGTCGAAGGCGATCGCGGTGAACTCCTCGTCATAGAAGGTATTGTAGAGATCCTCATCCCAGGTGCAGTCCGCCCTGAGTACGCCGATCCCCATGTCGGTGGCGATCCAGGTGTTGCCGGACGCGTCGACCGCGATGTCGTTCGTGCTGGTGTAGTAGCTTCCGATATCTTCCCATTCGACCAGGTTGACCGCCCCGCCGTCCGGGTCGATGACCGCCAATCCGGCGTCGTTTCCTATCCAGATCTTGCCATCCATGCCGACGGCGACGGCGGTGATCTCGTTCCAGGGGAGCCCATCTGCCATGGTCCAGCTCTTCCAGGCAGATTCGTCGGCGGAATACCGGCTCACCCCGTATGCGGTCCCGAACCATTTGTCCCCGTTCGGTGCGACGTACACGTCGAGGATGTCGCTGTCGGCCGGTCCGTCCGAGCCCAGCAGGTAGTTCTGGAACGTCCCTGCTTCGAACTGGAATTCGCTCAGGCCGCCGTCTCGAGTCCCGAACCACAAGTTGCCCTCGCCGCCGGGGCTCATGCTGATGACGTCGTTGCTGGCAAGCCCGTTCTCGGTCGTGTAGGAAAACCAGGCACCATCGGCGGAGTAACGTGATATCCCGCCGGAAGTGCCGAAATAGCGGTCGCCGTTGCCGTCCACCATGAGGCTGTGGACCTCGTCGTTGATCAACCCGGTCTCCGAGGAGTAGAAGATCCACGGCTCGCCGCTGTCGCAGTCGCCGTCTCCGATGCCCATGGTCTGTCCACCGGGCGGGGCGGGCTTGGACGGAATCCAGTCGCCCCCCGGGCACTTCCGGATCGTGCCGTAGTCGCTCGTGAACCAGACGCTCCCGTCGGCGTCGATGGCCACGTCTTCGGGGAAGGGCGGGACCGGGGACTCGTAGTAGTAGTTCCAGAAGCCGTCCATGAGAGAATAGCTGGCCGCGCCGAACTCCGTGCCGAACCAGCAGTTGCCGTCCAGATCGAAATCCATGGAACTGGCGCCGAATCCTGCCGACTCGAACCTGAGCGCATCCTCCCCGAGGGTCCGCTGGTTTCCCGCGGCCGGGGTCCTGCCTCGCGCGAAAGGCCCCTGTGCCCGGGCGCCGGCCGGAACCTTGTCGAGTATCACGAAAGTGCCGAACAGGTCGTACCTCGTCGAGAACCAGAGCCCGCCGTAGGCGTCTACCCCCACCGCGAGCACCTCGTCCCAGTCCGACCAGGCGACCCAGACGGACGACCACTGCCCGTCCGGAGACCGGTATTCGACGCCCGTGGGACCGCCCACGTAGACGCCCCCCCCCATGTCGACCGCGACGGCGTTGTAGGTCGTGCCCATCAGCCCGTCCCGCTCGGTGAACTGGTCCCATTTGCCGGTTTCCGGTTGGTACCGCGTGATGCCCGTGGCCGGCACCATCCACAGGCTCCCGTCCGTTCCCAGGGCGATGTCCTTGACCAGCGGGCCGATCTGGCTCCTCGGCCAGGTGCGCACGGTCCAACCGTCGGTCACGCGGTACACGTCGAGGTGGAGGTTGGCGTCGTTCACCGCCACGCCTTCGTTGGTGATCGTCGTCGTAGCGGTCAGCAGTTCGTCCCACTTGTAGTATGTCTTGTCCGTCACGATGTCCATGGCGGCGGCGATGCTGCCGGTGACGGAGAAGGACCGCGCCCGATCTAGCACCTTGCTTCCCGTTTCCCGGTCGGTGCAGCGTACCTGGAGTTCGTACACCCCGTTGACGAGTTGGTCAGGCACTTCGACGGATGTGGTGCCGGTTCCCCCGGGGTAGATATCGAGTGCGTTCTGCCCTGTCGCCCTCGAGACGCCGTCGTCGCTGACGAGGGTGCTCGAGCAGTCCACGTGGGCGATAGTGCCGCCGGCATTGCTGATAGTGGTTTCGACAGTGTCCGCAGGCTGGAACGTGGTGGCCGGCAGGTCGGCGGTGAGTTCATAGGCCGGAACGACGACCTGGAAGTTGGACGTGGCGATTTGTGCACCTTCGGCGTTGAGCAACTGGACTTCTCCCCAGTACTGTCCGCCCACCAGGGTGTCCGGGATGGGGAACGAGGCACTGGCCTCCAAGCTTTCACCGGGTGCCAGCGCGATGGGGGCCTCCTCGAGAGCGTCGAAGTCCGGAATCGAGACCCGGTAGGAGCCGTCCAGGTGGAACATCCCGTAGTTGTGAGCCGACACGTCGAGCGCGACATCGTCGTTGATGGTGTAGGACGCGGCCCGGACCACGGGCATGAGGCCATAGGACGATGCGAGTATCGTGGCTTCCGTGTTGAACATCTGGCCGTCGATGCTGACCGACGCATCGAGGCGATAGGTTCCTGCGGCCAGTTCCGGCACCACGATGTCCAGGGGCACGTCGGAAGTCTCCCACAGTTCCGTCATGGATACCAGCGACTGGGCCACGGCCTGCTTGCCGTCCGGAGTTGTGAGTACCGCCGTCAGCACCCCGAGATCGAACGCCGGCCCCCGGTTGTCCAGTGTGACCGTCGCTGTGCCTGTCAGGTAGCCCGTGGACGTGAACGCCGCGGCGACATCGACCCGCGGCCCGATGACCATGAACGAGAGGCTTCTCGACGCGAGTTGCTGGTCGCCGAGGTAGGTGTAGACCCTGCAGGAGTACCACCCCAGGGGCGAGTTCGCGGTGAGAAGGTAGGTCGGCTTGGGAAGCAGCATGACCTGTTCACCGGCGTCGAGCGTCACCGACTGGCGCAAGGTGCCCAGGAAGCTCCTGTCCGGGGCGTAGATATCCACGCGGACTTCAGGTGTCATCACCACCGCAGTCCGGTTGGTCACTGTGACATCGACCTTCACCGGCAGCCCGTCGAAGTAGGTCCGGTCATCCCGGTCCATGGCCGCCTCGAGGTCGATCTCGGGAGTTATGCCCTCGAACGCGACGCTTTCGCGCCCGAGATAGGTGTCACCGGTGTCGTAGCACTGGACCCACATCCGGTCGAGCGGCACTCTCACGGGCACCGAGTAGTCGAAACTGGTCTGCTCTCTTGCGGGGACGCTGATGCTTCTCCATGTGCTGCTCACCTTGCCAGGTTCGGCAGTCCCGGGCGCACCGTAGACGCCGTAGTGTGTGGCATTGTAGCTCTCGGGGAACGAATACCAGCATTCGACCTCCGTGTCCTCGTCGCTGTCGTTGGCCACGGTCACCTCGAACTGGGCGTTTTCCCCCTTGAGATAGGTGCTGGCTTCCACCCCCACGCGGAAACTCAGCAGGCTATCGACGACCACCCACCTGGGCGGTGAACCCACCGCGAACCACTCGCCCAATGTTTCGGGTACTACAGGGGTTCCGTCTGCATCGTTCAGGTGATAGATCAGCTTCCAGATCCCTGTCTCCGCCTCGAGGGGAATGGTGACATCCAGGCGAAAGACGGCGGAATCGGTTCCAGAGAAATCCACGTCTTTGCCCCCCGTCTCCTGGGGATCCCCGGACGGATCGACCACCGCCCACTCGAGCTTGACCGCTTCCGGGGGCGCGGTGGCGGTGAATTCGAGCGTCACCGTATCGCCCGGTTCCGATTGCAGAAGTGCCGGCCCGGCCTTCATCCAGTTCACCGCGTCGCGCAGCAGCGCCTGCTCGAGAAGCGTGCTCTCGCCGTGCGCATAGGCCCAGTCGGAATAGCGGGACGTGGCCATCACCCATCCATCGCCGTAGGGGTACAGGACCGATTCGGGCATGCCGTCGTCCGTTCGAGCCAGCAAGATGGTGGCTGTCTCGGGCCAGTCTGCCAGGTGCCCGTCCACGCTCACATCGCCCCTGGCGTCCGGCATGGCCGAGAGCGACGGATGATAGCTCTCCATGGCCACCGACTCGAGCGTCAAGTTCGAGGTGTCTTCCCACCCCGCGCCTGCCACATTTCCAGGCAGGGCTGCAAAATCCTCCTCGCGCTGTTGAGCGAGCACGACGATGCGGCCTCCCCCGGCGACGTAGTCCTCGAGCCTGGCCCGGAACGAGGCGAGATCGGCAAGTCCCAGCAGGCCGGCGGAAGGCACGATCATCACCGGAATCGTGTCCGCCAGCCCGGTATCGAAGGTCACGGGTACGAACTCGGTCGCGATACCCAGTGCGTGCAGCAGACTCTGGAGTTCAGACGAATACCCGGCCTCGAGGATGCCCACCAGGTGGTCGCCCTCGAGCAATTCGGGTGAGGCGACGTCAACTGGAACGACAGGTGGCGCTGTCCCCGCTCCGGAGCTGCCGGTAACGCCTGCGCCCGGAGCGGTGGGCGGACAACCGTCGATGGCCGGGTTCGTGCATGCGCCGTCCGTGCACAGGTCGAAGGTGCAGGAGTCGCCGTCGCTGCAGTCGGCGTCGTCATTGCACGTATCGGCTTGCGCGTCAGGTGGGGCAGCAAGCTGCCATGCCAGGCTGGCGAGCACCAAAAGGGGGGAGACGATCGAAACCAGGGTCCTGCGGGTCGGTGCCGGAAACATGTACCACCTCTTCATCAGCGAGGAGTCCCTGCCCGCACGGGCCGTGCCGGTGTGGCCACGGGCAGGGAGCAACAGGAATCACCACAACTGTCCAGCAGTGCGAATCACGTCCGCCGGGTCATCACGGGCTGCGGTACAGTACGGCCGCGCACCCGGATTGCCGGGGCTATTATAACGGATCAAGGCGATATCCCGCACTTCCGATTGTTCGGCGTGGACAGAGGAAGTACACAAAACAGGACAGCCACGGGACCACGACGACCGGGGCTGGACGTGCACAGCCGGGGTGCCAGGGTGGGGAACTCCGCTGGAGACCAGTCTTCTTCGCACGACTCCGGGTGACTTCCATCTCGAGGGTTGACACGACATCTGAAGTGGGGCTAGAAAAAAGCGTCGGTGCTGCAACACACTCTCGCACTGAACTGGAGCCTCCCGCCGATGGCACACCCTACCATGATGAAATTCGGCCCTTTCGTACTGCGGAAGAGCCTTCGGCGTAGCCGCATCTTCGACCTGTGGCGAGGTGAGAGGCGCGAGGTAGACGCGCCGTCATCCTGTTTCGTCCGCCGGTTGCTCCCTCCCTACTCGATGGCGCAGGACACCGTGAGCGGATTCCAGGCCAGGGTGGACCTGATAAAAGGCATGGCGCTCCCGCATGTTGTGCGCTACCTCGATCAAGGCACTGCCGAAGAGATCCCCTACGTGGAAATGGAAGCCGTGGCCGGGTGGTCATTCCAGGAACTCATCGGCCATCACGAAGGTCTCGGTCAGCCGATCCCGGTGGAGTTGGCGGTGCAACTGCTCCTGCCCGTGGTCGAAACGCTCCAGGCGGCCCACGGGCAGCCCTCGCCGATAGTCCATGGTGCACTTCGCCCCGCGGCCCTGTGGCTGTCGACGGCGGGAGAGGTGGTCGTCGGAGACTTCGAAATCGGGCATTTCGCGGAGATGGAACTCACCTCGTTGGAGGGCCAAGAGGAGCGGGCGTGGCGGTTTGCGGCGCCGGAACGTGAGTCGGACTGGCGGTCCCCCTCCCCGGCGGTCGACGTGTTTTCGTGTGGGGCGATTCTCCTCGAGCTGTTCGTTCAGGGCAGGATGTCCCTGGTCGAGAAGCGCCTCGACCCGGACAGGCAGGTGGCCTTGCTGCGGGGCGCGGGGATCAGGAAAGAACTCCTGGAAGTGGTCGAAGGAACGCTGTCGGACCGCCCGGAGGACCGCCCGAGCCTGGCTGTGCTCGCCCGGGCACTCCAGGAAACCGCGTTCGAAGCCCGCGACGAAGCAGCGCTGGCGGTCTACATCGCTCGAGACGCGCCACCGCTGGAAATCCTGGATCCCCTCGAGAAACCTCCCATGGTGGACGAGGGGGATCTTGTGCGCAAGATCGCGCGGAAGAAAGCAGAAGACGAGCGGGCGCGCCGGATCGCGAGCGGAGAAGGCGGGGTTGGGGCAGCGGACCCGTCGAGCACAGCTCGAGACCTGCCCGGGCCTCGAGCCTTTCTCCATTCCGTCCTCTTGCTCCTCCTGCTGGTGGGTGGTGCAGCCGTGTTGTGGCGTGACACGATTGCCGGGTGGATTTCCGGCCCTGAAACCGCCCTCGCCCTGGTCATGGTGGACACCGTACCGGAGGGTGCCACGGTGTTCCTGGCCGGTGGGAAGGAACTGGGCAAGACACCCTTGAAACAGCCACTGCCCGTGCCACCGGATGGGAAGATAGGCGTCACGGTACGCATGGCGGACTGGAAGACAGTGGGCCCCACCTTCAAGCCAGTGAAGGCCAACTCGGAAGTGGCCTTCTCGTTCGTGCTCGAGCCGCTGGAGCACGGCCCGGCCAGCGCCACGATAACCACGTCCCCGCCGGGCGCGCGGATTGCCGTGGACGGGACCTACCGGGGCATCGCGCCTTTGACCGTTGCCGGCTTGCACTCGGCGAACGAACACACCGTCGAGGCCACGCTCAAGGGATACGGGAAGGAGACCAGGACGTTCCGGGTAGAGCCCGAAAGACCCAACGAGATCCAGATCGCTCTGGCGAAACGCCCGCGCTCTGTTCGGCGCTCGACGCCTGGCGGCGTGTCGGCCGGCCCGGACGCAGGGCGCGTGTCCCCGGGCGGCCCGGTGCCTGACAGCGTGCCCGGGTCCCGAACGGCGCCGGTAAAAGGACCTCACGGGTACTTGATTGTCGACGCCATTCCCTGGGCCCGCGTCTTCGTGGATGGGAAGGATCGAGGCAGGACCGACTCGAGGCGCAAGATCAAGGTGGCTGCTGGAAAACACCTGCTGACACTGGAGCGCGGGGACCGTGACGAACTGATCTCGCGGGAGATCATGGTCCGGGACGGTGCCATCAAGGTGCTCCAGTACGACTTCGTCAACGGCGGATGGCGACTCCCGGCGTATCGGCCTTTCGACTGATCCCAGGAGAGCAGGGTGCGCTTCGTCCGTGGCCGGATGCGCCGCCTGCCGAACGACGGATTCGTTTTCGGCAGGACGCCGGCAACATCGCGGAAGTGTCGATCGACCGATGTGCGGACCGTTTCGACGCCGGGCTCGCCGTGGGCTCACGCCTTGCGCGCCGACAGGTACGCACGAATGCCTCGCAGGATACTACGTCCATCCAGCCCGGCTTCCTGCATCACCTTGTGCGCCTTGCCCGAAGACAAGAAGCGTCCCCCCTTGAACGGATAGAGGCTGAACCGGCGCCCGGCTCGAGACGTGACCCAGCGATAGAGCACCGGCAGGGTGAAGCCGGTGATACCCATGGCCTCGAGCGCCTGGTCCTCCGGGAAGATCCGCGCTTGCTCCGCCTCCGGCAACCCGTCGAACAACTCGGCCGACGCGATGTAGAAGACATCCAGCTCGACCCCGTCCTCACGGAGCCGAGGCAGCACATCGCGCACGAACGCAAGGGTCACTTCCGACCCCTGCAGCACGACCGTGCCGTCCCGGCGCCGCGCGGGATCGGCGGAAACCAGGCGGTATACCCCATCCACTGCCGCTTCGGGAGGGGCCAGCCCCTGGGCCGACCGGTCAGGCACCGTCTCTCCGGGCCGGGTCACGAACGGGGCGATCACCGCCGGACGGCGCGCCAGCGCGGCAACCAGCAGCGGCCACACCTCGAGCGGCTCCCAGGGCACCAGGGTGATGCACGTGCCTCGAGGAAAGTTCTCTTGGAGGAGTTGCAAAGGCTGGGGATCGGCATGGGTCGGACCATCCTCGCCGGTCTTGATGCCCGCGTGGCCGTTCACCATGATGTACGGGCAGAACGGGCGACCGGTGGCCTCTTCCAGGCCCTGCTGCCCAATGGCGTGCACGCGCGCGGCGATGTGTTGGAGCGCGGCGATGAAGGCGCCGTAGCTCGAGCTGACGCCGATGTGGTGGCCCGCCGCGGATACCCCGGTCATGAAACCGCCCATGGCGTCCTCGCAAATGCCGCCGATGGCAACGAGCCTCGAGCCCGGGTTTCTCACCGGGTGGTAGAATCCCCCCGGGAAACCCCGGTTCATCCTCGAGAGACTGGTCGATCCCAGGAGATCCGCGGATGCGCCGAGCAGCGCCCCACACGAGATGCGGTTCAACTCCGCCAACGCGTTGCCAAGGGCTTCGCGAAGGGTCAGCGACGTGCCGGGACCATACCGCAACGGGGCAGGGGGAGACGCAGGATCGCGTTCCCGGCTCGAGGTGAGGGCTGGGAGGTCGGGCCCCCCCCGGCGCGGTCGCCTGTTCGCCGCCTTGAGCCGCCGGGCCGCCGCTGCCAGCCGGTCCCCGGCGTAGGCCACGAGATCTCCATCCGCCTCGAGTGCCCGGCGGATGGCCGACAGCGTGTCCCAGTAGACCTGTTCCCCTCTCACGTCGTCCAGGCCCGGTTCCGGCCGGGGCAGAGTGACCCCGAAACGGGCCTCGAAAGGCTCGAGAACGTGCGCAGCATATTCCGGCGACTCGAGCGCGTGACCGGAGCCGTGGCTCCGCCGGCCCTCGAGTCCGTACTCGCACCCCTTGATGGTCCGGTAGACCACCATCGTCGGCTGCCCGGAGGTCTGCTCGAGCGCCAGGACCTGGGCGGCCAGGATGTCCCCCTGGTCCAGTCCCCGCTCGACACGAATGACGTTCCAGTCGTGCAGGACGCCGAGTTCCACCGGGTCCCACTGGACGTAGTCGCCCGGCTCTTCGCCCTCCCGGCACACCCGATCACTGTCGATCGACGACTGGTTCCAGTCCACGTGGAGCACCAGGTTGGAAATGCCGATGGTAGCTGCCGCGGCGAGCGCTTCGTGGACCCGCCCGGGGGTGAGCCCCCCTTCGCCCTCGAGCACGTGGACGCGGGGAGCGTTCTCGAGACCGTAGTAGTCCAGGAGCCCGAGAGCGTAACCGAAGCTCGAGCCGATCCCCACGCCGGAAGGACCGGTGGCCACCGGAACGAACGGGATGAACGGGGTAGGGTGGCCGTCGAGCGGCTTAGCCGAAAAGGCCCGGAACAACGGCGTGTCCTGGGTCCGGTTGCGCCGGAAACCCAGGAGGTCCTCCCACCGGAGCCTGCGCGCGCGAGGAAGCTCGACCCCCGTGGCGATCCGTTGGAGTTCGTCGCGGAGCGCCCAGGCGGCATACAAGCCCAGCGCCTTGTGGCCGGCAGCGAAGATCAGCCTGTCCGCATCATCGGCGTCGGGCCGCTCGAGGTCGCAGGCCAAGGACTCGAACAGCAGCCCCAGCACGATACGCCCGGCCGACAAGCTCCCTCCCGGATGGCCCGAACTCGGCACGAAAGCATACATCACCCCACACAAGGTGCGATAGAACACCCAGAGATCGTCCAGCGCGGCGATCGCCCGCGCATCCGGCGTGTACCCGGTCTCCTCCAGCACGCGGCGAAGGTCGAAACTCGCCCCCCGCCGCTGCTCGAGACGCACGTGCAGCCGATGGGTAACGGTCTTTCCAGAAAGCAATGGCATGGATCAGCCGTGCCGCTTCGCGAACGTGTCCATGAAGTCGGCCAGCGCTTCGACCCACGCCAACGGGATGGCGTTGTAGATCGACGCGCGCATGCCTCCCACGGAACGGTGGCCCTTCAGCCCGTTCATCCCCGCGTCCTTGCTCTCGGCGATGAAACGCTTCTCCAGGTCCTCGGTCGGAAGCCGGAACACCACGTTCATGTAGGAACGGCTCGATGGTTCGACCGGGGAGCGGTAGAACCCTTCGTACTTCCCGATGGTGCCGTACAGCAGATCGGCCTTGGCCACGTTCTCCTTGTACTGGGCCTCGAGCCCGCCCTTGGCCTCGAGCCACTTCAGGGTCTTGCCCACCAGGTAGATGGCGAAGCACGGCGGCGTGTTGAACAGTGAGTTCTTGTTGATGAACGTCTTGTAGCTCATCATCGTGGGGAGCCCTTCCCGGCCTCCCGAGGCAAAGTCATCGCGAATGACCACGACCGTCACGCCGGCCGGGCCGAGGTTCTTCTGCGCACCGGCGTACACCATGGCGTAGTCGGTGATGTCGAACGGCTTCCAGAGGAAATCGGACGACATGTCCGCGACGAGGGGCGCGGAGACATCGGGCACGGTGTGCCACTGCGTGCCGAAGATGGTGTTGTTCGAGGTGATGTGCACGTAGGTTGCTCCATCGGAGAAGCGGCATTCCTCGAGCTTCGGTATCCGGGTGAACTTGCCGTTTTCTTCGGTCGTGGCGGCCAGGCGCGCGTCACCGATGACGCCAGCCTCCTTGAAGGCCTTCTTGGACCAGGTACCGGTCAGCACGTAGTCCGCGGGTTCGTGGTCCCGCATGAAGTTGGACGGCACGAGGTAGAACTGGGTGGAGGCGCCTCCGCCCATGAAGAGGATCTTGTAGTCGCCGGGAATGCCCAGCAGCCGTCGAAGCGACTCCTGGGTCTCGTTGTGAACCTTGTCATACTCCGGCGAGCGGTGGCTCACCTCGAGAACGGACATGCCGGTCCCGGCGAAGTCCAGAAACTCCTCACGCGCTTCCTCGAGAACCTCGAGGGGCAGGGCGGCAGGGCCGGGGTTGAAATTCATGGTACGCTTCATGTCACTCTCCTGAATGGATGGAAATGGGGTTTCAGTCCGGGACGTTCGGCGGCGCGGACGACCCGGGGCCCACTCCCGGTGCTCGAGGGCGTTCCGCGCGCACCGGGATGGGTCAGGCTTCGATGAACGCGCGAATCTTCTCGACGACGATGTCCCCGATACGCAGCAGGTTCTCCTTGCTCGAGGCGCCGATGTGCGGGGTCATGATGACGCGCGGCGCGGTGAGGAGCGGGGAGTCGTCCGGCGGCGGGTCGCTGGTGTAGACATCGGTGGCGTAGCAGGCCACGTGGCCGTTCTCGAGGGCGCTTGCCATGGCGTTCTCGTCGACGCACTTGCCCCGTCCCGTGTTGACGATAATGACGCCGGATTTTGTCTTTGCCAAGAACTCCTGGTTGACCATGCCTCGAGTTTCATCGGTCAGCGGGGTGTGCAACGAGAGGTAGTCGGACCGGGCGAGGAGGTCGTCCAGGGAGGTCATGGTGGCGACATCCGAGGAGGAGACGTAGGGGTCGTAGGCGATCACGGTCATGCCGAAGGCCGCGGCGCGCCTGCCCACTTCGGTGGCGATCCTGCCGGCCCCGACGAGCCCGAGGGTTTTCTGGAACAGCTCGGTGCGCTTCAACTGCTTCTTGAGCCATTCTCCCCGCTTGAGGCCGTTGTGGCCCTCGACGACGTGGGAGCAGGCGGCCAGCATGAGCGCCATGGCCAGCTCGGCGACGGCGACGCTCGAAGCCTGCGGGGTGTTGGTCACCGTGACGCCCCTGGCCTTGGCGTACTCGAGGTCCACGTTGTCCAGTCCGACCCCGCCGCGGATGATCAGCTTGAGGTTGGGGGCGGCGTCGAGGTAGGCGCGGTCGCACTTCGTCTTGCTCCGGATCAGGACGACGGTTGCCTCCCCCACCCGGTTCTTGTCGTGCGTCACCTCGCCGAACGGCTCGAGGCGTCCGGGCAGGGATGGGTCGAAGCTGTCGGAAATCAGGATCAACATGATGAGGCTCCTTTCAATCGTTGATACTCTTGACGACCATGCCGCTTCTCAGCTTCGGCTCGAACCATGTCGACTTGGGCGGCATGACCTTGCCGGCGTCGGCGATGGCCATCAACTGGTCGATGCTGGTGGGGTACATGGCGAACGCCACGCCTCCGGTTTTTCTGGCGCGATTCTCGAGTTCCGCGGTGCCTCGGATGCCGCCGACGAACTGGATGCGCTTGTCGGTTCGAGGGTCTTGGATACCGAGGATCGGGTGTAGGAGGTTGTCCTGGAGGATGGCGACGTCGAGGCTGGCCACCGGGTCGGCGGGGTCGAACGAGCCGGCCCTGGCGGTGAGCCGATACCAGGTGCCGTCGAGGTACATGCCGAACTGCGTGGGACGGGGCGGGTTGGGCTCGTCCGTGTTCTCGATCTCGAACGACCTGGAGATGGCCTCCTTGAGACCTTCAGGGGTGTGTCCGTTGAGGTCGAGAACGACACGATTGTAGGCCATGATCTTCATGAGGTTGTCAGGGAACACGACGGCGAGGAAGAAGTTGTAGGGCTCGTTTCCGGTGTGGTTCGGGTTCGCCCTGGCCCTGGATTTCTGGACGTTGGACGCTGCGGCGCTCCTGTGGTGTCCGTCGGCGACGTAGAGAGCGGGGACGTTGCGAAAGAGCGATCGGAGCCGGTCCACGTCACCTGGGGCGGAGACGACCCACAGGGTGTGTACGATGCCATCCTCGGCGGTGAAGTCGACGTCCGGCTCCCGCCGGGTCAACTCGGCCACGAAGGCGTCGATGTCGGGCTGCGCGGGATAGGTAAGGAACACGGGCCCGGTATTGGCCCCGACGATGTCGACATGGAGCGTCCGCTCCTTCTCCTTGTCGGGCCGGGTGTACTCGTGCTTCTTGATAAGGTCCGCCTGGTACTCGGCCACCGATGCTCCGGCCACGATACCGACCTGGGCGTGGTCGCCCATGACCTGGCGGTACAGGTAGAAGCAGGGGCTTTCGTCGCGGATCATCTTGCCTTCGTCCAGCAGTCGCTTCAGGTTCCGTGCGCCGTTTTCGAATATCGCCCGGTCGTGCATGGGGAGGTCTCGAGGGAGTTCGATCTCCGATTTCTCCACGCGCAGGAAGCTGTCGGGGTTGCCCTCGACGTATGCCCGCCCCTCGTCGTAGTCCACCGTGTCATAGGGTGGCGCCGCGACTCGAGGTGCCAGGGAGGGGAGGGGACGGATACCGCGAAAGGGTCTGATATCGGACATGAGTGGATACCTCCAGAGCAAAAGTTCAGGATGACGATCGGTTGTCGGCGCCGTGCACGGGGATGGAAGCCTGGTGTCATCGACCCGCACGGCGAGTCGAGCAGGTGTCCGGCAGACCCGCGTCGCTCGAGGCGGCCCGGGCAGGTACGCCAGCGCGGTGTTGCCGAGGTCCGCTCCCCCCGAGGACGGGTCATGGCTCAGTACATGCCCTTGACATCGAGATCATGGAGAAGGTCCGAGTAGCGCGCCCAAAGATCCTCCACGTCCGCGATCATCAGGAGCACGTTGTGGCGATTGCCCTTGGCGTCCTTGGCGTAGTTGGGCAGGACCGCGACTTCCTTGAGGCCGAGGGTCCGGAAGAGGCGTGCCGCCCTGTCCTGGCTCTCGAGGATCCTGGCCTGGATGATCTCCAGACCTTCCTCCATGGCGAGGCGGAACAGTTCGCCGGCGAGGAGCGACCCGAGTCCCTTGCTCCGCATGTCCGACGAGATCAGGCACCGGATCTCGCCGATGTGGCGGAAAAGACCGGTCTTGAACCGGTGCAGGGTCGCGTTGCCCACCACGTGATCCCCGTCGAATGCGAGCAGGGGAAGGACCCGTTCGTAGTCGAGTTCGGTCGCCCATCTTCGTACCACGGCCGGATTGGTGACGTTGTCCATGAGGTAGAGCAGGTCGCCCTTGGGGACGTGCTGAAAGAAAAGCAGGAGCGGCTTCTCGTCGTCGGAGACCATCGGCCGGATCGTGATCTCCGAACCATCTCTGAGCGTGATAGTCTTGGGAAACTTGTCCATTCGCGTCCCTACTGAAACTCGAGACAACACCTTGTCGCAACCGGAAACGGTTGGAACCCCTGGCGCCCGCGAGCCCCGTGCGTCGTTCGTCGATTCTGTCGGCATGAACGTAGCGCATCCAGGATTGCATGGTCAAGACAAAACCACCTCCCTGGGGTCTCGCATGGCCTGCCTTGGCGCAGGCCACGTCGTGGCGAGTCTCGATCGTCGGGGTTGCTCGACACCGCAGGTTCTGCTACATTGACGGCGCGGACGAACATGCACCGGAGACCAGGAGAGAACATGGCAAGGCAAGGCAAGCGTGACACGTACCACAGGGAAACTCGAGTGATTCACGGGGAGTTCGATTCTCCCCACTGGGACTACCGGAACCACATCGTTCCGCCCATTTCGGCCTCCTCGGCCTACCGCCTCGAGAGCGCGACACGCGGCGCCCGGGGCTTCCTCACGTTCGCCAACCCGGAATTCAACCGGAAGGAAACCCACCCCATCTACATCTACGATAGGCTCGACGAACCGAGTCGCGGCATGCTCGAGGACAACCTCGCGATCGCCGAAGAGGGGGAATGCTGCGTGTGCTTCAGCACCGGCATGGCCGCCATCAGCGCAGCCCTCGGCGTCTTGTGCAAGGCCGGCGACCGCATTCTGGCCCACCATACCCTCTACGGCTGCACCTACTCCCTTCTCACCAACTGGATGGACCGCTTCGGCGTCAAGACCCGGTTCGTCGACTTCAAGGACCTCGATGCCGTCCAGGGCGCGCTCGATCGCAACGCGATGGTCTTCTACTTCGAGACACCCACGAACCCGACCCTCGAGCTGATCGACATCGGTGCTATCCGCAGGATCGCCGACCGGGTCAATGCAAGGCGGGGCAAGCGGCGCCGCATCTTCGTCGTCGTGGACAACACCTTCGCCACGCCGTTCTGCCAGCGCCCCCTCGCCCTGGGAGCGGACATCGTGGTCCAGTCGCTGACCAAGAATATCGGCGGGTTCGGTACCGACATGGGCGGCGCCGTCATCGGCCCCCGGTTGCTCGAGCCGGACCTGCTGCTCTTCCGGAAAGACTTCGGCGCCGTCCTGTCGCCTCGAGCGGCCTGGCCCGCGCTGGTGTACGGACTCCCGACGCTGGCCGTGCGCTCGAGGCGCCAGATGGAGACCGCGATGGCTGTCGCCCGGTTCCTGGCCGCTCACCCCGCGGTGCGCGAAGTCATCTATCCCGGCCTGCCCGCCCACCCCCAGTTCGACCTGGCCCGGCGTCAGATGCAGGACCCCGACGGCGCCTTCGCCCCGGGCATCATGCTGACGTTCGTGCTCAAGGGAGACCTCGCCGAGGCCCGCGACAAGGGGGCTGCAATGATGGACCACATCGCCGCCAACGCCCTGTCCATCACGCTGGCCGTCTCCCTCGGACAGATTCGCACCCTGGTCGAACATCCATCGTCGATGACACACGCGACCGTGCCCCCCGAGGCCCAGCTCGAGGCCGGCATCGACCCCGGCATGATCCGGATGAGCATCGGCCTCGAGGCCGCCCAGGACATCATCGCCGACCTGACGGCCGCCCTGGCGCACATCGAGGGCTGAGACTGCACCCGCGTGTGTCCGGCCGCCGCCAGGAACAGCAAGCAAGGACCGTCCCGCCCCCCGCTGTCAGATCACCCCTCCGCGCACACTATTCATCGACGGGCGGCCGCCAGGTCCCCTACCGGGCAACGACCCCCATGGCCATGACCCGGCAGGCACGGCGCAGGTCGCGTCTTCGCACACGACCCCTTGTGCTGCCCCTGCCGCCGGTCGTAGGATGAACCCGGTGACCCGGGTCTTCCAGGTCGGGAGCGTTCGCCCGCTGTGGCAGGCGTGTCGTACACCACTCCACATCAACAAAACAGGAGAAGAAAATGCTGAGGACGCCAACAGATGTCTTGCCGGTCCTGTTCCTCGCCATGGGCCTGTCCGTCTATTCCTGCGACGAAGGAACGGGAGACGACGACGACGATGACAGCAGCACGCCGGTCGAGGAACCGGCGCCCCCGGTCATCGATCCGGTGGGCGGGGAGCGATCGCTGAACGACAACGTGTTCGTGGTCGAGGGGGAGAGCATCGCGTTCACGTTGACCGCACACGACCCCAACGGCGACCCCTTGACATGGTCGGCCACGGATGTGCCCGGCTGGGCTTCCTTCGACCCGGCGACGGCCACGTTCTCAGGCACCACTGACCCCTGGGCGGACGATTACGAGACTCGAGTCGACCAGAATGGCAAGTTCGACGTCACGTTCGATGTCACCGACGGGACCTTCACCACGCGCAAGATCGTCACCATCCACGTGCTCGACGCCGGCTGGACCAAGACATCCATCGCGGAACTCATCGACGGCCGCCCCATCACCGATGGCGCACTCGGCACGCCCGTGGAACTCACCATACTGAGCGACACCGTGGTCGACGCGCCCGTGAGCGGAAAACCCATCCGGTGGATCCACTTCTCGTTCACCAGCCAGGTGCCCGACGTGGAAGGGTGGGAGGACGACTGGGGCTCGGAGGACAACTACGCATGCCTGCCCCTCGAGGAACCGGCCGCGCCGAACGCCGGAGCCATCGTGGAGGGGACCTACTCCGGCACATTCGGGGACGACTACCTGACCAAGGAAACCTGTGCCGAACTGGACATCCCGATCCTGATCATCAATCGCGGCTGGGACTGGGAAAAGCCCAGCAACCTCATGTCCAAGTACGATGACGAGGCCGTTCGAACGCGGGACCCGCACTACCTTTTCTACGTCTGGGTGGCAGCCCACTACCTCCGTGCCGCCGAAGCGCTCGAGACCTTGATCGAAACACAGACCAACTGGAACGTCTCCCGGCCGGACTTCCAGGTCATGTGCACCGGCCACTCCAAAATGGGACACTCCTGCATCGTCGCTGCCGCAGGCGCCCCGGGCCGCCTCGCCGGGTTCGTGGCGAACGGTTGCTCCGACCTCGATACCGACGCCTCGAGGCTGCTGGGAAACGTGCAGAAAGCCGTCTCCACGAAGCCAGAATCCAACACAACATACCGCGGCGCCATCATGCGCTACTTCGAGGACAACCTCAACATCGAAGACCAGATGGACCCCGAGACGCTGGCCTTCCTCTCCGAGGGCACCAACGACGCCAACGGAGACCCCGTGGGCTACACCCCCAAGTACCTCCTCGGCGTATCCGCCAACCAGCTCTCCATTCCTCACCGGGTCGGCACAATGCCCAATGAAGTCCACACCACCACAAACGACCTGGTCTACATCTACTGGAAGATGTGGATCGCCCATGCCTTCCTCGACCGCCCCGTTCCCCTCGTGGAAGACGTGAACCATGTCCGCACCGACACGGACATCACCGTACAGGCCACGATATCCTCCGACATCGACATCGAACAGGTTCGCGTCTGGGCCACCAACCAGGATGACATGTCCTGCGAGCCATGGAACGGCTTCGAATCCCACCCCATGACACTCTCTGGCGACACCTGGGAAGGCTCGATCCCCTCGGACTCCACCGCCTACTTCGTCGATGTACTCGACGCCGGCGGCGGCGTGGTCAGCTCGGCCCCCGTGCCCACCAACGAGGACTACCCGCTCCTCGGAGACTGAAGCACCTCACCATGCCCGTCCCCGCTCGACCACCCAGGCCCCGCACCCAGTCCACGTCCTTTCGTGCAATCAGGTCGTCTGCAGTTGCCCCTCCCCGCTCGACCACCCAGGCCCCGCACCCCGCCCATGCCCAGCGGCGGAACCCGCTCGCGCGCGACACGGGCGCTATCCGCCTTCACCCGCGCAACATCCGATTTTTGCAAGGATTTCGCCATCCCGAACCACGGATTGCTGTGTGATGACGTTTTATCTATTGACATTCATCCAATAGTGACCTACATTGGTTGTCGACAGCAGAGAAGATGGAGGTTTCCGTGGGTCCCGAATGTCGAGGAAAAAGGGGAGGGCGGCGCCGCCGGCGCCGCCGTGTGATGAGCTTCCTTCAGCCCTGCCTGCTGGTGATGCTCCACGGGGGTGGCGCGCATGGCTACAGCCTGTTGAGCGGGCTTGGAGCGTTCGGATTCGACCCGGCGGACCTGGATCCCAGCCTGGTGTACCGGGCGCTCCGGGAAATGGAAACCCAGGGTCTCGTGCGCTCGGAGTGGGGCGAGGTCAGCCTGGGTCCGCAGCGGCGCATCTATCGTATCACGGGGCTGGGCGAGCAGTACCTGGCGGACTGGATGGCGGATCTGCGGCGGGCGCGCCGTGAAATCGACCTGTTGCTGGCCGCCTACGAGGATGTCACGCGGTCGGGGGAGGGGACATGAAGAGCGCGGGCCAGCAGGATACTTCGCACTTCGAGGAGGTGTCCGAGTTCCCGGTGAGCGAGGGTCGAGAGGCTGTCGAGCCGGTGGAGTTCCTTGGGGTGGATCCGCCTGCCGGGCAGATGGCTCTCGCTCCTCGAGACGCCGTGGCGTCCGCAGAGGGGCGTGGCGGAGTGGAGCGTGTTTCTCCGGGGGCGGGGGGTCTCGAGCGGGTGCCGGGAAGCCCTGGGGGGATCGACGTGTCGGTTCCGCTGCCGTCTCCCGCGGCGCGGCGGCTCGTCTGGCCGGCCCTTGGGTCGGCGTTGCTTTGGGCTGGCAGCGAACTGGTGCCACGCCTGGCCGAGGCGGCGGTGGGGCTGCTGGGCCGTTCATCTGGGTCGTCCCGCATGCGCGGGCGGGGAGGGGGGGAACCGCGGCGCCGCCGTCAGCGTCGAGGGCGGGGCCGGTAGACCATGTTTCGGCACATTTGCGCCGAGAGGTCGACAGCACGATGATGTGCATTGGAGAAGGAGGAAATGCGATGCCAAGAGGAAACGGAACGGGACCGGTGGGCGCAGGCCCCATGAGTGGCCGGGGCGGTGGCTGGTGTGCCGGCTTCGATCTGCCCGGGTATGCCAACGCGGGTTTCGGGGGCGGGGGCATGGGTTTCGGGCGGGGTGGCCGGGGTCGTGGGTGCTGCGGGCGCGGGTTCGGCGGGGGCGGCCGCGGCGGAAGGGGCTGGGACTACGGCGAGTGGAGTTTCCCCCCCCGCCCGGCCCCGGAACGCGAGGTTGACGTGCTCAAGGCCCAGGCGGACAGGCTGGGGGCAGCTCTCCAGCGTGTTCGGGACCGCCTCGGGGAGCTGGAACAAGAGAAGTAGGCGCTCGCAGCGTGGGGCATGCGCGTTCGCTGTCATCGTCCAACCGTGCCGCCCGATTCCTTGTCGGTGTCGGGACTCTCGCCGCTCAGCCAGATCGAAACCTCGATCTCCTCGCCTGTGAGCCAGGAGGCAACGACCGTGTACGATTCGTTCTCAGGGACGCTTCGACCTGTGGAATCGGTGCGGTTCCACACCCATCGATAGTACAGCGACTCGCCGGGATCGAGCGCCCAGCCTGTTTCGATCGCCTCGCAGGTGTAGGGGAAGGCGTCCATTTCCGCGCCCATCTTGTTACGAACGAGAATCCGGCCAAAGCAGGTGGTGTCGCTGAGCAGCGTAGTTGTGTACGAGCAGGAGTTGAGGAGTTGCGACACGAAGATGGGGTCCTGACCCTCCTGAAAGACGAGTGTCTCATTCCCCCTGGCGTCGGTCACGGAGAGGGACGCGATCAGGTCGCCGTCGCTGCAGTCCTCGTCACCGCAATCCTCGTCCGTCACCCCATCGCAATCGTTGTCCACCTGGTCGTCGCAGATCTCCTCGGCGCCGGGATAGGTCAGGGCGTCATTGTCGTTGCAGTCCTCGCCGAGCGGCCATCCATCGCCGTCGCCGTCCGCGGGTGTCTCGAGGACCACGCTGGTGTCGTCGTCTCCGGCCGGGCTCGAGTCGTCATCGGTCACCTCGAAGGGTTGCCCCAGGTACAGGCTGACGCAGCCTGTCCAGCAGAAGGGCGCGGCAATACCGATGGCGCTGCCCAGGGCGAGTGCGCGGGTCCACCGCCGCCATGCCGAATTGGAGGCGGGAACGGTGGTGGAACCGTCGCTTCCGCGGGGACGAGACATCGGAGTCCGTTTCGACCGTGATTTCACCTGCCGCTCCTCCATCTCAGAACCCGATCTCGATGCCGGCGACCGCCGTGATCAAGAGATTGGGCATCTGGTCTCCGACATCAGTGTAGTCACCCCAAACGAGCGAGCCCCGGACTTCGGTTGTTGCCAGGATGTTGCGGCCGATCTCGGTCCCTTGCCAGAATACCGGTCCGCCAGGGAGAAGCAGCCAAGTCTGTGAGGGCAGGAACTCCGCCTGCGCCGCCGGCCGCGAACCACTCTCGGACGCCACCGCGGGGACATAGGTCGCCGAAGCGTGCCATCCTACACCGACTTGCGTCTTCCAGACGTTGCGCCGCATCACGATGCTCGTCCCCAGGTCGACGATATTCCGGGCGCGTTGCGTGGTATCGATGGCGTCCACCCAACTCCCGCCCGTGGCCGGCGTCCATCCCAGCGCGAAGCTGACGCACAGCCCCCTCAGCGCGCCGCCCCTCACCCGGTATCCACTGACAGCCGCCAGCCGGGGCGCTCCTTTGCCCCAGAGCAGCTCAGCCGGTCCACTCGCCTGGATGGCGCCCCCGACATCCATACCGAAAAAGCGGCGATACCCGAGCAGTTCCTCCTCGAGCAGGGCCAGGGTGTAGACCTGGCCCCTGGCAAACCGAAGCCTGCCATCGGCGACGACGCGGCCCATCGCGTCGCGTATTTCGACGCGGCGATCGCCGGGCTCGACAGCCACCGTGCGGGGAAATGCCCCTTTCGAGCGACCGTCGATAGCGAGGGTCATTCCGCGCGCACTTGCCCCGCCGTAGGCATAGACCAGCGCTGCTTCCTTGGCCATCTCGGGGTCCGGTGCTCCCGAGAGGTACATCTCGGCACGACCGATGACCCGGAAGTACCCTTCCGGAACCTGTTCCCCCTCGGTGTGGGCCATGGTCGCGACTCGAGCGAAATCGTGGGCCTCGTAGGCAGTGACCGCGCCGTCCCGATTGGCGTCCGCCTGCGCTCGATCTTCCGTAAGCGCATTCAGAAGATAGTAGGTGTAGGCCGCATGGCGCAGCGAGTCGTCCTCGAGCGCGACGCCGCCCAACGTACTCGCCATGAGCACCGCCTCGGACTGACCGACCGACATGGCGACCCGGCTCCAGAGTTCGACCGATTCCTTCAACTGCTTCCGCGTGGCGTTGGCCACACGGGACTTCCCGGCCCCGGCGAAACAACTGTCGAGGATAAGCACTTTGCGCTGCGGCTTGAGACTGTGCAGGAACGTGCGCAGCGCTTCGACGTCGATACCGGTTCCCGCCAGGTCTGTCAGACGGGTGTCGCGGGCCACGAGGTAGAGCCTGGGCTGGCCGTCCTCCGACATTTCCAGCGTCCCGTGGCCGGAGAAATACACCACGAGCGTGTCCTGCCGCCTCACATCGCCACGAAGTCGACTCAGTTCGAAAAGGATCGAACGACGATCGGTCCGTTCCGGGGTGACGAGCGTGATCACACGGTCGAAGGCGCCGTAGCGCTCGGAGGCGAGAACGCGCGCAAACTCCCGTGCGTCATCCCGTGCGTGCCGAAGACGGGTGAACGTCGGGTCGTCGAAATCGTCGATCCCGATGACCACCGCCCACCGGCGTGGCGCAAAGCCGGGCTCCAGTTCTTCCCAGGTGGCGTTGGACTTCTCGAGACCTTTCCGGGTCACTCCCAAGTGGGGAGCGCACCCCGCGTTCACGATCGCGACAAACAGCACACAGAACACCGCCGCGGCCGGCAACACATCCTTCATGGCGTCTCGTACTCTCCTCGCATTCCGCCACCGTCCCGGTCGTCGCGTTCGGGCCGACCGTCGGGGAGGTACCGTATCCGGATGCTGTCGATGGCGAAGTCCGAATGAGCCGGTTCTGCCAGTGGCGACAACTCCGTTTCAACATAGCGGCCCCAGATGGCGTCGAGCTGGCCGGCCTCCGTGCTCAGAACCACGGGTGCCAGAACGGCGATGTAGGTGTACTCGCCGGGCGGCCCATCGGGTACGTACCGCAGCACACCGCCGTCTTGATCGGCAATCTCGAGTTCGCGTGAGACGCCTTGCTCGGTGCCCAGATTCGTCCACTGGTAGATCACCCGAAAATCGTGGTTCGGGTCACGTTCGATCAACATCAGGTGTACCCCCCCCTCGATGACGAATCTGAAAATCAACCCATCCCCTGGCAGGACGTGCGTCCCTTCGAAGACGGGCAGAATCTCCGTGCCGCCGCTGGCATCGTTGCTGCGCACGAGTACGGCTTGCAGGTCGACGTCGAGCAGGTCGAAGGAGGACTCGCCGCCCTTGGGTCGCAGGCCACCGGCCGGAACACCCAGCCAGACGACGAGGCAAATCGCCGCGATCGCCGGAGCCCACCATTTCGCAGAACCGAAGAAGGGCGTGAAGATGCGGGACAGAGTCCACGGCCGGAGCCCATGCCGGCTCGCGGCACGCGGACTCGAGGCGCTTTCCACGTCCGCGCCCAGGCGCAATGCACCGGCCCGCGCGGTCTCGATCGGCGCATTCTCGGCACGATCGGCTTCCACGCGGGCCAGGAGCCGCTGGAGTGCAGCGGGCGGAGGCTCCGGTGGCGGTGCCGTGCGAAATGCGCGGAGCCGCTGTTCGAGCCGCTCTGCAGCCCGAGAACATGAGGGACAGGCCTCGAGATGAGCACGCATCAGCATTGCCGCCTCCTCGCCCACCATTTCTTCCGGCGTGTCCAGAATCGCCAAGCACTGCTCGCAGGTGATGCTCATCCTACCTCCCGGCTCCATAAGGCGTCGCACACGGCTCGTGCGTATTCGAGATCTCCGCGCGCAGCGCCGTCCGGGCGTGGGTCAGGTAGGCCCGAACCGAACTCGGCTTCACATCCAACACCCTGGCAATTTCCTTGGTCGGGAGTTCCTCCTGGTAGTACAGGATGAAAGCTGCGCGGTGTGCGTCTGGCAACGACTCGAGTATCCGGTCGACGTTCTGCATGGTCTCCTTGAATTCATACTTCGCATCCGGCCTCAACTCGGGGCTTTCCAGCGTTATCGTGTGGGACCGGCCATCGCGACCGGTGGGCGAAAGCGGTTCCCTCGTTCCCTGGCGCCTGGCTTCTCGAAGCACATCTATCGCCTTGTGATGAGCAATCGCAAACAGGAACGTCGAAAAGCGTCCCCGGGGCTGATAGGTTGCAGCGGCTCGATGAAGCTTGAAAAAGGTCTCGGACAGGATTTCCTCCGCCACCGCATCGTTCCCAACCAGCCGGCGCAGAAACCTGTAGACCGGGCCCCAATAGCGGCGTGTCAACGTCTCAAAGGCTGCTACATCCCCATCTTGGTATGCCATCATGAGATCTTGGTCTGTCCGCATGCATGCTCTTGTTGAAGGTTTCGCACCATCTCATCCGGTAGAACGCACACAACTCGGGGACGCTGCATATTATTCCACCAGAACGGGTCAGTCGTCTCAGCCAACGTCATCCCGGCGCACGATGTGCGACGAACGCCATTGGTCCATCGAAATGCCCATGCCCAGCCCTGTCTTGCCTGTGAAGGACAGGCCCCGGTCGCCACCCGCGCGTGCGCAGAGCGCATGCAGGCATAGTCAGAGGCGTTGCCGAATCCGTCTGGCCACCCGCGCGTGCGCAGAGCGCATCCTACCATGTCGCCTGCCGGCATTCGAGCGTTCTTCGCGGTCCCACAGAGAGCATCCCTTGTCGGCGGCGCAGGCCGAAGGCCAGCCGCCGAGGGCGGGCGGTCGCGCAAAGCGTCCCGTCGCAAACACACCTGCGGCAAGCGGATCATGAGGCTGTGGCCCTTCCACACTCGGGGAGTCTCTGGCGCCGCTGTGTCTGAACTTCAATAATCGTAGGTGCAACGGGTCGTTGCGCTTGACCCTGGGCGCCATGAGAAAGAACCGCGACGCATTGCCCGTCGATGCTCAGCACCCCGCAAGGGAACCCCTCAGGCTCAAAGCGCTTGCTCCGGTAATGCAGCAATACCTGGGCCACCAGCTTCGAGCAGAAAGCCTTCGGGGAGAGTAGGGTACAAGGTGGTGTCCGGCAGCCTGCGCGCCAGGCCCAGGAGTCGACTTCTCCGGTGATCCTCGGTGAGGGCCTCGACGTCACCCAGAGAACCTCTGCCTGTACGGATACCGAACAGAAATGTGCTCAAGAACACCCCGAGTTCCAACCGCCGCCCCCTCCTGCTGAATTTGGTCCTGCCGGGTGACGCACGAGCGGGGGGGCAAGAGCCTTCGCGGCGAGGCGCCGGGAGGCGATCACAAACGGATGGACCCAGGAGAACGGATGGACCCAGGAGAAATGAGGCTGGTCGCAGCCGCTCGCTCACCGATTCGGGTCGATCCCTTTCTCCTTGAGCAAGGCCAACAGCCGCTCCT
>JAJRTE010000051.1 GCA_024278455.1 Myxococcota bacterium
CTGGGCAACGAAAAGCTTAGCTACCAGGGGGAGGCCGACGTGGCCGGGTACCACGGCGCCAGGGTCCAGGCCGAGGTAACGCCGTGGACCGAAGGGTCCGAGGAGGCCGGTGGGTATCTTCCGGAGGTCACGGGCAACGTCTCCTACGTCATCGACCCACTAGGCAAGCTCGTCCAGGGCAAGGCGAACCTCGCCTACAATGTCGAAATCCCCGGTGTCGGATTCCAGACGGCCACGTCCAAGATCGAGCTGACGGTGCGCAAGTAGGCCGGCGAATGGGTGCCCGCTCGCCGCGGGGGTATCCACGCCCACGCTCTGTCCGCCTATTGATCGGTGATGTGGAACTCGACACGGCGGTTGGCGGCTCGAGCTTCCGGGGTCGTGTCGGGGATCAGGGGTTGGCTTTCGCCGAGACCGACGCTGGTCATCCTGTCGGGAGCGATGCCCGCCCCGATCAGGTACTGGCGCACGGCGGCCGCCCGCCGCTTGCTCAGCTTGAGGTTGTACACCTCCGATCCCTGGTCGTCGGTGTGGCCCTCGATCCGGATCTTGATTCTCGGGTAGGCTTTCAGGACCTTGGCGACATCGTCGAGAATCCCGTGGGATTCTGGGAGGATTTCCGCCGAGTCCAACTTGAACTTCACCTGCTCGAGGATCTTGATCTGTGTGCTGGTGATCTGTACGCGCTTCGGGATCTCGGGTTTCGTGTCCGGGCAGCCGTCGTCATCCATGTAGCCGTTCGGTGTTTCCGGCTCTGTAGGGCAGTTGTCCACGGCGTCCGCGAAGCCGTCGTTGTCGTTGTCCGGTTCGGGACAGCCATCTTCGTCCTGGTACCCATCGAAGTCTTCGCTTTCGTTCGGGCAGCGATCGACGATGTCGAAAATGCCGTCCCCGTCGTTGTCCACGTCGGGGCAGCCATCGGGGTCCTGGAACCCGTCCCTGTCCTCCGGGTCATCGGGACATTGGTCCAGGTTGTCAGCGATACCGTCGTTGTCGCGGTCGAGGGTCTCGTCGGGGCACCCGTCCTCGTCTTGGATGCCGTCCTTGTCTTCCGGCGCGTCGGGACACAGGTCTCGGTCGTCGGGGATGCCGTCGCCATCGCGGTCCTTGGGGCCTTCGGGACAACCGTCATCGTCCTCGACGCCGTCGAAATCCTCCGGTTCATCGGGGCAAGCGTCTTCGCGATCCACGATTCCGTCCAAATCGGTGTCCTTGGGCGGCGGCGGAGTCGGTTCCGGCTCGGGCTCGACGCACCCCTCGAGCGCCCTGTCCACCTTGTCGATGTACTCAGCGCCCAGCCGGATGTGCTCGGTCGCGCGCAAGGAATCTCCTTCCTTCATCTCGATGGCGGCAAAGGCGAGGTTCGCCTCGGCCTTGGCGAGGTTGACGGGATCGCAATCCCTGGCTTGCCGGCTCTTGGCAATTTCGATCTGGTCCTTGAGCACCTGGTGGGATCGCATGACCTGGAGGCCGCTGCCAGCGCACGAGAGGGTCGCCATCGCGACCAACGAGACAACGAATACGGGGAGCGTTCCTTTGAGGGAGAGGACGGCACGCATGGGGCTACTCCTTCGATGCCGGTTCCCGGACCGGTTCTTCCGTAGTCCCCTCGACCATGGCAGCGCGCCTGGCCTCCTGCAACCAAGCCTGGGCGCGCTTGGCCAGACGCTCCGCGACCTGGTAGTCGGAGTACCCGGCCTCCTCCTTGGCTTTGCGAAGGTACTCCACGCCCAGTGTATACTCGTAGGGGGCTCGCTTCCCGGCGTCAACCTGCTTCGCAGCTTCGTATTCGTGCCTGGCCTCGACAATCGCACTCGTGCTGCGTGCCACGCCACAACCGGAAAAGACAGCGACCGTCAGAATCGAACCCAGAAAACAAGAAACCGATTTCACGCGGATTCTCCACTCGCATGTTGCTCGGCCGGTGAGACCGCCATCCACCAAACTAGCACCGGCCTTCGCAACATGTCAAGGTCGAATGAACAGAACGGTACGCGGCCGCCACCAGGCGATGCTATAGTGCATGCTTCAGGCAATCCCACGGGCATGTCCCCGAACGCAAACGAGGCATCGAGCGTGTCCGCTGCCAAGACACGCAACTCCGACAACCAAGGCGACTGGAGCGTGCACACGATGACGACAGGACGGTATGTCTGCATTCATGGTCATTTCTATCAGCCGCCTCGAGAGAATCCCTGGATCGACGCGGTGGAGATCCAGGATTCCGCACGACCGTACCACGACTGGAACGCACGCATCACTGCCGAGTGCTACGGCCCGAATGGCGCCTCCCGAATCCTCGACCACGATGGCTACATCCTGAAGATCGTGAACAACTATGAGCGGATCAGCTGCAGCTTCGGGCCGACGCTTCTGGCGTGGCTCGAGGCCAACGCCCCGGACGTGTATCGGGGTATTCTCGAGGGGGATCGGCAGAGCCGCGAGCGCTTCTCCGGGCACGGATCGGCAATGGCCCAGGTCTACAACCACCTCATCATGCCGCTGGCCAACCGAAGGGACAAGGAGACGCAGATCCGTTGGGGCATCGCGGACTTCGAACATCGTTTCGGGCGGAGCCCGGAGGGCCTATGGCTCGCGGAAACCGCCGTGGACCTCGAGACCCTCGACCTGATGGCGAGCCACGGCATCGCGTTCACCATCCTGTCGCCCACCCAGGCCCGTCGCATTCGGCCCCTCGACAACGGCCCGTGGACCGACGTGCCCGGCGGAAGCATCGACCCCACTCGAGCCTACAAGGTCCGTCTCGAGAACGGGCGCAGCATCACCGTCTTCTTCTACGACGCACCCATCTCGCAGGCGGTGGCGTTCGAGAAACTCCTCGACAACGGTGAACGCTTCGCCGGTCGCATGATCGCCGCGCTGTCCAACGACCGCCCGTCGCCTCGACTGATCCACGTCGCCACCGACGGCGAGACCTACGGCCACCACCATTTCAAGGGCGACATGGCGCTGGCCTACGCGATCCACACCGTCGAGTCGTCACAGGCAGTCACCCTGACCAACTACGGGGAGTTCCTCGATCGCTATCCGCCCGCGTTCGAAGTCGAGATCATCGAGAACACGGCCTGGAGCTGCCCGCATGGCGTGGGTCGCTGGCGGGAGCATTGCGGGTGCAACGCTGGCACACCGGGATTCAACCAGCAGTGGCGGAAACCGCTTCGCAATACCCTCGACTGGCTTAGAGATACGCTCGCGGAACGTTTCGAGACCGAAGGACAGCGCCTTTTCCGCGACCCATGGGCGGCCAGGAACGACTACATCGCCCTGGTGCTGGATCGGTCGGACCAGCGCGCTACCACGTTCCTGGAGGAGCACGCCAGGAAACCCCTCGAGCCGCACGAGCGTGCGGCGGCCATGAAGATGCTCGAGTGCCAGCGGCACGCCATGTTGATGTACACGAGCTGCGGCTGGTTCTTCGACGAAATCTCCGGTATCGAGACCGTTCAGATACTCCA
>JAJRTE010000005.1 GCA_024278455.1 Myxococcota bacterium
CCTTCGAGCGCAAGATCGCCGGATTCCAGAAGCTCGTGACCGAAACCCAGGCCCTCGTGGATGCGGTGGAAACCAACCGGAGAACGGTGCTGGAGAACCTGCCCACGCTCTACGTCAGGGCACGCAATTCCCCACTTGGCAGCGCAGCCCTCGTCGTTCAAGGCGACCACGTGACATTTCCGGAGATCGCCGGAGACGACTGAATCCCCTCCGCTGCCTGCTGCCTCTCGCCTGTGCTAGAAAAGCGTGTCGATGGGTCCCTTGCCATGCCGGACAACTTCCGGATATCCGTCGGTCAAGTCGACAACCGTCGAAAACTCGGCAACCGCCACCCCTCCATCGACCACCATGTCCACCTGGCTTCCCCACTGCTCATAGATGTCCTCGGGGTCGAGCACCGGTACGGACTCGTCATCCAGCTTGATCGATGTGCTCATGTACGGATGCTCCAGCGCCCTGACGATACTCTGCGCAATCGCGCAGTCCGGCACGCGAATACCAATGGTCCGCTGCTTCGTCAACATCAAGCGCGGCACCTTCGATGATGCCTCGAGGACAAACGTGTAGGGTCCGGGAGTCAGGCGCTTGAGGATGCGAAAAGTCGAAGTGCGCAAGCCCGCCACATATTCGGACAAGACCGAAAGATCCGGGCAAATGATGGACATGGGCTTCTTCCGGCTCGCCCTCTTGAGCTGATAGACTCTCTCTATGGCCCTGCGGTTCCGGACATCACAGCACATTCCATACACGGTGTCGGTCGGCGCGATAGCTACGCCTCCCTGCTGCAAGACCTTGACCACCTGACGAACGAGCCGCGGCTGCGGGTTGTCAGGATGAATGCGAAGCAACATGGCACCTCCGGCCGCAACTAGTCTGTGTGGACGGCCAACAGGTGTGCAACGGCCTGGATGACTCTCTCGAAAGGAATCTCATGAATGGCAGCCCTCGAGCCGCCAGCCTTCTCCGCAGCCAGCACGTGGACATGGGGACCCCGGGGTGCCCAGACAGCAGGGTCGGTCGGCCCGAACAGCACAAGCAGTGGACACCCGACAGCGGCGGCGAGATGACTGACTCCGGAATCGTTGCCCACGAAAAGTCTTGCGCGGGCGAGTCGTCGCGCCAGGGCGTCCACAGCCGGGGTAGTCACCAGCGTGACGCCTGTTCCGGCGAACAGCGACCCCACCCGTCGTTCCACCTCCACCGGCCCGAGGAGGACTTCCACCTGTCTCCCTGCTTCCAGCAACGCCGTGCAAAGGCGGACGAAGCGCCTCTGGGGCCACACTTTCCCTTCCCCCCCACTCCCGGGATGGACCGCCACCGGACCGGAGCGTCTCCCAGGAGAACGGTGGGTGGGTTCATGCCCAAACACCAGTGGCCAGGGATCGCACCGAATGCCCAGCGGCTCGAGGACCCGGCCCAGGTTGTCCGCCTGGTGCACGCCGGGTGAGGGGACCGGCGAGCGCTGAAGGACTCGAGACACGCCCGCGGCCCGCAGGTTGCTGGCCATCCGCCCATCGGAATCCGGCCTCAACAGGATAGCGAGGTCCAGGCCACTCAACCGTGGTGGGAGCTTGAGCCCGCCACCGTACAGACCTTCCCACTCCGGCGAGTCGAGCGGAACCAGCTTGTCCGCCCAGCCTCGGGCAAGCGGAAGCCAGGCAGATGGGCCCACCGCCTCGATCTCTGCATTCACGTAGTGCCTTCGGAGCGCGATCAGAACCGGAAGACCCAGCACGAAGTCGCCGAGCCCGCCGCCCTTCATCCACAGGATTCGTTGCATCCTGGCCTCAAAGCTGCTGCCAGTGTTCCGATTCAGACGCCGCTGTCAACCCAAAAGGGGGACGATACTTCGGCTGACGACACGCCGCAACGGCATTCCGCTTGACGCTCACCCGGCCACGACCTAGTTAACTCGGGAGTGCATCACGCCAGAACTCTCGCGAGAGGTCGGTCATGGGAAAGCACCTGGAAGGATTGAACGCCCTGGTGACCGGGGCAGAACGCGGTATTGGAAAGGCCATCGCCCTGGCGTTGGCTCGAGACGGTGCCAACGTCCTCATCAACCACTACATCGACGCTGCGTCCGGAGAGGAGGTCGTCGGCGCCATGCAGGCGTTCGGCGTTCAGGCAAGGACGATTGCCGCCGACATCACGGTCCAGGAGCAGGTCGACGAACTCGTCGCGGCCATCAAGCCGTGGGGGGGCCTCGATATCCTGGTGAACAACGCTGGCATCACGCGGGACAAGGCCCTGTTCAACATGCGCCCCGAAGACTGGCACATGGTCATCGACACGAATCTCAACGGAACCTTTCGCGTGACGCGGGCTGCAATTCGCGACATGATGAAACGGAAGCGGGGCAGCATCATCAACATCTCGTCGGTGAGCGCCCTGGCCGGCATGGCCGGGCAAACCAACTACTCGGCAGCGAAGGCGGGCATCATCGGTTTCACCAAGGCACTGGCCAGGGAAGTCGCCCCTTTTCGCGTCACCGTGAACTGTGTCGCTCCAGGTCCGACAAAAACAGACATGATCAAGGCGATACCCGAGAAGGTCCTCCAACAGCAAATCGGCGCCATTCCACTCCGGCGCCTCGCAGAACCCTGGGAAATCGCCGAAGCGGTCCGCTTCCTCGCGTCGCCTTCGGCTCGATTCATCACCGGCCACGTACTGGCCGTCGACGGGGGGCTCACGATGTAGCCGGTCTTTGCCGTGCCTTTTCCCTTCCGCCGCCTCCACCATTCCGTCTATAATCATCCTCGAACAATCTCTTTTGCTCGCAAAAGCTGACTGCCGCCGTCCGGAGAGCCCTCGGATACTCTCCTCGGGTGCGGTCAACCCGCTGTGGATTCTCATGATAATACCCGACGACTTCTTGCTCCTGCCCGCACTCTCCTACGTCGAAGACCTGATCACCGAAAAGCGCGTCCTCGTTTTCGGAAAACACGCCGGGCGGACTGCGCTCAAGATCGCACCGGCGGCGCTGGAGGTGACCGTCACCGAGCCGTCGAACTCGAGAATCCGGTACATGAAACACCGCTGCGCCCACAAGAAGATCAAATACGTTGCCACCGGACTTTCTGCCACCGGTTTGCCTGCCGGATCGTTCGACATCATCCTTGGCCACCTCGCGAAAACAGCGGCCACGGAGCTGCCAGGCATCCTGACCGAAATGTCGCGGGTCCTTCACGACGAGGGGTTGCTGGTGCTAACCTTGCCTCGAGGCGGTCATGTCGGCGCGTCGCTGGAGGCGGTGTCAGGGATGACGGAACAGGAGATCGCGTCAATCCTCAACACACACTTCCCGCACGTCGAATTCTTGGAAGAATCCATCGAACTGTGCGTATTTGTGGGCCGCGATCGCCGCAGGCTGCCCACTTTTCAACTCGACAAGGTCGATGTCGAGAACCAGTATCGCGTGCCGATCGCGCTGTGCAGCCGCATCCCTATCGTTCCAGAGGAAAGGTTGCTGGCACGGTTCCCGATTGCACCACTTGCGGCATTCATGCGGCGCCGGTTCCTGGCCCATCGACGCCGTATCCGGGCGGTCACCAGGGACGCCGAGGAACACTCCATGCCTCTTGAGCCGCCGTCGCCGGAAGATCTCGCCGGTGTCTTGCTCGATGCTCCGGAGAGCGCGGTTCTTCCAGATGAGTCTTCACTGGACGCGTTGGAATCGGTCCGCTCGCTGGCAGCAGTGGAGGAAAGAACGAGCCAGTCCACATCGACACAAGCGGAGCATGGAACGGACGACCAGGGGGATCCCGAGGAGGAAATCACGATCTCGTCCGGGGGAGAGCCTGGCAAACCGGCCGGCATGGCACAGGCATCGGACAGTGGCGAGACGGCAGTGCCCTCCGCCACGCCGATGCCCGGCGTGACCCAGGACACCGAGACGGAAGACCCGGCGGAAGGTCGCCAGCACTCGGCACCGGTTCAGGCAATGGAAGAGGCTCGAGTTCTGGGCGGGGAAGTCTTGGACGACCTGGACATGCCCTCCCCAACGGAGCAGGCCCCCGCGATGGCCGGAGAGACCGCTCCGGCTGTTCAGGAAGAGGCCCCTGATTCGAGCGAGACGTCCTTCCCGGATCCGCTGGATGCCGGAGAAGAAGCTGATCCCATCCCCCCGCGAAGGAGACGCCTCGAGGCTGCCATGGCGGCACCGTACGAAGTGCTGGACCGCCACCGGGAAACGGATTCCACCGAGATGGCCGCGGAGCCCAACGAGGGGAGAGAGGATCTGCCCCCCATCCCCACGCCGGGAGACGAAATCCGGCGCGCGTTCCTCGAACAGTGGGACGCGCCGGATCCGGGGGTGGGTGTGGGCGAGTGGGCACAGCCTCTCGAGGAGCCGGCGACGAGGCCACCGGCGGTCCCCGGAGAAACAACGAACGCGCACGGCAGTGCGGACCTTGGCACGAAGGAATCAGCGCCGCAGCCTGC
The DNA here is from genome assembly GCA_024278455.1 of Myxococcota bacterium. Lineage (GTDB taxonomy): Bacteria > Myxococcota_A > UBA796 > JAJRTE01 > JAJRTE01 > JAJRTE01. The sequence goes on from JAJRTE010000005.1 coordinate 4,444, forward strand.
AGAACTTCTCGACTCCCCCGAGCCAAGGCAGGACTCCCTGCACCGGACGATGGTGAACGCCTCCCCGGAGGGTCACGGACAGCCGTCTCCCAGGAGCCAGCGTGGGGAGCAGGCACTGCTGCAGGCATTGCGTCGCGAGCACCTGGACCGACTTCCAAGTGTCACGGAAAAGGAGGGTTCGTAGGAGATTTTGAGCAGGGTGGCCGGCGGTCATCAACCGGCGATACGGAGTTCATCCAGGAGTTGCTCGATCTGGCGTTTCGCGGTACCGTCGTCGAAGAGGTACCGGATGGCCATCCCCCGCTCCTGCCCGGATTCGAGGGTTTCCTTGCCCTTGCTCGACCAGACGACAACGCCCTTGAGCATGATCGGCACGTCACGTCCCGGAATCGTCAATTCGAATATGCACTCGCGGCCTTCGCCGAGGGGTTTCGGCGTCTTGATGAACGTACCGCCTCGAGCCAAGTTTTCTCCATACTCGCGCACGAAGGCGTCCACGCGACGATAAGCGATCTTCAATCTCGCCGGCTTCCTCTTTTTCGTCCCCCCTGCCGCACGGTCCTGCGGGAAGGCCGTCTCCCCCCCTTCCCCCTCCCTGTTCATTCTGCTGGCTGCGGCGGGCCGCTTCCCCCTTCCGGCTGCTGCGTCAGCGAGAGAGCTGGAGGCGGGGGCACGTTCCACCGGATAGACGTCATCGCCCAGGGAGGGTGGTTTCGTGGGGGCAGGAGAAGGGCCGGTCTCCTGGGTCACGCGCTCCACCACGTCGAACGCACCGGCCTCCCCCATCCCACCTTCGGCGGATTGCGGCTTCGGCGGAGTCTCTCGAACGGGTACCGAAGCGGCCTCGCTGGCGTCCGTCGCGGAGGCATCCGCGGGAATTTCCCGGGGCTGTTCCTGTCCGCCGTTCTCGGGTTCGTCCTGGAACAGGTGGTCGAGAGACAACGAGGCATCGTCCGGCACCGGAGGAGGTTGTGGTTGGGGGTGGGAAGGGGCCGGTCCCACCGGTGCATGTGGGGGCTTTGACCGCGACTGCGGGCTTTCGCTTGCCCCGGGGCGAGACGCGGGACGAATGGCCGGCTTGGTGAGATCGGTCGGCTTTTCCTGGATCGCCAAGTCATCGGGGGACTCGCTGCCAAAAGGATCTCCCTCCGTGCCGCTCATGGCGAACGGGTCCTGGCCACCCCCAAGCGCGTCCTCGGTGTCGCCGACAGCGAAGGGGTCGTCATAGGCCTGGCCCCCCGGCATTCCGTTCCCGGTGGCAAACGGATCTTCATCCCATGCCTGGTCCGGGGGCTCGAGCGGCGAAGGCTGCTCCACGGGCTCCACCTCGGCTGCGGGCAGGTCCCGCTCGACCACCGAATAGTCCTGCTCAATCGGGACGACGCCATAGGGGTCGAACGAGGGCTGGCCACCTTCTGGAATGGGGGGTGGCCCGCTGGCAGCGACTCCAGCACCCACGTCGTCCGTCTCCAGTTCGACATCCTCTTCCAGGCTCGATGTCTCGTCCTCCAAGACGGGTGACACAGCCATGACGCTTTCCTCGACGACGCCATCACCTTCGGCGATTGCCGTTTCTTCCTGGGCGCTGTCTTCGGCTTTGCCCTTCTTCGCGGCCCGCCGCCTCCTGCCGACGCTCTTCCCGATACCGCCGACCAGACGACCCAACAACCCTGCCCGTCCCGCATCCTCCTCTTTCCCTTCATCGCCGGCTGCCTGAACCGCGAAGGAGTCGGCGCCCTCCGCATCCGGGTCCGGCACCACCACCGGGGCGGCGTCATGTTCCGGGTTGGTCGCCCGCTCGAAGTAGTCCTTGATGACAATGGACTGCCTCTCTCCCGTGAACCGGTCCTTTGCCGATACGTTCAGGATACCGTTGGAGTCGATTCGAAAGACCACGTCGATCTTCGGCTCCATCTTCGGTGCGCGACGAATGCCGGTAAGCACGAACTCGCCCAGGAACTTGTTCTCGGACGCCCGCTTGATCTCGCCCTGACGAACGACAATCTTCACCTTCTCCTGGTTGTCCACGACCGTGGTGAATGTGCGGCTCTCCGCCACCGGGATCGTCGAGTTCTTGGGCACGATCTGGGTGAACACGTCGCCGGCGCTGTCTATCCCCAGCGCGAACGGCGTGACATCCAGGAGGAGGATATCTCCCTTGTCCTCGGTCAGCGCCTCGGCGTGGACACAGGCCCCGATAGCCACGGCTTCATCCGGGTGCACACCCTTGCAAGGTGGCCGCCCGAAGAAACTCTTCACCATCTCCTGGATCCGCGGCATCCTCGTCTGGCCGCCGACAAGGATGAACTCGTCGACTTCCGACACCGACAGGTTGGCCTCCTCCAACGTCCGCGCGACCACGTCGAAAGTCCCCTGCACCAGGTCCTCGGTCAACGCCTCGAGCGTGTCTCGGGACAGTTCCGCCTGGAGATTGGTCGTTCCATAGGCGTGCGGTATCATGATCTGTGTCTTGTCCACGAAACTGAGTTCCATCTTGGCCCGCTCGGAGGCATCTTTCAGCCGCTGAAGCGCGACGGCATCGTCCCTCAAGTCGACGTTGTGCCTTTCCTTGAACTCGGCGGCAAGGTGATCGACAATGCGGTTGTCGAAATCCTCTCCCCCGAGGTAGGAATCACCATTGGTCGCAAGGACCTCGTAGACGTTGTCACCGACCTCGAGAATCGACACATCGAAGGTTCCGCCCCCGAGGTCGTAGACCAAGAGCTTCCGTTCCAGGTCCCGCTTGTAGCCATAGGCAAGCGCGGCAGCAGTCGGCTCGTTCAGGAGACGAAGCACCCTCAGACCTGCCTTCTGTCCTGCCTCGATCGTTGCCTTGCGCTGAGCATTCGTGAAATAGGCGGGACAGGTGATGACGGCCTCCGTCACCTCGTGACCCAGGAAACGCTCCGCGATACCCTTGATGCATTTCAACAACACCGACGACGCCTCGGTGGGCGTCATTGTGGCATCTCCGATCCGCAACAGAATGTCGTAGTTGGGGCCTTCAATGATGTCGAACCCCATGCGCTTTCTTGCCTCGGCTACCTCTGGCGTGTTGACTTTCCTTCCAATAAGCCGCTTGACGGCACGAAGGGTGTTTCGTGGATTGGAAATGGCCTGGGCCTTCGCACCGTGTCCCACGACGAACTTGTTGGGTCCTTTCCTCGCGACATAGGACGGCAGAATGTTGTAGCCCTTCTCGTCCTCTATCACCTTGGGCCGGCCGTCTACCATTATCGCGACACAACTGTTGGTCGTGCCCAGATCGATCCCGATCACGTTCTTCATCGTTGGGTCACTCCAGCGTCAAACCACATCCCCAACATGGTACGAAGCAGCGCACCGATTATAGCCCGGCCCAACCGGCGCTATCAAGCACTCATACTGCCTCGTCCGTCCACCGCTCTCCCCATCTCAACCTGGACCGCAATTCTGCCGCGAGGCGGGAGACAGCCCTGGAGGCTGTCGCTTCCGGCATCAAGAAGGGTAGAGGCATGGATCGCGCGGCGGCTTCGATGAACCACGGGTCATCGGGCAATGCCGTGTCGAGAAGAGTCCTTGGGAAGGAACGTTCTATTTCTTCAAGAACTTGCTCCAAGAATGGAGCGGTTTCGGAGACCCGGTTCAAGCAGATACCGGCGAAGGCCAACCCGGCCCGACTCGCCCGCACAACCGCGATCGCCTCAAGCACTTTCGGGAGCAGGCGCACAGGCAACGGTTCCGGGACCACACAGGCCAGGACGATGTCGGATACCGCCAGGACCCCACGCACGACAGTGCCGGTTCCGGCCGGGACATCGATCACCACGGTCTGAAACCATTGCCTCAGGCCAGCTACCAGACGAGGCAAGGCTGGTGAGGCAACCAACCGGTCCGGGCGCAGAGCGGCCGCATCCGCCGCCACGTCCTCTGCTGGCAGAATGGCAAGCCCGGGATAGTCCATTTCCACAACGAACGCCAGGGGTTCGCCGGAAGACGCCAGGGCACCGAACACGCCTCGGCGCGCTCGAGCGATCCCCTTGCCTGCCAGGAACGACAGACCCCCATTCGGGGCCAGATCTACCAACAGAACGCGCGCTCCCTCCCTCGCCCGCTCGGCGGCCAGGTTCAGCGCCAGAGTCGATCGCCCGACGCCACCCGACCCGGAGACGATCGTAATCACCCCGTCAAGCGCTTCACTCATCCTGTGCTCCCCTCGAGAAGTACGCCAACACGCTCGTACCGGGCGCCTGCCTCTCGGGCCCCGGTCCGCGGGAAGACCTTGCCACACCAGCGAGAGGGGCCTCCCATCGCGTCGCGTCCGACAACCGACCGTCCAACTCCTCGGCCGACTCTCCTTCCTCTTCTCTCGCACAGGCCGCCAGCTCCGGCGGAACCTCCTCGTCAGGGCCCAACTCCGAGATGGTCGGTCGTTGCTCGTCCAGGCGCAATCCGCCGGCAAGCTCCGGGGGGACGTGCATGGAGTCGAAAATGGGCAACCGGGCGCCGTCGAGGTCTTCGGGCGGATCCCAGGGCACGCCCGTGACGCCCGGCGCCACTCGGCTGTCCGTTGTTTCCTCACGCGCACAAATCGCCGCGGCCCATCTGTTCCCCGGATCGAGAGAATCCCCAGGAGAAACGTCCTGGGGTCCAGGGCCATGGTGTGCTGCTTCGCCGCTGGGGGTATCTCCCGTGCGTTCTCCTCCACGATCCGTGAAGAAATCCAGCACAGAGCCCCCGGTCTCGGTCATCTTCCCGTCACCTTCGTTGCGCAGGCTGCCGTGGGTGCCCGGGGTCCAGATGTGGTACGTGAAGCGCGATATGCCGTAACGCCGAAGAACGGCCTTGATGTCATCCACACCACGAGACGGGAGTGTGCCCGCTTCCCTTCCCGGCGTATCATGTCTCAAGACACCGACCTCCTTCACGCCTGCGGTCTGCTGCCGGGAGCAGGGCGTCCTGCTTCCGGGGCACCAAGTCGACCAGTGGCCCGGATTGGAAATGGTCCATTATGCGTCCGCAACACGGTTTTCTCTTCTGTTCGCTGCAGTGGGGGGGGGGCTGGTCAACCCGCCGAAATGGCCTCCGCCCAGTCCTTCCCTCGCGAGAGGTGCTCGCGAATGCGCGCAATCCTCATTTCGTGTCCCACGACTATCTCAGCAAAAACGACCCGATCCTCCTCGAATCGCATGCCCACACCCTCAAGGGGCATACCTGTGCAGCGTCCCACGACGCCGGCGAGAAACCCGGCGACCAACACAACGAATCCGTTGGAGACGCCCTCCGGCAATGCTGCCAAGGGACCGGCCATGAGTGTTGCTAGAACGAGACCCTTTGACGCATGCCTGCCGGCGTCCATGGCGACACGACCCCATCTGCCCCGGACGAGTTCATCTTGCAGAATCATGAGCAGGTCCTCCATGGGCAACGCCGTGAGCGACCCCCTGTATTTCTGCGCCTCAGCCTGCATTCTCGCGCCGAACGTGCGCCCCCATGCCATCCCAACCTGGTACATCGCGTTTTCCGGTGATACGAAGGAATCGTACAATCCAACCAGGAAGTCAAGCGTCAATTCTACTGTTGCTGCGCGTTCGTCATGAAGAAGCCAACCGTTCCGAACGACCTGTTCCAGGGATGGCTCCCCGACCGAAGCTGCCCCGTCCCCTCCTCCGCGCGACCGTGTTTCATCGCTTTCCGACACCATGGTGTCCTCCCGTGTGCCCTACTGTCCGCCGAACCGTTTTTCGAGATGGATCTCCACGAACTGATGACGATAGTTGGCGCCTACGTTGTCGAACAGGTAGGCTGCCCCGAACTCGAGACCACGACTCAGAGCATAAGAGGCGCCCAGTTCGAACAGAAAGGCGGGCTTCAGGCCCGGGGAGCAGAGGGCACTCTCGTTGCAGACCGTGTACTGCGTGCCGAGTTCCAGGGCCAGGTGATAGCCGAAACGCTCTACTGGTGCTCTCTGCGAATAGACGCCTCGGGCTTTGGCCACAATGAACAGCCGGGGGCTGAAATAGCCACCGATCTTCTGCTCGTAGGGGTCGGGCTGCAAAGAGAAGCCGTCCAGTTGCTTCTCGAAGCCGAAGGCGGTCACGTTGATACCGGCACGCACCTGTCCTGGAGTGTCCGTGGCCACGCGATGGTCCAGGGACAGCCGCCCGTTCCGCCAGGCGTTCTCCTCCACGAAGCTGCCCGCGTAGCGACCCAGGTCTCCCCCCATGGAAAGGCTCGTGCTTCCATCCAGAGCGAGGTTCAAGGTGCCACCCAGTCTGCTCCGGGAGACCTTCCCGACGACCGACTGGGAGGCCTCTTCGAACCGGCCGACCCAGGAAAGGTACGTGTCTGTCACGGGCTCGATCGCACCGTCGAGCGCAATGCCAACTCTGTTGGCCAGGTCCACAGTCAGCCCCACCCGTCCCACCGGGTAGACATCGCCCGGGAAGCCCAACGCACTCGTCCCAACAACCCCGTCGAGACCGAACCGGCCTGGGCGAAGCCCGAATGCCAGGCCCGGCCTGACTCCCTGGGCGCTGTGTACGCTGTCCGAGACCACACCGGGACTGACAAACGGCTCGAAGTAGAGCGATGGCGTCGGGTAGAATCTTGCTCGGACATTTCCGAAGGCGGCAAAGCGTTCCGTGGTCGCCGGCTCTCCCGAGCGTGTGTCCACAGAGCCCTCGACCCGAAAACGGGGTGCCCGGTGCCGGATGATCTGCTTTCGCAGAGACTCCAGTCGGGACAAGGGGGTCACCATGGGGAGACGCGTCCCGGACCCGCCGTTCGCCAGGGCGACCTCGGGCACAAACGGTTCGTCCTCGTCTCTCCCTCCTGTCCCCCCCTCGCCGACACCTGAAGGCTGGCTCGGTGCCAGGTCGTTCCCTTCGGTCCCCAGGAGAACCGGCGGTGAACCGCCACCAGCGCTCCACGTCCCCCCTTCGTCTTTTTCGACGTTACGAACGACAGCCTGGGGATCCGTCTGGAGTTCCGTGAGCAGTTGTTCCACAAGTCTCAAGTCCAGCCGGGTCGCCGTCGGCTCAGCCTGCTTCTCGGTACCGGCGGCGTTCGACGCTTCGGCCGGCCCGGATCTCGAGGGCAAGGGTATCTCAGGGGCGATGTCTGGAAGGATTACCCGGCCGCTCGTGGACACCGCTTCTGCAGAGAGCGTGCCCGCACCGTCATCCGCTCTCTCCTTCACCCGGGGCGTCCACGCCGGCAACGGCTCTCCGGGAACGTGCGCCCCCGTCTTCGCGGGAAGGCCCTTCGGCGTGTCACGCCACCGGTCGAAGAAATGGTCTGCGGTTGCCACCGTGGGTGCAGTCTCTGGGGCGAGCCCACCCGGTCCACGGTCCAGCCGTGCGCTTCTCTCTTCCTTCGAGGTGCCGAGTTCCTCCTCCAATCGCGATACCACTCTCTCGGCCTCGGCATATCGCCCCTGGCTGACCAGAAGTTCGGCGAGAGCAAGGCCAATTTCGGGTTCATGGCCGTCGTTCCACTCTTCCCTGAGTTCGTCGATGGCGGCCAGAACCTCCCCCATGGCGGCGCGGGAAGAGGCGAGACCGGCGACGGCAACAGGGTCGTCCGGGGCAGCCCCAAGTGCCCTGCGGTAGCAACGCACTGCACGGTCGTTGTGGTGCGCCGTGGCTTCCACGCCTGCGAGCCCCTTCCACAGGTCTGGATGTTCGGGCCAGCGCGCCAACGCTTCCTCGTAGAGCTGCCTGGCTCGAGACAGGTCACGCCGGGCCTTGCTCTGTTCTGCGGCTTCCACGTATGCCATGCGCTTGGCGGCGTCGAGCTGCTCCGTTGTGGAAGGGGACGGCCAGTACCTGCTTAGCCTGCGAAGAACCGGGACGGCCAGGTCGCTTCGCCGCAAGGCCGACAGGCCGGTGGCGGCGGCCGACAGCAACACGGGGTCGTCGATGACGACAGGCAACATGCCTGTCATCACGGACAACGCCGCTTCTGCGTCATTCCTGGCCAGGTGGCAACCGACGATGCCCCTGACGACACCCACGTCGCCTGGTGCCGCCTGGTAGAGATCCTGATAGATATCCAGGGCACCTGCCAGGTCCCCCCGGAGTTTCGTGAGTTCAGCGTGCAAGATCTGGTCCTCGACCGATGGGAGCGCGAGTTCCTGGAGACGGTCGATGGCCCGCTCCATCTCGTCGGGCCTCCCCAGGGCGAGAAGAGCCCACGCCCTTCCCCGCAGTGCATCGAGGCTGTCTGGTTGCTGCTGCAGCACAGCGTCGTAGATGGGCAAGGCATCGGCAGGCTGGTCGTGGGAGAGATAGAGCCTGGCCACGTTCAGCAGGAGCCACGGCTCCTGGAAACCGAGAGCGACGGCCCTGACATAGGCATCGAGAGCCTGGGCCGGCATGCCTCGTCGCTGGAGGATCTCCGCCTTGACCGCGAGACCGGCAGCCTCGAGCCGGTCGAGGCCGTCTATGGGCCGGCCTGTTGTGGCTTCCCGCGTCCTGGCCTGTCGAATCAGGTCATCCGCCTCGACGAAGCGTCCCATCGTCTGGAGGCTCGCGATCAGGCCCAGGAGGGCGGTATCGTGGTCGGGGTCGCGTTCGAGCGCCTTGTAGTACCAACGGATCGCCTGAGTGTGACGACCGTTCATCGCGAACAGGTGGGCCAACCTCAGCCGTGGCTCCACGTCATCGGGGTGGTCTCGTTCGATCTGGTCGGAAAGAGCTTCCGCCAGCGCCCGGTCGCCCCGCTCCCACGCGACCTCTATCACCGAAAGGTCCCTTGCGAGCTTGACCTTTTCGAGAAGCGCCTTGAATTCCGGACGCCGGCTCACCTCTAAGTTCGACTGGACGAGGGCCATCGCGACGTCGGGGAGATCCCGGGCAAGGAGCGTTTCGACGGCCAGTTCCGAAGCTTCGATGTCCTCGGGAAACAGGGTGGCAGCTTGAACGTAGAACTTGCTGGCCAGGTCTACCTGTCCGTTGCTCCAGTAGAGGCCTCCTATGCCCTTCAGAACGAAGTCGCTCGCCGGCGCCATGCGATAGGCTCTCTGGTAGTGTTCCGCGGCGGCGAGCCAGTTTTTTCTGGTCTTTTCGCGCTCTGCATCGTCGACCTCCCACGCCAGGAGTTGGGCATCCGCCCTGCGAATCCCTTCTTCGTCGCTCAGTCTTTTCAGCTCGGCCAGGCAACGCCGCGCGTCGTCCTTCCGTTCTGCCTTCCAGAGACAGGCTGCCGCGCCGTTCCACGCCGCCACGTTTTCAGGCTCGAGAGACGTGACGCGGAGATAGGCTTCGGCAGCGGCATCGAACCGGCCCACACGGGCCAACACCTCTGCATAGGCGAGGTTCACTTCCGGGTCCTCTGGATGGGCGAGGTAGAGTTCGCTCAACACCGCCAGGGCCGAATCCCTGTCGCCCCCGCTCTCGATTCGGCGCGCTTCCTCGATACGTTTCAACAGCTCGATACGCTCCAACCTGCGGCGCGCTTCCTGCGTCGGGGCCAATTCCAGTTCGCGCCGAACCATTCGTTCGGCGTCATCGTAGCGCCCGAGCGCGATGCAGGCACCGGCCGCCCCCTGTAGAGCACCCACGTCGTCTCTCGAGATCGCCAGCGCCTGCTGGAAACAGCCCAAGGCCACATCGAAAGCCCCTCGCCTGCTCTGCAGCGCACCGAGCCCCACCCAGGTAACCACATCTTCTGGGGATTTTTTCAGCAGGGCTCGATATAATGCCTCCGCCTCGACCAGCCGCCCCGAGCGCTCCAGCCGCTCGGCTTCCTGGCGCGTGCGACGATTCTGGATACTCGCCAGTCTTTGGCTCAGGCGAGCCCTTGTCCCGGCAGAACGGGCAGCAGCGAGGCTATCGGTCAGCAGCACGACGGCCTCTTCATAGTGATCCGTCGCCACGAGAGCCTCGACGCGTCCCAGGAGACACTCGAGGTCTCCCGGGGCCACGGTGTGTCCACGAACGAAGCAGGCGAGCGCGGCTTCGGCGTCTCCCAACGCCAACAACCCTCTCCCCGCCCGCGCCTGGACAGCCGGGTCCCGCGGAGCCAGCCGTGCAGCCCGCTGGAAGCCCGCCGCCGCCTCGCCCGCCGATTCCGAACCCTGCCTGGACAGGAGTTCCGCCCGAAGGAGTTCAGCGTCCACATCGCCCGGGTCAGACTCGAGAATCCTCTCCAGCATGGCCATGGCTTCCGGTATCCGCTCGGGCGTCATGGACAGGACCGCGGCCAGGTGCCGACTGATGGCATGGTCGTCAGGATAGTGAGCATGCAGCCGGTTCAACCAGGCCTCGAGTCCAGGCCCCGGAGCGCTCCACAACGCGACTTCACGGGCGACGTCCCATGCCTGTTCGAATTGTGGCTCCAAGACCAGCACGCGCGACAGGACGGCCAGCGCCTCCACGCGCCTCTCCGGTATCCACGACAGGATCCTGGCCTGCAGGAGCAGATCCTCCGCGGCTGGCGGCTGTTTTTCCAGCAACGGCTGCAGCAGGCTCAGCGCCCTGGGGCGCGCCGATGGCACCGAAGCGGTGATTTGCACGGCCTCTCGCCTCAAATCGGCGTCTCCCGGGGCACGCTCGAGTGCGTCCTGGTAAGCGGTGATAGCCTCTTTCTCCCGCCCCGCAGCATGAAGTGCCCTGGCGAGCCCGGAGCGAGCTGGAACGTCCTCGGGATCCAAACCCAACACCGAGCGGAAGGCTGTCACTGCTTCGTCGGCCCTGCCGGACGAAAGCAAGGCGTATGCCCTTCCCAACCTGGCCACGCGGTCTCGAGGTTCAATTTTCAGTGCCTTGTCGAACTGCACAATCGCCTCGCCCATCCTCCCGCACAGCCTCAATGCGTCGCCGTATGTCCGGCAGCGCTCAGCATTCATCACGGTCGGGTCGAGAGCCATCGCGCGCTCGAATGCTGCCACGGCGTCCGTGGCGGCGCCGAGCCATCCCTTCACCTCGGCGGCCATCACGAGCACGCCGGCATCGTCGGGGCGGGCGCTGACAAGCTCTGTCAGGCACGTATCCGCAGCTTCCAGCCTTCCGGCGGCCACCCAAGCACGACAGAGAGGCCTGCGAAGTTCAGGCTCCTCCGGCCATTGTTCCACCGCGTGCTGATATACGCCGGCTGCACCAAGGAAGTCTCCCTGTGCCTCGAGCAATTCTCCCAGCAGCCGCACCACAGGACGACAAGAAGCGTCGAGGGCGTAGCTCGCCTTGGCTGCGGCAATCGCTCGAAGCCGGTCGCCCTTCACTTGTTCCGCCCGCGCCAAGGCATAGGTCACGCGGATGTCGTTGGGATAGGATTGGGCAAGCGCCCTCAGCATCTGCCTGCCGGTATCGACCGCCCCTTCTTCGAGCGCCGAAGCGACAGCATCGAGAGCACTGTCAGGCGCGGCTTCTCCGGTCCGCTGGCATGCGTCCACCTCCCGCACAACGCCCGGGTCCCCGGCAACCACCGGCCTCACGGCGACCATGGCCAGCAGGGCCGCAGGCACGAGCAGGCCAGCAAGCTGTCGAGGGCTCTCGCGCTCCACTGTCGGAAAGGGGTTGCTCGATTGTCTCCGACTCATGTAACCTCGCCGATGACTGCTCTGAACCGTTGTTGGCTCCCGGACCGAGCGGACGCGGACGACGGCGGCCCGGAGGCCTTTACACACGGTGTGCCTCTGCTTGATTGCTCGAGGTTCGAATGATGCCCAGAGCGCCCTCGCAAGGCCATATTGGACTGGTACTTGCTGCAATTGCGGCCGCTTCCCCGGCCCGACCCGGATGCGACACAATGTCCGTCGCTGCGACAGAGGCGGCGACTACCCCGGAAGCCCAACCGGACCCTGATGCCTCCATCCACGCAGCACTCGCCGCGAGCTGGGACGCCTACAAGACGAGGTTCGTCCAGGAAGACGGTCGAGTCATCGACTTCAACGACAACGGCGTATCCACGTCCGAGGGACAGGCCTACGGGTTGCTGAGAGCCGTGTGGATGGACGACTTCGCCACGTTCCAACGTATCCTCGACTGGACAGATAGCAATCTCAACGCGAACATCCGTGCCGACCACCTGCACGCCTGGAAATGGGGACCCCGAGACGATGGCTCCTGGGGGGTCTACGACCGCACTTCCGCCACCGACGCCGACGAATGGATCGCCCTCGCCCTTATCGAAGCCGACAAACGCTGGCCTGAGGCCGACTATCATGCGCGCATCGCCTCATTGCTTGACGACATCTGGACCAGGCAGTCGCTCGAGGTTGCCGGAAGACGCTACCTGCTTGGTGGTGACTGGCCCAAAACTGCCGGGCCGATCCGAATCAACCCATCCTACTATCTCCCGAGTGCCTACCGTCTGTTCTCACGAACGGACCCTGCGCACCCTTGGATGACTCTCGTGGACACTTCCTACGAGGTTTTCGCGGCCTGTCGCTCCCGGACAGGTCTCCCGACCAACTGGTGCCTCCTCGACCCGCACACCGGCCGCCTCACGATTTCCACTGACCTTCTCGACCGCTCGAGCGACTTCGGATACGACGCTTTTCGCGTGCTCTGGAACCTGGCTGCCGACTACGTGGAACACGGCGACCCACGCTCCCTGGAAGCCCTCGAGAGCATGGATTGGCTACGCCGCTACTGGGTGCTCAGAAAAGAGATTCCCGCCACGATCACGGCAGATGGCATCCCTCTCGTATCGCACGAATACATTGGCATGTATGGCGCATGGTTGCCCGCACTCGCGCTTGTCGATCCCGTCGAAGCCCAGCGGGTGTACAAAGCCAAGCTTCTCACACAATACCATAACGGCCTGTGGGGCAATCCCAACGACTACTACGCACAGAACTGGACATGGTTCGGTATCCACCTGTATCGCCAGTTCCTACGCACGGTGCGACCGCCCGGCGACCAAAGCATGCCCGACTGACCAGTCACCTCAGTCACCCGGCGTCCGGCGCGGCGGGAGCCTCCGTTGGGGCCGCCTCTCACCCTGGCCGCCGCCGGCCCCCTCTCCCGATTTCCCGGCCCCGTTGCCAGCGCCTCCCCCCGTTTCTCGCGACCGGCCGCCGGGACGCTCCGATTCGGCTGCCGAAACCAGTTCCGTGGTCGTCACGTTTCCTGGAAGCACCACCCGCGGATGGCGCTCCACCACCTCCGCACGGTCATGGGGGCCAGCCTTTCCCCCGCTTCCTCCGGGCCCATCGTCCTCCTCGTGATGACGTCGTCGATAGACATCGAGCAGGTATCTCAAACAAAGGTAGATCAAAAACAGGGCAACGAACAGGAGCAGTATGACCAGCCAGTAGTTGTCACGCCCTCGCTCCTGGAGTTCGACAGCCATCGGCTTGTCCCCGAAGTTGGCCCTTTCCCCCAGGTCCAACGAGACCAGGTGACCGTTTCCGGCTGCCAGGGCGATATTCCCCGACAGACGAGACTTCAGACGCATGTCAGTCATCAACCGAATGGCATCTTTGAGGTGGGCCTCGGTCAGTCCTTGCACGACGGTAATCGTTTTCTCACTACCTCCGAACGGCGACAGGATCTGTTCCAATGTTCCAAAATTGTTCGGATCGCGCGCACGCAACACGTCCTCGCCGGTGTCTTTCAGGATCTTCTCACCCGGCACGAGGTGCAGCAACTGCTGCGCGCGAAGGGTGTCCAGGAGCGAGTTCGGACTGCGAGAAGCGATAACAATCAGGTGCTTGTCCCTCTTTTCGGCTTCGCTCAACTCACCTGCCCGCGCAAGGGTCAGCCCCACCCTGTCGGCGGCGGTGGCGCGACCGAGTTCGGCGGCCAGCGCAAGGCCTGCCAAGATGTCGGTCACTTCAGGACGGTCCGGAAGCACAATGGCGGTCTGAGACAGATCCTGGTACAAACCGAATGGATACATCTCGTACTTCAGGTGGCCCAATTCGGGCATCCGGGTCCAGAAGTAGTGGGGCAATGTAAACCCCGTGTCGGCGAACAAGGTGCCCCACAACTGCCTATCCGTCTTGGTTGTGCAGACATCGTACCCTCTCGGGAACAGGTTGAAGACGAACTGAACATCATTGTACGGCGCCATCACTGCCTGGGGAATGTTCACCTCCGTGCGGACGTCGTTCTCGCCGTCGGGATTGGTCAACGGGATGGACTGTAGAGTGATATTGTTCCACCTGACTTCCAGGGTGGAAAGGCGACCCTCCAACTGGGCCCCATAGCTGTAGTGGAGGTGCAGCGTCTGTCGTCTCTCATAGAACTGCATGTCGGGCAAGGCCCGGACCTCGATCCGAACCGGAGAAGCGAAGAACCCCCTGACTGTCCGGTCACTCTCTCCCAACTCCTGAAGGGTGAATTCGTCCCGGTCTGCCGGCACCAGCCGGGGCCCTGCTCGAAGCTCGGATACGGGCAGATCAATCTCCAGGTTGACCACAGAGACGCTCCCGGAGAGCACCTCGTGCCGCCTGGTGCTGGCCAGGGTACGCGCGGCCAACAAGACGCCGGTGGGGTCTCGTCCGCTCAGCACGAGAGCTGCGGCATAAGGGTTGTAAGGGTTTGCGAGAAGTGCGACGATACCTTCGCCAGCCTGCGCCAGATCGACCTCGGTCCCCAACAGCCTTGCTATTTCGGGGTTTTCCTGAACGGTACCCACCAAGACGAGGTTGCCGCGGGCATCTTCGAGTCTTTCGACCGGCTGGCCGATGGCCAGGTGGCCGTATGAGACTTCCCTGCCCAGCGCAGCGGTGATCACGCCCAAAGCGTCCAGTGTCTGCCTGCTTGGCTCCCGTGGCAACACATAGTTCAGCACTGCTGGACCGTAGCCCTGGCGGTCGAAGATGGGCAACGGATACTTCGCCAGGTCAGGGTTCACCCGCTTGCAGCGAAACGCGAAGTGCAGCTTCGATCGCCTCGAGACCTTCGTCCACAAGGATGGGTCGAACGGGTCTTCGCAGTCATCGGTGTAGTGCTGGGCGACAGCCAACTTCAGGACGTTGAAGTCCTTCAAGGCCGACACCGGCAGCGGAATGCGGAACTCCGTCGATGACGCGTTGGAGCGGTCCAACCGGATCGAACTCAAGTTGATTTCGTTCACATACACGGTGAGGTGCGAACGTTCGGGGATCAACGAACTCGAGTGCTCCACCAAGAGCCGAATCTCGCTCCCCTCCTCGAGTTCCCAGAGGCGGGGCCGTGTGAAGGTGATCGTCTGAACGCTGGAGATTCCGGGCAACACCAGGTCCGTCTGCACGAAAAGGTCATTTTCGAAAACAGCGTCCAGGGCGTGCACCGGCTTCGTGTCGCCGTCTTCGAAGCAAGCCAGGTCCCCCCAGCCCTGCACAACAAGACCGGAGTCCGCGTCCCGCGGTGCGTCAGCGCCTTCCCACCACAGGCCGGACGTTGCTTCGGTCGCCAACCCCAAGTGGCACGACAACGCGCACATCGCCAAGCACCACAGCCGGGCGCCAGACGCCGGCGCCAACACGTTCAAGGATTTCCACTGGCGACCGCTGGACTGAAGCCCAGGATACCGCCCCAAAGCCATGGTCATCGGTTTCACCCCTCAATCCCTTGGCCATTCCATTGCCCGACGCTTCCAATGCGACGTCGTCTGGCCGGCCGGCATCGTGCTGGTCACACCTTGTTCGAGCACCAATCGAGCCTCACGAAACGCTCTCCTGATCGATTTCTCGAGTTCGAGCTGTGCATCCTGTTGCCGCCCATCGAGTCCTCTTTCCAGCGACGAGAGGTACAGCACGAGGTTGTGAAGCGCCTCCTCCGCCCTCACATTCATGTCGCCGAACCGCGCCTGCCCGGTCAATTGATAGGTCGCCTTGACCCGGTTCAGACGCCGGCGCCAATCGGCACGGAAAGCCTCAACCCGCGCCGGGTCCTGATGCCACGAAGCAGGGTCCAAAAGCTCCGCATACAGTCGCTCGAGTTCACTCAGCGCTTCGTTCAGGACGTTCTCCCGAGCGACCAGCCATCCCCCAAGTTGGGATTGAACCCGCCACGACGCCTGGGCGGCTCGATTCTCGGTCACCAATTTGTGCGTGAGCGCGGTCGCTGCAACAACCAAGAGCAAGGTGATCAGGATACCCTGCACCCACTTGAGTGCGACATGGACTCTCGCTTGGCCCTCCACTCCGCTGGCCGCCACCCCATGCCCCGACCGGTGAGGCTCCTCCTCTCCCTTCGCGGCCGCAGGGGGAACGACCCAGCCACAACGAGAACACCGGGAGGCGCCGTCACCTATCAGCTTGAAGCAGGCGGGGCAATGAATCATCACTCCTCGAACTCCCCGGCGAGACGCCTTGCCCGTCACCGCCAGTTACCGATCGTCACCCCGAGTCCGCTACGGGATGACCGGGCCGCCGCCCAATCCCCAAGAAGAAGCTCATGACACGAAAGGGTGTCGACACGACTTCGAGTATCCCGCGCAGTCCGGAGTCCTCTGGTGATTCGAAGTCGATCCAACTATCAGCGGCACTATAGATCAACTGGATCAACGTCATCATGTCGGCGTCCGACACGCCGGAGAACACGGCTCCGACTACGCTGTTTTCCCCGACAACCTTTCGGTACACGACATCAACAGCCACGTCCAGGGAAAGACCGTGGCTGCCGAACAGGCGAACCCTCTCGATCTCCGTGTCACCGACCACGCCTCGCACCCTGAACCGACACCCCAGTTCCGATATGTCTTCGGTCGTGATCGGGATGGTTCGTCCATCCTTGAGACGGGCAGCGCCCTGCAACCCCCGTGCGATACGATATGCCCGCCGCACCTGCTTCTGCTCCAGGGCGACAAGCACCGCGGCACACAGGATCACCAGGTTCAGCAGCGTCCACATCGAATTGAGCAGGATCGTTCCCCCCTCCATCGGCGCATAGATATATCGCACCGGGGCCACCAGCAACCCGAGCACAGTCAGGCCCAACAACACGAGGTTTGGTCGCGCATTCCTCCAGTCGAATTCGGGACGGTCCAACAACCCTTCCCCCTTGGTCGTGACCTTGAAGGTGGCCTTGCGAGGGAACACCAGTGTCAACGTCGTGACGACCGAAGTCTGCCAGGCGATGGCTGTTTCATAGACTTCGGCCCAAAACGCGTGCCGAAATCCCCTGTAGACCAGGGACGTGGCGACCGTGGCCAACGCGACATGGGGGAGGGCATAGGCCAGGATCTCCCAGGGGTCCCCCCGCAAGGGTCTGGCGCCGAAGAGCAAGTAGGTCAGCGGTGCGAGGACATAGACGAGCCGCGGGATACCGAAGAGGAAGTGGATCATGGCGTTGAAGTAGTTCAGACGCTGAGGCAGTGTCAACCCGCGCTTCCACAAGGGGTTGTCGAGCCTGAGAATCTGGACCATCCCCTGTGCCCACCGCATGCGCTGGCGCACGTGAAAGGCGTAGCGCTCCGTCGCCAGACCTGCAGCTTGTGGGACAGCGAGATAGGCCGAATGCCACCCCCTTGCATGCAGCTTCAGGGCGGTATGTGCGTCCTCCGTAATGGTTTCGTGCGCAATTCCCCCAACCTCCATCAACGCACTTCTCCTGAGCAAGGCGCACGAACCGCAAAAGAACGCCGAGTTCCAAAAGTCGTTGCCGACCAGGATGATGTGATAGAACAGCTCCTGCTCGGCGGGAACCACGCCCTGCACGAGCAGGTTCCTCTGGAAAGGGTCCGGATTGAAGAAATGGTGCGGCGTCTGAACGAGGGCGACGCGGGGGTCTTTCAACATGAAGCCGACGGTCATTTGCAGGAAACTGCGCACGGGAACATGGTCCGCGTCGAACACGGCGACGAACTCTCCGCGGGTGCGCGCAAGGGCGGCATTGATATTGCCCGCCTTTGCGTGCCGGTTGTCCCCTCGAGTCATGTAGCCACACCCGAGTTCCTCCGCGAGGCGCCGGATTTCGTCCCGCCGGCCATCGTCGAGCATATAGACTCTCTTCCTGGGATAGTCCATAGCCATCGCGCCGATGGCAGTACGACGGAGTACCGCGACCGGCTCATTGTAGGTAGGAATGAACACGTCCACCCAGGGCAGCCGCTCGGGGTCCGAGGGAAGAGGCTCGGGCGCCCTCCGATACTCCTCTACCGTCTGAAAGTACCCCAACAGCAGAATGAGGATGCCGTAGCACTCCGCGAGAAAGAGCGTCATGCCCAGAACGGTGTCCGCCAGCGTGTAGAATGTCAGCGTGTGTGTTGCCCGCCATACGATGTAGCGCAAGGAGACCGTCGAACTGATGAGAACGATAAACAGTCTCAAGTCAGGCCGGTATCTTGCCAATCCGGTCGTCGCGACCAGCAGCACAATCGAAGAGATGACCTGGTACTCGAACGGAATCCTCAGAAAGATGTAATAGGCGACGACCGAGCCAGCCAGCACGACGAACAGTAGACTGAAGGCGATATCTCGCTTCTCTCGCTTCATGCTTCCTGGCACCCGGGGAGGGCGGCTGTTATCGACTATCGTACGATTCTGGTCTCTCGGAATCGACACGAGTCCCTTGCCTGCTGTGGGCCAGCCATGCCGCCAACATAGCGTAACTTGCCTCGAAATGTATTATATCACCGCTGAATTTATCTACAATGGCATAAATCCAAGCTCGCCCTGAACGCCCGCACGGGCGTTTGGGGCCGGGGACCTCTCTACGGTCAGCGACTCCGCGACCGCCTGATGTGGAATGGCCAGCCTTCCTGTCCACAGCGCCACGAAACAGGCTGTCATTGTTGCGTAACCCTGGACCCTCCCAAGGAGGGACTCCCTGGTCCGCGCCGGTCCCACCGTTCGACTCGGCGCCGGTTCCACGGCAGCACACGATCGCCGCCGACGGTCCTTAAGTGGTTCCTTTCTCAAGGGAACCGCCGCCCGCGATCGCTCGCCAGCGAACCTCCTGCCCAGATGGCTCCAGCGCTCGCCAGTCCACCCCCATACGGGAGGAGAACACGTCTGCTGGGGAGTCGATCACGAGGACACTGACCCGTAGTCTTCAGTCGCCATCAAAGCTCAATTCCACCAGCGGGCGCTCCTGAGACGCGACCCACAGAGGCACGTCGCCCGCGCCCAGACCGTCCAACGTCCGCCGGCAGAGTGCATAGGGAAGCTCCGGCCGATTGTTGGTCTCGCTGAGATGCATCAACACCAGTCCCAACAGGCCGGGCTGCACGATGCGCTCGAGGAGAGACGCACTCTGTACATTCGACAGGTGACCGAACCGCCCCCGAATCCTCGTCTTCACGGGCCACGGATAAGGGCCGTTCACCAGCATCTCTTCGTCGTGATTGGCTTCGAGAAGCACAACATCGCATCCTCGAAGGCTTTCTTCCAGCAACGTCGTCGGGTATCCGAAGTCGGTCACAATCGCCCAACGCCGGCCTCCCCACTCCATGACAAAAGCGACCGGCTCTGCTGCGTCATGCGGCACCGGCAGGGGTTCGACACGGATTCCGGCGACGTGGAACGGCTCCCCGGCCACGATCCGGACGGTCCCGGGCAACTTCCGGACCTGGTCTTTCTCCTCCAACCTATGACAGGTTCCATCCGTCAAGTACACCGGCACCCCAAGGCCTCGAGCGACCGGGCCGAGCCCGGCGACGTGGTCCCGGTGCTCGTGCGTCACCAGGATGGCCTGAACACGGTCGGGCGAAATCCGCGCTTCGGCGAGGCGTTGCAACGTGCTACGGAAGGAGAAACCCGCGTCGATCAAGACCCCTCCCGAAGGGGTTCCGACGAAAACGCTGTTGCCCTTGCTCCCGCTCCCGAGCGGGTACACAACGATATCAGACTCCGCGCCTCTCATTCGCTACATGGTCCTCCATGCGCTCCCAAGTGTCTGGACTGATGCGGAAAGCCACAGTGCACGGTGGTTCGCGATCGAGCCCGACAATCGCCAGCGGCCTCAGCGACCCGTGTGGCCGAATCCTCCGCCCCCCCTGGAAGACGGCGGCAACGTTTCCTCCAAGCACCATTCGACCCGCGATACCGGGGCCACCACGAGCTGTGCGATACGGTCCCCTCCTCGAATCTCATAGCAACGCTGGCCCAGGTTCACAAGCAGCACCTTCAATTCGCCCCGGTAGTCGCTGTCCACGGTTCCGGGCGCGTTCAACAGTGTCACGCCATGCTCCAGCGCGAGACCACTCCTGGGACGCACCTGCGCCTCGAAACCAGCCGGCAGCGCAATGGCGACACCTGTTGGAATCAATGCCCTGGATCCCGGCTCAAGGACGACAGGTTCGTCCAGGCATGCGACGAGGTCCATCCCCGCCGCTCCCGTCGATTTCCTCTCGGGAAGCCGTGCCCCAGGACGCACGAACAAAACGGGAACGAGGACGCCTTGACCCAACCTTACCTCCAACGTCCGGCCGCTCCCCTGCGGTGCCGCCAGCAGCCGGGTCACCGGCGGATCCGCCGATGTGTGCGCGCGAAATACTCCCTCGACAGACGGACGACAACGCCGCTGAGAGCGAACAGCGCGACGAGGTTCGGAATCGCCATCAGGCCGAGCGCGGCATCCCCGAAACCCCACACGACCTCGAGCGGGAACAGCGCAGCGACGAAGTACACTCCGATGTAGCACAGGCGGTAGGGCACAACGGCTCGAGGACCCAGAAGATACCTTATCGCCCGGTCTCCATAGTACGACCAACTTATCGCCGTGGACACGGCGAACAGCAGCACCCCGAAAGTGACGATGTAGCCGCCCCAGTGACCGAGGCCCAGACGAAAAGCAAGAGCAGTCAAGGGTGACCCGTTCTGTACCATCTGGCCTTCGAGGATCACGCGCTCCACTGAGCGCCCGCCGATGGTGGCACCCTGGACACTGCCTTCCTCCACGATCAGCCTCCCCTCCATCAGGGCTGACGCCACTTTCAAAACCGGATCGACGACCAGGCTATGATTCCGCACCAACGCGACGCCTTTCGGCCTTCCGCCAACGATCTCCACGCTTCCACTGAACAGCATCGATTCGTCGATCTTGCCGTCCACCCCGACCACATCGAGCGTGCCCGATACGACCGTGACACCGCTCCCCGGCCCGAGCGTCACAGCGTCATCGACCCTCGAATGCCATGCTCCGGTTACAACGATGACCAGACCCGTCAGTGTACACACCAGGAGCGTGTCGACAAAGGGCCCCACCATGGCCACCACGCCTTCCCGCACCGACTCGGTGGTACGAGCTGCCGCGTGGGCGATCGGGGCACTCCCCTGGCCGGCCTCATTCGAGAACAGACCACGCTTCACGCCCCAGGTGAGTGTGAACATCACGGTTGTCCCAGCGGCGCCTCCAATCGCCCCTGAAGGGGTGAACGCGTGCGCCAGGATTGTCCCGAACGTCTCCGGGAGTCGATCGAGATGGGCGGCCAAAACCACGAGCGCCCCACCGACATAGGCAAGGAACATGAAAGGAACCAGTCGCGAAGTCACCTGACCAATGCGGCGTATGCCACCCACGACGACGAGGGCCACGACCGATGCCAGCACCAAACCCGTCAACCAGTTCGGAATTCCAAAGTCTGCCCGCATCGAATCGGCCACAGTGAAGGACTGAACGGAGTTACCCGTGCCAAAGGAACTTATCACCGTGCATACGGCGAACAGCACTGCCAGCCATTTCCACCTTCTGCCCAACCCCTTCTCGATGTAGTACATGGGGCCGCCGGAAGCGGTGCCATCGGAAGCAACCTCTCTGAAATGGTGGGATAGCGTGCACTCGGCGAACTTGGTGGCCATACCCACGACCGCAGTCACCCACATCCAGAAGAGGGCACCCGGACCCCCGTAGTGAATCGCGGTGGCCACACCTGCGATATTCCCAATGCCTATCGTCGCACTCAGCGCACTCGTCAACGCCTGGAAGTGCGATATCTCACCCTCGTCATGAGGGTTGTCGTACCAGCCGGCAATGACCTCCATGGCGTGCTTGAAAGCGAAGACCTGGATCAGGCGAAAACGAATCGTCAGAAACAGCCCCGTGCCCACGAGGAGGACAACCAAGGCCGGCATGGCTGCCGGAGTCGCCCAGATGATGCGATTCGCGGCATCGATGAAGGATTTTAGTTCGTTCATGTGATTATCGAGGTTGCGAGAGAAGGCCAAGGGACGAGCGCTGACGAGGGGCTGCTCGAGGGATCTCTCCCCGTCCACCTGTCATGGTGCCACGCGCCAGGTACAATCGCCGGACCCGAACAGGCTGTCCGCCATGTCAGACCGGACCTTCGCCCCGGAACGTTCGCCCTCATCAGGGACATAGTTCGGGATACTCGCAAAATCGTAGACGAAAAGTTCCATTTCGTCCATGGAACAAATTCTGGCCCCCGGCTGCCCGAACAGCGCCACACGTTCCGGGGCGTCTGGATCGTAGAGCCACTCGACCATTCTCTGGTACGACGAAACCAAGGCATCGTAGGTGTCCCGGGAATGCAGCCAGACTGCGAACTCACCGGCAGGCGTTGTCACGCGGACGAGATCGCCATCGATCCCAGACCCAAGGACGCCATTCTCATCCAGGCCGAATTCGCCGGCGAAATGCCCTGTGACGAACCCTTGAATGTTGTGCGTGTTGAGGTTCCCCTTTGTGTGTATCAACAACCCCCTGTCAATCATATCCCTGTGAGAAAAGGCGTCCTGGTAGGCATGCAGGAACACGCCGAATGAGCCCAGGGTGCCGGGGCCCACATCTTCCTCCGGATCGTAGTTCGCGATCGGTCCCCCGTAGGGACAGGCATTCAGCGGGTTGACTTCGGAACTCGCCCACACATAGAGGTCTGCCAACAGCACGATGTCATGATCGATGTAGGGCAGGGGATCCCACTCGTTCTCGGGATCACATGTTACGCTCGGGCGCTCGGTCAAGAAGCTGTCCAATCCTGGGTTGAAGTGGAACGTCATGCACTCACGGGCAATCTCGTTGGTTTCGCCGCTGCTGCCTCGAAACGTGAAATCCGGTGCGACGTAGGCGCCCTGCCTCAGCAATCCCGCGGCCGGTGTCACGTGCTCCGCAGCGAACAGCGCTTCGCACGTCTCCAAGTCCACTCCCGGGGGGAACGGAGCCCAGAACAGGGCGTCGTTCTCTGTCGCGACATCCGTTGCCTGGTCGAACAGGGCCACGATATATGCGGCGCACGGGTGGAAGCCGGCAGCCATCGCCAGAGCCGCTGTCGCGTTGTAGTGAACGGAACTCTTCTCCTGGTCTTCGCGCTCGCGAAATGAGTAGTTGGCGTCATGGTCAGGCCACGGATTGCAGCCGTAGTATTCCGCCTCGAGGAGCCCTCCCGGTGTGCGACACCTGGTATAACCGCTCCGAACAATGGGCTCCCCGTTGAACCCCTCCTCCATGAACGCCTGCGCGCTATCCCCCGGTATCAACAGGACAAATGCAACACCGAGCATGGGGATCCTTTTCATGGTGCCTCCCAGCCTGTGGAATCCGTGTGTGCATCATCCTCTGCCCAATCGCCACTGCGCCTCCTGGACAGACAGCTTGTCGAACGGCCGACAGCTTCCCTGGATCAACTATACCGTTCGAAGACGGGGACCCGCCAGCGTTAGCCCCCCACGACTTTGTTCCCTTCTCGCGCAGGCACGTTTCGCCACCGGCCACGACAAGGGGCTCATCCCCCGCGAGAAACCTTGCGGGGACGGCAATCTTCCACCGCGCCGTCCTCCGGACCAAGTACACGGCACACCTCCACTTTCAGCCCGAGTGCATCCAGCGTCCGGATCCAGGCACGCTGGTGCGGTCCAAGCCGATCTCGACGGCTCTTCACTTCCACGAACCACACGTCCGCCAGCGGTTCATACTCGGTATCGCCCCAGTAAGCTCCTGCACGCCGATCTTCCGCCTGTCCTGTGTCTCCGGCTTCGCCGGGACCACCCGACCAGACCAACAAATCGGGCATCCCTCGACGTCGAGACGCATAGTCACGGGCAAGATGATCGAGGATTGCGGCCACGCTTGCTCCTCCAAGGCGACGCATGCCCTCCGCCAACTGATCCAGGGAATAGGCGTCCCAGGCAACGCCTCGAGCAGACATCCCCCGGTAGCGGGTGTAGTGCTCTCGCAGCACTTCCAGGCCTGCATGCTTCAGTTCTTCAACGCGCTCGCGGATGGCCTCACGCCTCGCGGAGTAGAAAGCTTCCGTGCCCAGATCCAGCGGGGCATCCTGGTAGGGCGCCTGGAAGACATCCGGAACCGCAGAAAACAGTATGTCCCAAAACAGGATGCCGAACAGGGTCGTGAAGAAGGTGTTCTCGGTCGACACCCCGTCCAGACCCGCCGCTCTGTACGCCGCCAACGCCACCGATTCGACCGACACGACGTTGCCGCCGGCATCGGTGAAGAGCAATCGACGCGCGGGTCCTCGACACGCCACCGGCCGGCGGACCACGACCTCCCTGACAGGGGCCGCCCGTCCCTTGGCGTCGAGATCGTGTCCTTCCGCTGGAACGGCCCCATCCATCAGGCACGCGACACCCGTCTCACCTGCCTCACCCCCCCGGCGAGCCCTCGAGACGGCAGCAAGCAGGCGCTTCCTCCTCTGCTGCAATTCCACGCACTCGCCCTCTCTCACGGCCGGGTCAGCCAACCCATCCGAACATGCTGCGAGCGCCCCCACCAGATCCCCCGCTTTCTGCAAGTTCAATGCATAGCGGACCCTCGCACGGCCCCGGTACCGCTCCGGGAGCCCGGCATCCAGCAACGCCGCATAGACCCGGGCGGCCTCCGCGGGCCCACAACGAGATTCGGCAATCCTCGCGTACTCCATCGCAGTGCCGGCTCGCACGAAACGAGCGTCGAACCGTTCCAGGAATCCGGAGGCTGAGGGACAGGAATCGAGAAACGCCTCGAACGCTCGACCTCCCACCCGCTCGGCAAGCTCCATGTCCTTTCCGATTCTCGCATTCTGCAATGCTTCCCGCTCCGCCCCTGCTTCGAGGAATTCCTCGAACGCTCCCCTGTCGGGGAACACCGGTCGCGTTCTCCACACGCGATAAGCAGGAAACCGAACCAAGGCAAGGTGCGACGTGACAAGCGTGGAAACGTCCTGGCGACTGTTGAGAAAGAACAGGAGTTGCACCCGCTCCAACAACGGCCTGTGCACGATTTCCACCAAGTCACCGATCTCCAGCAGGTGGTCCGCAAGGCGACCTGGGTCGATCTTCAGGAGCGCACCAAGGAGGTTCCGGCGAGGCGCAGGGTCAAGCTCGAACTGCCGGGACACCGCCCGCAACTCGACAAGCGTGTAGGCCCGCAATGCAGCCTCCAGGTCGAGGCGGCGGCATTCCACCTGGGGCTCGACATGCTCCGACGACCCCACAGCACGATACCATCTCACAAGCCCCCGGGCTTCCAGCGAAGCCACGGTATCCCTCGCGGAAGGGATCTCCGGGTACTGCAACCGGTCGACGCGAAAGTAGGGTCCACGTCGATTGAACAGGCGGACTATCAATCGCAGTTCAGGTGATGGAAGGGCGTGCAACCGGTAGAAGAGGTCAAGTTCGGAGGCGTCGAAGAGGTGCTCGTCCCGCTCGACGACGGTGTCGAGCACAAGAAAGAAGTTGTCCAGGTAGTAGTCGGGCTGCATCCACCGGCCGACTCCCATGGCAGATCTCGCTCTCGATGCGCGGATCCGCGCCACCCAAGGTCGCCCGGCTCGAACGGGGTGCTGGCTGCGGCGAGCCGATCCGCGCCTTGTCTCCCAGAGCTGAGAGGAGCGGCCCCGGGGGCAAAGTCAAAGCCAGTCCGGGTCAGAAGCCCAACCTGCCGTTCCTCTTCTTGCGCAGCCGACCCGCGACCCTGTAGCGCGCTTTCCTGTGCTTTGCGGCAAGAGCGGCGTTGCGCCTGCTGCATTTCCGACGACGGCTTGCTCGTTTTTTCTTCACGACTACCATTCCTCCATCACTCCGCAGGGCGCCCGGGCACCAGCGGCGAGATTGTAACGCCTGTGTGTGGCACGAGGGAACGAAAGCATCGCGAGTCCGTCAGGCTTGCCGGCCGACCGGGTGCGCCATTCTCCTAGGAGGCCTCCCCCTCGATGGCGGCAAGCCTGGCACGATTTCGCTCCACGCGGTCCAACAACCGGGAATACTCGTCACCCAGAGGGTCTTCGCTCTTGAGTCGCTCCTCATTGGTCTCGAGTTCCTGTCTGATGGACTCTGCGTCGAGCGATTCCACTCTCTCAATCGTATCCCCCAGGATCGAAACACTCTTCGGCCCCACTTCAGCAAACCCCCGGCCGACGACATAGCGTTCGATTCGACCGGCGACGTGAAGCCGCAGTTCTCCAGGCCTGAGCACGCTCAGGTACTCGGTATGGCCAGGAAGGACGCCGAACTGGCCGAATTCTCCGACGGCGACGAGGGCCGTGGCGTCGGCCTGTGCGATCACGGCGTTGGGCGTTATCAACTCAACCCGAAACGTATCATTCATCGCAACTCCGCGCGTCAATCACCTGCCATTTCCCTGGCTTTCTCGACGACTGTCTCGATGGTGCCCGCCATCCAGAAGGCCTGCTCAGGCAAGCCGTCATGCTCCCCTGCAATGATCTCCTTGAATCCACGGATGGTGTCTTTCAGCTCTACATAGACACCCGGTCTGCCGGTAAATTCCTCGGCGACGAAGAACGGCTGCGAAATGAACCTTTGAAGGCGTCTCGCCCTGGTCACCGTCAGCTTGTCTTCCTCGGACAACTCGTCCATGCCAAGGATGGCGATGATGTCCTGCAAGTCCTTGTAGCGTTGCAGGATCTGCTGAACCTCGCGAGCCGTGCTGTAGTGCTCCACCCCCACGACCTGGGGATCGAGGATCCTGGATGTGGAGTCCAGCGGGTCGACGGCGGGATAGATACCCAACTCGGCGATCTGGCGCGAAAGCACGGTCGTTGCGTCAAGGTGAGCGAAAGTGGTGGCGGGCGCCGGGTCGGTCAGGTCGTCCGCCGGGACGTACACGGCCTGCACGGAAGTGATCGATCCCTTCGTCGTGGACGTGATACGCTCTTGCAGCTCGCCCATCTCGGTACCCAGGGTCGGTTGATATCCGACCGCACTCGGCATCCGGCCCAGCAAGGCGGAAACCTCGGAACCGGCCTGGGTGAACCTGAAGATGTTGTCGATGAACAGCAAGACGTCCTGCCCCTCTTCGTCCCGGAAATACTCTGCCACAGTCAGCGCCGACAGGCCGACCCGGGCTCGAGCGCCCGGAGGTTCGTTCATCTGGCCATATACCAGGGCCGCCCTCGAATTCTCCGGGTCGCCTGGCGTGATCACCTTGCTCTGGGTCATCTCGGCCCAAAGGTCATTGCCCTCGCGCGTACGCTCCCCGACACCCGCGAACACGGAGAAGCCGCCATGCTTCAAGGCAACGTTGTGGATCAGTTCCATGATGATGACGGTCTTGCCGACCCCCGCTCCGCCGAACAGCCCGACCTTGCCGCCTCGAGTGTAGGGTTCCAACAGGTCGATCACTTTGATCCCAGTCTCGAACGCCTCGACCGAAACGTCCTGGTCGACGAACCTCGGGGGAGGGCGGTGAATGGGCAAGCGCAACGCGGTGTTGACCGGACCGAGTTCATCCACCGGCTCGCCGACCACGTTCAGGATACGGCCCAGCGTCTCCCGTCCGACCGGCACAGTGATGGGTTCACCGGTATCCCAGGCCTCCATTCCCCGGCTCAATCCATCCGTCGTGTCCATGGCGACGCATCGCACGGTGTTCTCGCCCAGGTGAAGCGCAGTCTCCACGATCAGGTTCCACTTGCTATCCGAGATCGCTGGATTCGTGATCTTGATCGCGTTGTATATGTTGGGTAGCTTGTCCGGCTCAAACTGTATGTCCACCACAGGACCGATCACCTGTGTAATCCGGCCGATGTTCATGTCCATGGTCACAGGCTCCTTCCAAAGTGTACGTTCAGAGAGGGTCAGAGTGCTTCTGCACCCGAAACGATTTCGACGAGTTCCTTCGTAATGGCGGCCTGCCGTGCCTTGTTGGCCTCGAGAGTCAACTGGTCGATCAAGTCGCTGGCGTTCCTCGTCGCGTTGTCCATGGCGGTCATCCGCGCAGCATGTTCGCTCGCGGTCGCCTCGAGAAACGCTGTCATCACACGGTTGGCGACCACCTGGGGAAGCAATGCATCGATCACCTGCGATTGCGACGGCTCGTAGATGAAGTCCACCAGGGTCGAAACAGCCTGGGCATCCGTCGCGCTCTCCGGAACGACGAGGGGCAGCAGGAGGTCACGGACGACTACCTGAGAGATTGCGGACTTGAAACGCTGATAGACAAGGTGCACCTCATCGACTGCACCTCTCTCGAAGTCCCGAACAGCAGCCATGGCAAGCTCTCGAGCATGGATCTCCACGTCACGGGGCGATATCTCGGTTAGCCTCTCCTTGATCGCGTATTGCTTGCGCCGTGCGTGATCGGCGATTTTCTTTCCAACCGCGACGATTTCGACTTCACATCCATCCTGCTCCGCCACCATGGTGTCGACAAACTTCGCGACGTTCGCATTGTAGCTTCCGCACAAGCCCCTGTCGGCAGTGAAAGCAACGATCCGGATCCGCCGAACCGTTGCACGCTTCTTGAAGAGCGGGTTCGACCGGTCCTCGGTGCGAGAAAGCAGGTCGGCCAGAAGCTCATTCAACTTCTCGTTGTACGGCCGTGCGGCCATGGCGGCCTCTGTGGCTCGCCTCAGCTTCGCCCCGGCAACCAGCTTCATGGCACGCGTTATCTGGCGTGTGTTCTTGACACTGGCTATTCGTTTGCGGATGACTTTCAGGTCGCTTGCCATCGCCTCCTCCAACTAGGGGGTGAACACGTCCCTGAAATCATCCAATGCGCGACGCATGAGTTCCTCGACATCCGGGTCGAGCTTCTTGCGCTCGCGAATGGTCGCCAGGACGTCTGGATGGTTCGACTCGAGAAACCGGAGCAGTTCGTCGTGGTACTTCGATATCGCGTCGACCGGATAGTCCCTCACGTACCCCTTCACACCAGCGTAGATCACCACGACCTGCTTCTCGACAGGCAAGGGCTGGTATTGCGGCTGCTTGAGGATCTCCACGAGGCGGCTCCCGGTAGCGAGCAGCTCCTGCGTGGCCTTGTCGAGGTCGGAGCCGAACTGGGCGAAAGCGGCCTTCTCCCGGTATTGCGCCAGGTCCAGCCGCATCGAGCCGGCGATTTTCTTCATGATGGGGATTTGCGCGCTTCCCCCCACGCGGCTAACCGACAGACCGACGTTGATGGCGGGCCGCTGCCCGGCATTGAACAGGTCGGTGTCGAGGATGATCTGGCCATCGGTGATGGAAATGACGTTGGTGGGGATGTATGCCGAGACATCCCCGGCCTGGGTCTCGATGATGGGCAAGGCGGTCAGCGACCCGGCGCCCTTGGCGTCGCTCATCTTGGCGGCACGCTCCAAGAGGCGCGAATGCAGGTAGAACACGTCGCCCGGGAAGGCCTCTCGCCCTGGAGGACGGCGAAGCAACAACGACTACTGACGATACGCGGTCGCATGCTTCGACAGGTCGTCGTAGATGACCAATGAATGCTGCCCGTTGTCCCTGAAGTACTCGCCGAGGGTGACGCCTGAATAGGGCGCGAGGAACTGCAACGGCGCCGGCGAACTCGCAGGCGAAGAGACGACGCAGGTATAGTCCATGGCGCCGTGTCTCTTGAGCTTGTCCACCACCTGCGCCACGGTGGATTGCTTCTGGCCGATCGCGACGTAGATGCAAAAGACGTCGGTGTCCTTCTGGTTGATAATCGTGTCCACGGCGACAGCAGTCTTCCCTGTCTGACGGTCGCCGATGATGAGTTCTCGTTGCCCCCTCCCGATCGGAATCATCGTGTCAATGGCCTTGAGTCCGGTCTGAAGCGGCTCATGGACGGACTTCCGATACACAATGCCCGGAGCCTTCACTTCGATGCGGCGCGTTTGGTCGGACGAAATCGGACCACCTCCGTCGATGGGCTGGCCCAGAGCGTCGACAACTCTTCCCATGATCGCAGGGCCGACAGGGATCTCCACGATACGTTCCGTGCGACGAACGATGTCGCCTTCGTTGATATCGTGGTCGGTGCCAAGAATGGCGACTCCGACGTTGTCTTCCTCCAGATTCAGCACCATGGCACGCACGCCATTGGAAAACTCGACGAGTTCCCCGGCCATGACGTTCTCGAGCCCATAGATCCTGGCGATACCATCACCGACCGACAGGACGGTCCCAGTCTCACTGACCTGGACCGCCGTGTCGAAATCCCGAATCTGTTTCTTGATAATCCTGCTAATCTCTTCAGCCCTGATGTCCATGGCGTCTTCTTCCTTGAAAGTCAAACGAAGTTGTAGATCGAACCAACGCCAATCTCAGCCGAGGTCATGTTGACCCAACAGCTCCGATTTCATACGTTGCAACTGCGTGGACAAGCTTCCATCGAACAGGACGTCACCGACCCTGGTCACGACACCCCCGATGATCTTCGGGTCGATTTCCTTGGTCAGCATCACACGACGCTTCGTTGCTCCCTCCAGGTACGAGATGAGCTGCTGCTCGAACTTGGAGGGAAGTGGTGTCGCCGATACCACGGTTACCCGCACGTAACCCTTGAGGTCATCGTAGTCCTTCTTGAACTCACGAACGATGGCGTCAAGGAACTGGATCCGGTGCCGTTCGACGAGCAGCAGGAGAAAGTGCTTGGTCAGTGTGCTGAAGTCGGTCGTTTCCAGCAATTCCCGGAGCACGCCGGATTGCTGCTTGGAAGTGAAGGAACGGCGAGTCAACACGTCACGAAGGGCGGGCTGATCGGTGAGCAGAGCCTGAAAGTCATTGAGATCCTTCAGGACCTTCTCCACGAGCGCCTGCTCTTTCGCCAGCTCTATCAGCGCTCTCGAGTAACGCCTTGCTATGCTACCGGACTGCATGGGTTACTGAATCTCCGTGGATTGGACGACATGGTTCAGATACTCTTCGGCGAGGCGACGCTGATCGGACTCGTCAACCCGTTGGCGCAGCAAACGCTCCGCCAATGCGAAGGCTATTTCGACCGTTTCGGTCCGCAGTTGATGGCGTGCTCGAGTCAGCTCGTCATCCAGGAGACGCTTCATGTCGGCCTGGATCCTTTCGGACATGGCCTTCGCGTTGGCCTGGACACGGGCCGCCTCTTCCCGACCCTTCTTCTCCACGCTGGCCTTGAACGTGCTGATCTCGTGGTCCAGCTCGGACAGGCGCTTCTCGTATTCGCGCTTCAATTCTTCAGCGTCCCGCCGCGCTTTCTCGGCGCTCTCGAGCGCGTCCCGCATGGTATCCTGCCTCTTCATCAGGTATTCCTTGACCGGCTTTCTGAGGAACCTGTAGAGGATGTAGAGCAAGATGGCGAGGTTGACGACGTGGAGAGCCAGGTACATCCAATTCGGATGGGGGGGGCCCGCGGACTCGCCGTGTTCTCCCGCCAGCGCGGGCAATGCGCAGAGAAGAGAAACGGAGAGGAATGCGCAACGTGCCAGGAAACGAGCCGGGAATCTCAAGGTTTGCCCTCCCTCCACATTGAAGCCGCGCACCGGCTACGCGATCGATCGGCCAAGGATCCGTGAAGCGATTTCGACAGACATGGACTCGGCGTCGGCCTTCAACTGCGCAGCCACCTCGGCCTGCACCCCGGCCAGCCTCTCCCTGAAGGCGTCCAGTTCCTTTTCGGCCTCCAGTCTTGCTGCGGCAATAAGCTTTTCGCCTTCTTCCTCCGCCGCCTGGACCAATCTTGCACGCGCGGCGGCCGCCTCCGCCTTCGCCGAAGCGAGCCGGTCCTCCACGATGGACTTCTTCTCGTGGGCGTCGGCAGTGATTTCTTCGGCTTCGGCGGCGTAGCCCACGACTCGACGCTTGCGCTCCTCGACCAGTCTCAACAACGGGGCGAAGACCAGGACGTTGAGTGCCACCAGGGTCACGGCGAACGGGAGCATTTGAATCAGGACGACCTTGAAGTCGGGGAAGATCACCATGACAAGCAGCCTTCTGCGATTTGTACTATTGGTCCACGGGGGAACGGCTGACGCCGGTTGTTTTGAGACGGCAGTATTTACCCAGGTCACTGGGCTTTGTCAAGGGATTTCGTATCAGGAACTGGACTCGTACCGGGAAAGGTCGAAAGTGTCCATGTCCGACGACTCCGATGCCGGGGAAACCGTGGCCTTCGGGTCGCCATTTCCGGCCTTCTGATACTCCCCGACATCCATCTTGCAGTTCCCCTCGAACACGGCTCCTTCCTCGATGCTCAGCGTCGACGTGACGATGTTGCCGGTGAGACGGCCTGGTGCATGGAGTTCGAGGCGGTTTCGTGCCGTGATGTTTCCCTTCACGTTGCCGCTCACGACGACGACGGCGACATCGATCTCGGCATGAATCTCCGCGCCCTCTCCGATGATGAGCACGTCATTGCTGAACACCTCGCCGGTGAACTTGCCGTCGATCCGAACCGTGCCCTCGAACGTGAGCTTGCCCTCATACTCACATCCGCGCCCGAGAAGTGCACTCAGGTTGGACCACGATTCCTCTTGGCTGGACGACCGGGCTGGCACGCTAGCATCATCACTTTGCGGCCCGTAGCCCTGTGATTCCTTTGTCAAGAACTTCATGAACGGCCTCCTGTAGGAATGGCGAGAATCCATCAGCCGCCGGGACTCCTCGCTCGAGAGTCATGCGGGCTATTGCGTTTGAAGATGGTTGGGCCGACAAGAGGTGCCGGCGTCGAAGCCGGGCGAGGAACTGGCGCTCCGGGACCGACGCCGTGGCCACAATCTCCACCCGAAATCCTTTCCTGCGATCTCAATTGCGTGCCCCACCACACGGCCAGGGTACGCGGTATCCTCGCTCACCAAGTTAGGCAACCTTGCCAGTCCACGACACGTCCGGGATCGTGCGGCGGGTCGGTCACCCGCCTTCCGGTCGCTGTGCGACAAACAGCTACTCTACCGGCATGAGGTCCAGTATTCTATCAAGTTCCTCCCGAGAATAGTACCGAATCCTGATTTCTCCACCCCCATTCTTGCTCCGGCGAATTCGAACCTGGGTCTGAAAGCGCCGTTGCAGTTTCGTCGCCACAGCCGACAGCTCGACGTCCGCTGCCTCGTGCTCCGCCCCTCCCCCGGAAGGGACTCCTGTCCCGCGCTTCAGCCGCCTCACGAGACTCTCGGTCTCTCGCACGGACAATCGCCTCGAGAGGACGCGCTTCAGCGCTTCAGACAACAGAGGATCCTCCAGGGCCAGAAGGGCTCGAGCATGCCCCATCGACAGGACACCGGCCGCGACGGCCGACCTGGCTTCTTCGGGCAGCCGAAGCAAGCGCAAGTGGTTGGCCACACTGCTCCGGTCCATGCCGACCCTCTGGGCCACTTCTTCTTGGGTGTAGCCGAATTCGCGCTGCAGTCTTTCGAATGCCGCCGCCAATTCGATGGCATTCAGGTCCTCCCGCTGAACGTTCTCCACCAATGCCAATTCGAGGGCCTCGGAGTCGGTGGCGTCCTTCACCACGACCGGGACCCGCCGAAGGTCGGCTTTCCGAGCTGCCCTCAATCGGCGCTCGCCGCAAATGAGCTGGTAGCGCTCTCCTCGAGCCCTGACGACGAGCGGTTGGAGGAGGCCATTGCTTCCGACAGACCTCGCCAGTTCTTCCAGCGTCTCGTCTTCGAACGTCTTCCTCGGTTGATAAGGACCCGGGTCTATCCTCTCGGTTTCGACCTCACGAATCCCGTGTCGTTCCCCGCGCCCAGGCGCGAGTTCCTCTTCATCATCGGGAATCAACGAGGCCAACCCCCGCCCCAGTGCTTGTCGCTTCGCCATCGTCATCACTCAACAGGTTTTTGTTCGTACCGATCAGGATGTCGCGTCGAACCACGGGCGACAGCGGCGGTGGTCAGCCCCCCGGCGGCGATCTTCTCTCCCGGCGCTTCCTTGTTCGCGTTGCGAGACAGGAGTTCGTGCGCCAGCGACACGTATGCCTGTGCACCCGCCGATCGTACACAATAGTGGAAAGCGGGCTTTCCGAAGCTCGTAGCCTCGCTCAATCTGACATTCCTGGGGATTTGCGTCTTCAAGACGAGGTTCCCGAACAGTCGTCGCGTTTCTGCGCCTACCTGATGGGACAGTCGATTACGGCGGTCGAACATGGTCAACACGATGCCCTCGCGCTGGAGTCCGGGGTTCAGGCGCCGCTTGACGAGTTGCAAGGTCCTGACCAGTTCGGAGAGGCCCTCCATGGCGAAATACTCGCATTGCAAGGGAATGAGGACCGAGTCGGCGGCGGTGAGCGCATTGAGTGTCAGGAGATTCAACGACGGGGGGCAGTCGATGATGATGTAGTCATGAGATCGTGAAAAGGGCTGGAGCGCGATCCGTAGCCTGGAAGCACGACGGTCTGCGCCGATCAACTCCACTTCTGCCCCCACGAGGTCCCGACTTGAAGGGAGGACATCGAGACGGGGGATGCTGGTGGAGACGACAGCCTGTTCGGGATGGGCCAACTCGAGAATGACATCGTAGACCGAAACGGACAGGCGTTCCTTCTCGATGCCCAGCCCACTCGTTGCATTCGCCTGGGGATCCATGTCGACGAGAAGCACGCGTTTCCCCAGCACCGCGAGGCTCGCGGAGAGGTTTATGGCGGTCGTCGTCTTTCCGACGCCACCTTTCTGATTGGCAATTGCGATGGTACGTGACATCCGCTTCCCGAGGTGGCAACAGGCTCCTGTGCAACGCCACGCCGATCTTTGTCGAGGACCTGGATAGAGGTCTCTCGCCTTTGGACGACCCGATGCCTTTCGTGTGACTGCTGCAGGGTGCCGCCGCATGGTGTTGTTCGGTTCTGAGTTCCCACGACACCGCGATTGGTCGAGAGTCGGAGACGGTCGCGGAGCGACGCCTGCGTGTCCCTCATTCTTCCCATCGACGCCGAAAAAGCAAGGGAAAACGCCATGCACTGCAGGGAGTCGGGCGCCCCTGGAAGGACCTTGCGTTCGGGTCTACCTACACGCGGTACTTGGCCCGCAGCATGACGGCCAGTATGGAGATCGCGGCCGGGGTCACCCCCGGGATTCGCGCGGCCTGTCCGAGAGAAGCTGGTTGCACACGAGTCAGTTTCTCCCTGACTTCAGCGGACAGTCCCGGCACCTCTTGGTAGTCGATGTCTCGCGGGATGGTACGGGTCTCGAGCTTCCGGTCAAGGGCGATCCGTTTTGCCTGGCGCGCGATATAGCCTTGGTACTTGACTTCGATTTCGACCTGCTCGAGGCAGTCGGCGGGGAAAGACGCCAGTTCGGGGTCGATGGGCAGCAGGGCCTCCACGGACGCCACGGGTCGCCGCAGGAAGTCCGCGTAGGAGATGGTGTGTCGAACCGGGTCCAAGCCAATCCGCTGCAAGTAGGTGTCCAGTTCCGGCGATGGTTGGAGCTTGCGCGTTCCAATCCGTGCTGCTGCGGCGGCAATTGCAGCCATTTTGCTCTCGAATCGGGCGAAAGCCGACCTGGTGACGAGTCCGATATCCCGCCCTACTGGCATCAACCGCTGGTCGGCGTTGTCCTCGCGGAGGAGAAGTCGATACTCGGCTCGAGAGGTAAACATGCGATAGGGCTCTTCGGTCCCCTTGGTCACGAGGTCGTCGATGAGCACGCCGACATAGGCTTGTTCCCTCCCGAGTACGAGGGGATCCTGGTCTCTGAGAAGCCGAACGGCGTTGATTCCGGCAACCAGGCCTTGCGCGGCGGCTTCTTCGTATCCGGACGTCCCGTTGATCTGTCCGGCCAGGAAGAGCCCGCGAAGGCGCTTCGCTTCCAGGGAAGGCAGCAGTTGGGTCGGGAACACGAAGTCGTATTCGACAGCATAGCCGGGTCGAACGATCCTGGCCCGCTCGAGGCCTGGAATCGTGCGAACCATTCTTGTTTGAACATCCATGGGCAAGGACGTGGAAATGCCATTCGGGTATATTTCCGTACTCTTGATACCTTCGGGCTCGAGGAACACCTGGTGATGCGCCCTGTCGCTGAACTTGACCACCTTGTCTTCGATGGACGGGCAATAGCGCGGACCGACGCCCTCAATCTTCCCCCCGAGAAGGGGAGAGCGGTCCAGGTTGGCGCGAATGATGTCGTGGGTGTGCTCATTGGTGTGGGTCACGAAGCAATCGATCTGCGGCAAGTCGTTCTGCACCGGGGTAAAGGAGAAACGCCCTCGAGGATCCTGGCCCTCCTGGACCTGGAGAACGCTGAAGTCGATGGTCCTGGCATCGAGTCGTGGGACAGTGCCGGTCTTCAGCCGCCCCAGTTCGAATCCGAGATGACGCAGGCACCCGGAGAGACCCTTGGATGGTGGTTCCGCCGCTCTGCCGCCGCCGAAGTCGTTGAGGCCAACATGGATTCTCCCTTCCAGAAAGGTGCCGGTCGCCAGAACGACGGTTCGTGCGGATACCGTTCTCCCCGTCCTGGTGTTGATACCGACGACCCGCCCGTCTTGGGCGACAAGGTCGACCACCTCGGACTGAAACACATCCAGGCGGTCCATCGACATGACAAGGCTTCTCATGTGCTCCTGGTACAAGAAGCGGTCGGCCTGGGCCCTGGAGGAACGCACGGCGTACCCCTTGGAGGCGTTCAGATAGCGGAATTGGATCCTGGTCGCGTCGATCGCTCTCGCCATTGCCCCACCCAACGCGTCAATTTCTCGCACGAGGTGACCCTTTCCAAGCCCACCAATCGCCGGGTTGCAGGGCATCAGCCCGATCGTATCGAGATTCATGACCACCATGAGCACGTCGGCCCCGAGCCGAGCAGCGGCAAGCGCCGCCTCGATACCCGCGTGACCTCCGCCAACGACCACGACATCATAGATTTCGCGCATCGCGTGCCGATCCCTGTCTCCGTGGCTTCCGCCACGTCGAATGTTCCACGTGGAACACTCCGAGTCCAACATGTCGCGGTGCAGGGCACCCAATGGCAGCGCACCCCGCTCGCCAGGCATCCGAGACACCATCACGTCCGAACGCACCAAAACGATCCCTCTCCCGCCCCGGTAGTGCTTCAATATCGTACAAGTGCGGTGAGAGCTTGCCGGCAGACGGACGCCCGCGGGCGCCAGGCCTATTTCCCGATACAGAAACTGGAAAACACCTTCTCCAACACATCTTCTCGCGCATCGCCACCGAGAATCCCGTCAAGCACCTTCGTCGCCTCGAAAAGATTGAATGCGACCGCATCCAGGCTCAACCCGCTTCGCAGCGCTTGCAGCCCTTCGGCCAGTTCCCCCGCGACACTCTCGAGCAAATCACGTTGCCACTGCGCCATAAGCATCACGCCTTCGCCGCCATCCCATTCCTCGACAAGCGCCGCCAACCTCCTTTTCAGGCCGTCCAGGCCTGTTCCGAGAAGCGCTGATACTCTGGGGTGCGCGCCATCTTCTGCCCACTCGCACTGCACACCCAAATCACACTTGTTCAAGACCACCAGGTACGCGCAGCCACTGGCGTCTAGTTCTGTACGTATGCCGGCGTCCTCGGCATCGAGTCTCGCGGAAGCGTCCACGACAAGAAGCGTGAGGTCCGCGGACTTTACGGCTTGCCAGGCGAGAGCAATCCCTTCCGCTTCGACACCCGCGGTGCCTCCCCGCACGCCTGCCATGTCGAGGAATCGCATGGTCATACCACCAAGCTCCAGCCTGGACTCCACGATGTCTCTGGTCGTGCCTGGTTCCGGGCTCACCAGTGCTCGACGACGTCCTGTCAGCGCATTGAGCAGGCTTGACTTGCCCACGTTCGGCCTTCCGAAGATGGCCACCCGCAACCCATCACGAACTCGAGCGGCACAGGAGTAGCCTTCCACCAGGCGATGCGTTCGCGCCAACGCATCCTGCAGCCATTCCGAGACCCGGGCCATGTCCGCCACTTCGACTTCGTCTTCAGGAAAGTTGATTACGGCCTCGAGATGAGAAAGCGACCGCAGAATCAACTCGTGAATCGTCTCCAGCCGTTCGGAAAGTTCTCCCGCGAGCAACTTCCGGGCTGCGAGAAGGGCTCTTTCCGAGTCTGCGTTGATCACCTGGGCGACAGCTTCTGCCTGAACGAGGTCCAACTTTCCATTGAAGAACGCGCGCTTGGTAAACTCGCCCGGGCCAGCAGCCCTCGCCCCGGCCCGTATCGCGGCATCCACGACGGCACTCAAGATTCGCGGATTTCCGTGACAATGAAGCTCTACCACGTCCTCCCCCGTGTAGGAGTGCGGGGCACACATCCAGACCAACATCCCTGTGTCGATAGACACGCCATTGCCGTCGAGCACCTCGCCGACATGGAACCGCCGGTCCTTGAGTCCTCTTCCCCCCCTCGAGGATTGTCGCGGCCGAAAGAGCCGGTCTACCACGTGGTCCAACTTCAGGCCACTCAATCGCACAATACCGATAGCCCCCCTTCCCGGCGGGGTCGATATCGCCACAATGGCAGGGCTCTCATCCATGGACGATCTCCCGTTCGGCTGCTTCGGAACACGAACTCTGCCGCTGTCTGCAGGTGCCTGCCGCTCCGTCGTGCATGGAAACGGACCCTTGAATCGCGCAACGTACGCGCCGTGTGTGGCGATGGAGGAGCAGAGGTGCCCAAACGCCGGGTACCTGGCCAGGACGACGGGGACACCATGACCGGCCCGCCGGAGGAGAAGAAGACGGCCCGCAGCCACGACCGTGCGTTGCGATGGACAGGCGCGGCCTGTTCCCGGATGGTTGGTCGAGAATCAAGGGCAACGTGGCTGCATGTCAGGAGTCGTCATCAGACCGGTGCCGGGGAAAAACCTGGACCCTCTTCATCTGTCCCCTCGTCCCGTTGCTTCTCGATCCCAGCTCCTGGTAGCGTGCCACCTCCAGGTGAACCAGTCGCCTGTCATAGGCGTTCATCGGCTTGAGGGTAACAACGCACCCTTCGCTGAGGACCTTTTCGCACACTTTCTGAGCGACGTATCTCACGCTCTGGTCATGCTTCTCGCGATAGTCCTCCAGGTCGACGATCGCCCGCCTGCTGCTCCCCTGCTTGACCAATGCCTTGTTCACGAGATGCTGCATGGCGTCCAGAACTTCGCGCAGTCTACCAGCGATGGCGCCGGTATCCTCGAGTTTCAGCGCGGCCCTGATGCCATCGCCATTCAACTGAACGTCGACATCATTCTGAAAGCTCATCAACTGCAGCAGCGACTTGAGCAAGTCTTCCACGAACGCGCAGTCATCCAGTTCGATCGCGGCTTGAGTCCAGGCTTCGATCTTCACCGTATCGGCGCCGAAGCGAAAATGCTCCGCGCAAAGACGGTACTGAAGCGACTGTTTTGGTATCGCAAGTTCCTGGCACGCCTTTTCAATGGCCTCATTGAGTGTGTTGCCTTCGGACATGATCACTCGTTTCCCTTCCATGACGATTCCCCGTGATGCGGCTGTTTCGACCATTGGCCATTCGCGCTGACTCTCTCGATTCGGCCCGCGGAGCACCATGATATTGCCCTGGGCGGCCCTCGTGGCCCTACGTGGCAGACCCAGCGGCGGTGCGTCGCGTGATATAGGCCTGCTGAATGATCGTCAAGACGGTGTTCACCAGTATGTAAACGACCAGGCCCGACGGCAGTGAGAACATGATGAACGCAAAGACAAGTGGCAGGAATTGCATCATCTTCGCCTGCGTGGGGTCCATGCCGGGAGCCGGCGGGGTCATGCGTTGCTGGACGAACATCAGGATTCCGAGCACCAGCGGTGAGATGCCAAAGGGATCCCGTTCCGAAAGGTCCGGAAGATACAAGAAAGGCGTGTGGTACAACTCGATGGAGTTCTGAAGTACGCGATAGAGAGCGAACCAGATTGGCATCTGGAGCAGGAGCGGCAGACACCCCCCCAGGGGGTTGATCTTCTTCTCCTGCATGAACTTCATCATTTCCTGATTCAGCTTTTCCTTGTCGTCCTTGTACCTCTCGCGAAGCTCCGCCATTTGAGGCTGAAACTCCTTCATCCTGGCAGCGCTCTGCATCTGTTTGACCATCAAAGGGTAGAACAACGTCTTGATGATGATCGTGAGCAGGATTATCGCGACGCCATAGCTACCCACGAGCTTGTAGAGCCACTTCAGCAGCGCCAGGATCGGCTCGGCGAAAACACCGAACATTCCGAAGTCGAGAGACTTCTCGAGTGCCCGGTCGTAGCTCTTGAGCACCTCGGCTCGC
Organism: Myxococcota bacterium; assembly: GCA_024278455.1. Lineage (GTDB taxonomy): Bacteria > Myxococcota_A > UBA796 > JAJRTE01 > JAJRTE01 > JAJRTE01. The sequence continues at coordinate 44,596 of JAJRTE010000005.1, forward strand.
TTGGGTCCCAGAAAGAAACGGTACTCCAGCCGTGCCGATTCCCCTGGCTCGAGGACGGACTTCTCCATTTGCGAGGAGACGAGCAACGGCACCCTTTCGCCGGCGACATCGTCCGCATCCGGTTTGGAAGCGACAGGCTGCCCCGCCGCGAGTGTGACCGCGGCCCTGGACCCCAATTCGGGCAGAACGGCTCTCAAGAAGTACTTGTCATCGATTCCCGCCCATTCGAGCCTCCCCGTGATTGTCAGCCGCTGTTCCCGCACATCATCAACATCCACACGCTCGGCCTCCCCATCCACCAGGTACATTGGGGCGGAAGTTGGGGCGAACGTCCTGCGCTTCTTTGCGGGCACCCACCCCCGGACGCCGAGTGTCGGCCGGAGAGAAGCCGGTTCGGACCCCCCGTTCGTCACAACGATCACCAGGTGAAGCAGGTACGGGTCCTCACCGAGCAGGTACTGTTTGGAAAACGACAACTGTCCTTCTCGACAAAGGAATTCAACTCCACTGTCGTCTTGCCTGCCGAGCCTGCACCGCCGTTCTTTCTCGTCTGGTGACACACCGCCGTTCAGTCGAAACGGCGTCGCGTTCACGTATGGCCCGGCGAGCAGGTCCATCGGCGTGTCATAAGGGTGCAAGACGGGCTCGGATGCCAGGATATTCCTCACCACGTCCAGAGGCCCTTCACCCGGACGGTACTCCGTGTAGTCCTTGAGCCGCCAACTCCGAATGCCGCCCCCCTCATTAGTAAAGACCGCGGTGAAGTCGGCCCTCTCTACGACGGCTTCCTGAGCCGGGATGTCTTCATCGATAGGGCTGAGACTATCAGTTCTGGGTCCAGCGGCCGGGGTCGGGTTTTCCACCGCTGTCTCGACATCCCGTCCGGAGACCGAATCCGCCGAAGAACCGCCGTCAACGACAGGAGTGCCCGCGCCGGGAACAGGCTCTTGCGGCGACACTTCTGGCTGGGGTATGAACCAGGTCTGCCACACCATCAGCACGACCAACGACAAAACGACGGCCAGCAGGGTCCGTTTCTCCATCGGGCAAACTCTCCACTGGAGATTTCAGTCGGTTCGACCTCTCGGCGGGGGGACAGGGTCAATCCCTCCAGCATTCCATGGGTGGCATCGGACCACGCGCTTGATACCAAGCCAACTACCTGACAGGACGCCGTGAATGCGAATACTGTCCACCGCGTATTGCGAGCAGGTGGGTTGAAAACGGCAAGCTGGAGGCAGAAGCGGCGAGACAACGTGCTGATAGAGGCGAATCACGGCGATCACCGCACGCTTCGCCATCTGACCAACTCTGTATGCGCCATGCATCAATGAACACTTCCTGGCGGGCCAGCGTGGTTTGGGGACCCAGTTCGCCGGCGAGACCTGCGTCGCCGAGTGCTGCTTGACGGCCGGCCCTGCCGTCCCAACACATCGAACGCGTTGCCCAATTGCCGGGCCAAGACCTGATACTCAGCCTTGGCGGCGCCAGGATGGGCTATCACGACGACGTCCCACGCACCCTTCCTCAGGGTACCGTTCCTCCGCACTATCTCTCTCAACCTTCTCTTCACCCGGTTGCGTGTCACCGCGTTTCCGACCTTCCGGCTCACCGTCAGCCCGACCCGTGTCCGTCCCTCCCTCGGCCGGCATGCAATCACCGTCACGTCGGAATGCGCGATCCGTCTCCCGAATCTCAACACGCGCCTGAAATCGGCACTCCTGAGAAGCCGGTCCCTCTTCGTGAAGGTCTCCTTCATCGCAACCACGGGACTAATGCCGCTTGGTCGTCACGAAAACGGCCAGCCGCTTCCTCCCCTTCTGCCGCCGCCTGTTCAACACTTTCCTGCCGTTGCGCGTACTCATCCGGGCGCGAAATCCATGGGTCCGAAGCCGTTTCACCCGGCTCGGTTGATACGTTCTTTTCATAGCTGACCTACTCCCCCTAACACCACCCGCCGGGCACTGGGCCGCACCGCACGGCCCGTCCTGGGAGCGCCAGGCGCCACCCCCACACACCCGCCCGGGGAATGACACCAGGAAAACCCGTCTCTATAACCACAGATACCTCGACTTGTCAAGCAACTTCCTTGGAATCACGCGCGGGACGGGTGGTGGCCGGCATGAAGTACCGAGCCATATCGGTCTGAAGGCACGAGACAGTCACGAATACACCGAAGCGAGGGCCCCCGTTCCGTGAACGCGGACCCTCGCCCCTCACCTGGTGCCGGAGGCGAGAATCGAACTCGCACATCCCTAAAGGATACTGGATTTTGAGTCCAGCGCGTCTACCAGTTCCACCACTCCGGCCCAGACTGCCCCATCGTAGTGCTCCCGGGCCGTTTTGTCAAGCCAAACACGCCCAGGTGTCCGACTTCCGGACACCTGTTCGCCTTCCGGACATGGAGCGAGCCCGGTCCCCGGTGGATCGCACCGCAATACCCCGCTTTCCCGATTTCCGCGAATTCGCACACAAGTTGCACTCGTACCCATCGCATGGTGGCCGTTTCTGAACAATGAGGGCGACCTGGATCGCGTTCCAGGGGTCGTCCCGACGTCGGCCGCCCGAGTCCCTCACGCCACGTCAAGCAGGGAGGAAACCCGAGTATGTACCAGGAAAGCACGCGGACTACCGAAGCACGAAACCGGCCAGAATGCTCCAACCAGCACGGCCCAGACCGTTCATGCCGGCTCGCCGGCCACCGCCACGATCCGGCCCAGGTGGTCAAATCCATCGTCTGCGGGATCGTCGATCTTCCCGCCATGGTGCGGGTCGAAGAACTCGCCGGCACCCAGACAGTCCTCCTCCAGGTGAGCGTTGCCCAATCCGACATGGCCAAGGTCATCGGGAGGGGGGGCCGAACCGCTCGCGCCATCAGGGAACTCCTGGTGCCGTTCGGCGGAAAACACCATCGTAGATACCGCCTGACCTTGTCGGAACGGCGCGAGAGCGCCCTGTTTTAATACATCTTCTGTTCAAAACAGGGCAAGCTCCATGAAACGCCACAGAATCCGCTCACCCACGACGCCGGTGTCCCCCCCGTTCTCCCCCGTCCTTGACACCCCAGACATGTCTCCGACGCGAATGCTCCTATCGGCATTCGCACCACCTGCTTGCAACACGGCGTCCATCTCGAGTTCGCCCATCTCCGGATGAAACTGCAGGGTCCACACCTTTTCACCTATACGGAACCCATGAAACGCATCGACAGGGCTCTTCAACAAGATATCGACCCCCGCGGGCGGCTCGAGCACAACGTCTGCATGCGTCTCGTGAACGACGAATCGGCGAGGGATGTGCGTGAAGAGCGGGTCGCGCGTTCCTCTGTTCGTCAACTCGACCACGGAAGGTCCCATGGACACGCCGTGCGGATTCCGGGCGACACGCGCACCGAGGATTCGGGCGATGAGCTGGTGCCCGAAGCACACGCCAAGCATGGGCTTCCCCTTGACCATCATTTGTTCGAGGTACCTGGCGGCCGGTTCGAGCCACCCGAGCGGCTCGTATACCGCATGCCTCGACCCCGTGATGATCACGCAGTCCTCTGTGCCAGGGACAGGAGAACGGCGTTCGGCATCGTGCACCACGATGTCCATTTCGGAGCGGCGCGGCCATGCGCCGAGACTCCTGGCGAACCACTGGTCGTAGTCCCCGCACCGGCCGATCACGTCGGGGTGCGCCGACCCCATCTTCAGTACCAGAAGGCGTCGTTTGCTCATGTCACCGGTCACTCCGATTCCACGGAACAGGCGCGCCGAAAGCGACAGCTCTTGCACAGCCATGCCCTCGAGGTCATCGGGAACTTCTCCACAGCAGCGACGTTGGATTTCTCGTCTTCCAGAAGTGCACGCATCCGCGCCGCGCTGTCGACGATATACGCGGAGACGTCGTTCAGCGTGTCGGAGTCTATCTGGTGAACGCGGCTGTCAGCCATACGCAGGTTCACGTCATAGCCGACGATCTTCTCAACGCCGACCTCCCAGGTACGGCTTCCGAAGAGGCCGTAGATGCCTATCTGGAGGGCGATGTCCTCCTTCCGGTGCGACGTTCCGGTCTTCCAGTCTATGATCACGAACTTGCCGCCATGACCGCGGACACAAGCATCTAGTTTTACCCAAACCTTGACACCTTCGACTTCAAAACTCTGCAGTTCCTCCACCGACAAGATGGCTTCCGAGCCACGTTCCTGCAGACGCTTGAAGGTTGCTGACCGATAAAGGTTTCGAACACACCCCAACACCACCTCGAGATCTTCTTGCCATTCCGAATCCCCGAGCGGGAGGTTGTAGTAGTGCTCCATCAGGCCGTTCGCTTTGATACGCCGGCCGCCCCAGTCCAGCCACAGGCCGGCACGGCACCGTCCATCGGCAGATGCCCGCACTTCCTCTCTCATCCTGGCTTCCGTCTCGCCCAAGGCCTCATCCAAGGGCCAGGTCCTCCCCCGGGCGATCGCACTGAGGGCTCTCTCGGCCACGTCGTGCACGACAATCCCCCTCCAGGCCGGACGACTGCAAAGGTTTTTCATGACGTACAGTTCCCTGACATCGTCCGGGGCGTCGTCACGCCAGCCCCCCCACGCTCCGTAGTGGTTGTAGTAGTAGGCCCGCGGGCACTCACGGAACAAGGTATCCCTCGACTTGGACCAACTGAACTCGTTTCGGAAGTCGCCCACGTTCTCGCTCCTTTTCTACGGCCACCCCGGGATCCCTGCGGTGAGCAGGATGGGAAGTCCCACGAATCGCCCCCCGATCTCCGCGATGCCTGGCGGTGCCGACGAAGCCGGCACGGCGTCGTTCGAGTGTGCGGCATGAACGACGGCTATACCAGCTCCTCCAGTCGCCGCCCGATCTCATGCAGCAGCGACTCCATGGACTTGCGGAAAGCTGCCACGCCCTCTCTTTGAAGTTGTTCTCCCACCTGCTCGAGGTCGATACCCTGTTCTTTCAATCGTTGGACGACGTCGGCCGCCAACGAGGGGTCCTCGTCTGCAAGAGCTACGGGGGTGCCGTGGTCGATGAAAGCGGCGAGCGTTTTAGGTGGCACCGTGTTGATCGTGTCCGGAGCGATGAGCCTGTCGACATACAAGGTATCTGGGTATCGCGGGTCCTTGGTGCTCGTGGAAGCCCAGAGCAGTCTCTGTGCCCTTGCGCCTCCGCGGACGAGCCTATCCCATCGGGGGCCTGCGAAGAGTTTCTCGCTCTCGACGCAGACCACCTTGGCGTTGGCCACGGCGGCCTTGCCGCCAAGCGTTGCCTCGAGAGATGGGCTTCGAGACCGAAGGAGCTTGTCGACGAGCGTGTCGACCCGGCTCACGAAGAAGCTGGCAACGGAGGCGACATCTCGCAACGAACCGCCGGCATCGAGCCGCTTTTCGAGCCCGGCCAGGTATGCTTCCACTGCTGCTCGGTACTGGGAGACAGAGAAGAGGAGCGTCACATTGACGGAAATGCCTCGAGCCGTAAGCTGTTCGATGGCAGCGACGCCGTCCCTGGTGCCTGGCACCTTGATCAGCAAGTTCGGCCTTGCCAGGCGTTGCGAAAGCGCCAAGGCCTCCTTCACCGTCCCATCGGTGTCTCCCGCCAGTTCCGGAGACACTTCGACGCTCACGTAGCCATCCCATCCACCGGTCGACTCGTAGACCGGCATCAGGAGGTCGGCAGCGTCCCGGATGTCCCTTGTAACCAGCTCGAGGTAGATCTCCGGGACCCCGGCTCCTTCCTTTGCGAGTCGATCAATGAGGCTGTCGTAGGCGGACGATCCAGAGACTGCCTTTTCGAAAATCGTGGGATTGGATGTCAATCCCGTTACGATGCCCTCTCGAATCAACCGCTCGAGTTCGCCGCTGTCGAGAAGGGACCTGTCAATGTTGTCGTACCAGATCGATTGGCCTTGCCCGGTGAGCACTCGAATATTCTGATGCATGATTTCTCAATGAACACCGCGGACAGGAATCTCGGGGTGAGCCTTTTCCCGTCCTGCCTATCCTCCTGTCATGAGGTCCACAGCATGGCGGGCAGCCCCCAGCAGCGCCGTCGCAGGGTTCAACACCAGGTAGACCGGTATCTTCTCCAAAAGAGATCTGAACCTGCCCTTGTCGCAGAAAGCCCTGATGAACGCGCCCTCCTCGAAGCGGCTTCGCAGTTTCGGCGCAATGCCTCCTCCCACGAAGACGCCTCCGACGGCGAGTGACTTCAGTGCCAGATTGCCCGCTTCCGCACCATACATGGAAACGAACCGGGCGACAACTTCGTCACATACGGGGCAGGCCTTTTCCATGCCAGCCCGCGAGATCCGGGGCGAGCGGTCATCGATCCTACGGAGAGATTCGGCTACCTCGGGTGACGGCATCCGTCCCCTGGAGACGAGAAAGTCATACAGTTCCGAGATCCCCGATCCGCAAAGTATGCGCTCATAACTGACATGACCGAAGCGCCCTTTCATGTACGTAAGCAGGTCGATCTCCCAGTCGTCCCTCGGGCCGAAGTCTGTGTGTCCGCCCTCAGACGGGCACGGAACATGCCTCTGACCGTCCCAGAACAGCATGGCCTCGCCCAGGCCGGTTCCTGCGGCGATGAGCGCCCGGTTGCCCTTCTGCTGTGTGCCTTCCTGCAAGACGATCAGTTCGTCCGGGGCCAGCATGTCAAGCCCATGCGCTGTGGCCACCAAGTCATTGACGATCTTCACGCGGGTCCCGCCCACGACCCTGGACAAGGCCGCGGCATCCACGATCCATGGCAAGTTCGTTGCGCGACAGCGATCGTCGACGACCGGACCGGCCACGCCGAAACAGGCGTACTCGATGCCACCGGCGTTGCCAGCGAAGTCGCGAATCATCGAAGCCGCTTCACCGTGCTCACGGCTGGCATACGCCATCCTCCGGACACAAGACAGCCGCTGGCCGTCCCATTCGAACAGACCCAGTAGTGTCTTGGTACCACCCATGTCGCCAGCGAGAATCATCGTCCTACCACCTGCCACGAGTCACGGCGTCCTGCACCATCGAACCGTGTTCAGTGCCTTTCCTGACGGCCATTGTTCTCAACACCTGTGAGGCGTTGCCTCCCGCAAACGACAATCGCTTGAAGGGAAGAGGGTTGAGTGCTACGCTGCATAGGGATGCGTAGTCCCGGTTGCTGCCTCGCGCCTGCGCCGGCCGAATCGAACATGCTCCCTGGCCACTGCTCCCCGCCGTCCCTGCTGCACATGCCGAGTACCTGCAACCTGGACTCGAAATCTCAGCGCAGTTTCGTGCCACTCAATCTCGAGGATGCGCCATGAACGACTCACTCGCCTGGGTTGCCTGCAGGCCTCTTCAGACCCCGACTCCTGCGGGACCTGTCCGCTTCGCAACACACCTGGCATTCACGTGCGCCTCGAGCCCGGTTGCACCCGGAACGTACTATCAAGGGTACTTGAGAACCGCCGGTGACAAGCCTGCCAAGGCGTTTCTCAGAGTGCTCGGAACTCACCCGCAAGCCCGTGATCGGCAATTCGTCGCACGGTTCGATGCCAGCGGGAAACCACCCGGTGTCATATCTCCATGGGGAGTGCTTGCCACGGAGATTGGCTATGTTGTTGCGGCCCCGTTCGCAAACGGACTCACCATCGAAGAAATCCAGAAGCGCACCAAGGTTGGCGGCGTTACCCTGCCCACCTCTCTTGCGCTGGAAATCACCGGGCAACTCCTGGGAATCTTGTCACATCTCCACCCGTTCAGCAACTCTTCGCCGCCACGCGAAGAGCAGGCCCACGGCGCCATCCGGCCGGCGACGATTCACGTGGGCATCGACGGGCAACTGCGGCTGCTGGACATGGGTTCCGGCGTCCACTCCCGCACCAGGGAGGGACGCAGCGAGGGAGACGCGGTGACAGCCATTCTACCCTACCTGGCTCCAGAACAACTCGTGGACGCCCACGTCGCGACACCTCGGACCGACCTGTATGCCACCGCCGCCATCGCCTACGAACTCATCGCGGGCAAACCCCTGTTCAACGGTTCGGCGGCGAGGCGGGAGTTGGAAATCCGGGCCGGATTCGGGGTCAGGGAGAAGGTCCGGGGAATCGGTGCGGAACTCCCCGGTTTTCCTGCGGTCCTCGAGAAGGCGTTGAGCCTGGCGCCCCACGAACGGTACGCATCCGCCAGCGCCATGTTGGAGGTCGTGAACACATTCAGAGACGCGCCTCGAGTCGATGAATTGGCAAACCTGGTCCAACGGCTCAAAACATGGCGACCTGTTCTTGTCCCGCCCGCAAATGATGCCGCCTTCGCGCAGCCACCGAAGCTCGACAAGCACCCATTGCCAGGTGGCGAACAGAGGTCCCGGCGGGGTGCCGCAAGCCACCGCCAGCGGCCACGGCAGCCTGGCCACGGGATCCCTCGAGACCGCCTCAGTCGTACCATTCTCGGCCTTGTCGGTGCCGCCGTCGCTGTTGCCGCATACGCGTGGGTCAGTGCGCCAGTCGCTGATTCGCAACCATCCAAGCCATATTTCGACAGCGCGCTTCACGCCAAGCAAGGACTCGCCCATTCTGTCGATGAACCGGTCGTTGACCACAGTCCCCGTTCCGCGACGGATTGAGCACGTTCGGGCGTGTGCCCTGCCAGCAACGGGCGTAGGGTCGAACACCCGCCGCACCGGCGTCCTCCTTGCGGTCCAAGGGGCTGAGAAGAAGGGGCGGGAAGCCACCCCATGGTTCCACTTCAGTGCAATGGAGAGCCAGTCGATTTGATGTTGACATCGGCAGATTGGGTCAGTAGCCTGCAAGAGAAAACACCGGAGCAAGCATGAATGGGTCGGTCCCTTCCGAAATCGCCGACTTGCTGGCCGAATTGCGCGCACACGTCCCCCCAGAACTCTACCGTTCAATAGAACAGACCTACGCGACCTCTTTTCGGGTCAGCCAGGACTACCGAAGAGAACTCAAGCAGCTCAAGCAGCGCCATGAGGTTTTTCTCCAGGAATACGAGCGTCTCAAGTCGGAACGTGATCGTTTCAGGGCGGAACAGAACAAGGCGGACAAGGAACGCCGGCTGTTCCAGTCGCTCCTCGTCGCGGACGAACTGCCCGCTGTCGGTCCCTATCTGGATGGGGTCCTGAGAGCGCTTGTAGCCAGAACAGAGGCGCAGAAGGGCGTTATCATCCTGTTCTCCGAGCCAGGGGACTATCGGCGGGATTATGCCGAGCTGATACGGTACAACTACAGCGAGAAGGATTTCGAGGCATTTCAAGACCAGATAGAACTCTCGCAAGGGATTGTGAGGAGGGCCATCTCGACGAGGACCACGGTGTATACGGAGGAGGCCGTCACGGACCAGCGGTTTTCCGAACATGCCAGCGTGCAGCTTCTGCGCCTGAAGACCGTCCTGTGCGCTCCGCTCCTGGGGATGAACAACGACGTGCTCGGCGTTCTTTACCTGGAACACCGAGGCCGGAGCGACGCTTTCCCGGAAGCAGAGCGACAAACCATCGAACTGGTCGTCAAGCAGATGGCCCGGTGGGTTGGTCGCCACCTCATCGTGACCAAGGCGAGCCAGGCGATGGACCACACGCGCCCACACCGGCAACGCTACGGTTTCAAGGAGATCATCGGCCAGAGTGAAGCGGTCGCCGAAGTCCTGCGGCTGATCACGGTCGCACTCGACGTCAGTCTATCGGCACCGGTCTTGATCACCGGCGAGCGGGGCACGGGAAAGAGCCTCGTTGCCCGCGCGCTGCACTTCAACGGACCGTGGACGCGTGGCCCATGGGTGGAGTTGGACTGTCTCGCTGAGCCGGCTGATCAACTCCATGTTCTTCTGTTCGGAGGTACCAAAGGCCCCACGACGGGGCGGGAGCGGCACCAATCCGGACGACTCGAGCAAGCCAACCAGGGAACCTTGTTCATCCGGCACGTCGACAAGCTCCCACTGGAGTCACAACAAGGACTACTGGAGGTTCTCAAGGAGCGCACGATCTTGCGTCTCGAGGATGCCAGGCTTCGGACACCGAGAGTCCAACTCGTTGCATCGACGGTCACGAATCTGAAAGATCTGGTCGAAAAAGGGCTATTCTTATCCGAGTTGTTGTACCGTTTCGATCTATTCGTGGTCCACGTACCGCCTCTGAGAGACCGCCCCGAGGACATTCCCCTACTCGCGGACTACTTCTTGTCCCTGTACAACCGTCTCACAGGCGAGAATGTCACGCTTGCCGCAGAGGCCATATCATTCTTGCAGCAGCTTCAGTGGCCGGGCAATGTTCGTGAGTTGAAGGAGCAGCTTTCCAAGGCGGCCATGCATGCGCCTGACGGACAGATAACGGCTTCCCTTCTGTCTTCCATAGGAATGAGTGAACCCAGGCCATCGAACAGGCGACGGCCGCTTCCACGCTGGAAGGACGCGACTGCTGCCTTCCAACGCCAGTTGATCGTGGACGCGCTGAGCCGCACAGATCGGAATCTCCAGGAAGCGGCGGAACTGTTGGGGATATCGAGGCAACATCTCAGCCGGCTTCTGCACGAACTCGACCTCAATGCTTACCGGCCTTCGCATCGCGGCCGGAAGTCCAAGAGCAAACATGCAAAAAGATAGTCCCGACCGGTCGTTTTGGCGAAGCTATCACCGCCGATTCCTGGGCATGAAGGACTCCGGTGCCCGCTCGATTTCCCGGCGGCTGAACCGACGTGTTGGCCTGGCCCGGTCCAGCACCCAGACCTCGAGCATTCGGGAGTCGGATTCATCGAGATCCTGGCCATCCGGCCCGGACGAACGCCCTTCGACTCCTGAGCCGACAGCCTCGGATGAGGTGGCCCTCCTTTCCGATGTGGGTCGGCCCGACTCCAGGTACAAGCTCACCGGTGAGATTCTCGGTGAGGGAGGCATGGGCACTGTTGTCGTCGCCAAGGACCAGGTACTCAACCGGGAAGTCGCTTTGAAAACCCCCCATCCCGAACTCGCCGCCGACCCGGCGAACAGGAGTCGGATTCGGGACGAACCGCGGCTAGCCGCCCGCCTCGAGCACCCCAATATCGTCCCGGTATATGACCTTGTGGTGACGCAAGAAGGTTTGTGCGGCTACACGATGCGCCGGGTTTCGGGCGAACGTTTTTCGGAGATACTGAAGGGACTGCGACGCGGAACATCGCACTACACGAGGGGCTACGGACGGGTTCGACTGCTCACGATATTTTCCCAGATCGTGGCCGCCGTGGCGTATGCCCACGACCACCGAGTGATCCACCGTGACCTCAAGCCGAATAACGTGATGATAGGGGACTATGGCGAAGTCGTTCTGCTGGACTGGGGCTTGGCCCGATCGCTCGACACGCCCATGGCCGCGACCGATGGTCCACGCTCCCCTGGGGATTTCGACGGTGCTCCGGCGTATGTCTCCCCCGAGCAACGGGATGGGGATGAGGTCCGGGTCGACGAGCGCAGCGACATCTATTCTCTCGGCGCGATTCTCTACGAGATCCTGACCTTCACTCCGCCCTACGAGCAGCACGCCTACGAGGATGAGACCTCTTTTCTGCTCAGGATTCGCGACGAACCGATCACACCACCGCATATTCGGGCCAAGGGCAGGCTGATCCCCCCTGCGCTCGAGGCCATCTGCATGAAGTGCCTGAGCCAGCGGCCAGAAGATCGATTCCAGCGTGCCCTGGAGATTCACGACGAAATCGCCGTATTCCTCGAGGGCACTCGAGAACAAGAGTGGCGGCGCCGACTTGCGGAGGACAAGACAGCGGAGGGGGACAGCGCCGTGGAGAGATACCTGGCTCGAAGGGCGGACGCAGCCGGACTCCAAGCCGAGGCCGATACCGCCGCAGCGCGGTTGAGGCCCTACGATCCTCTGGATCGCAAGCGTCCGGCCTGGAACCTCGAGGATCTCGCCCGGCAGGCAGAAGAAGATGCCATGCGGGAATTCAGTAACGCCGAACAGTGCTACCAGCAAGCACTCGAGTACCACCCCCACTACCGCCGCGCGCAACAGGGACTTGCACTGCTCTACTGGGAGCGTTTCGTCCAGGTCGAAGCCACGCGAAATCTCAAGGAAGCGCGCTACTTCGAGACTCGAGTCAGAATGTACGACGTGGAACACCAGTATACGGAACGGCTTCGAGGGGACGGGAGTCTCACTCTGCAAAGCGATCCGAAGGGCGCCGAAGTCATCCTCTGCTCCTACCGAAGCATCGATCGCATGCTGAAGCCAGTGGACCCCTGCGTACTGGGAACGACACCGATCCGGAGAATGCGGATCCCGGTGGGCAACTATCTCCTGCTCCTCCGCCTGCCTGGATACCGCGAAGTGCGTTACCCGGTCTTCGTGAGCAGGCTCGAGACAATAGACGCCACGATACGACTCTACACGGACGAAGAGATCGGTTCGGACTTCGTTTACGTTCCTGCGGGAAACGCTCGCCTCGGAGGCGACCCGGAGGCATTCGTCAAGGCGAGCCGGCTCGAGTGGATCGACGATTTCGCCATAGGCCGAACACCGGTGACGGCGGCTCAGTATCAAGCGTTCATC
>JAJRTE010000052.1 GCA_024278455.1 Myxococcota bacterium
GCCTTCGCCGATCCTGCGACATAATGCCCTTGTCGCGTCTCGGGGGGGGCGCGGGCGGGGACCCCCGGACCGTGGCCGGGATTCCCGGTTGCAAACGCCGCACACGAGGCAGAGATGACCGCTGTCCGGACCAACTGCGCCATCCAACGGCTCACCGGCGAAGCACGGAGCGTCCTGATGGAGATCGAGCGCGAGAAACACCGCGCGCGCCTGGACGAGTTGCTCGCGCTCGCTCGAGAGGATCCGGTGGCGCCGTACCGCATGAAGGCGTGGTACCCCCGTTTCGTCGTATGGGAGTTGACCCTGGCGTGCAACATGCAATGCATGCACTGCGGCTCGAACGCCGGGAGACCTCGAGAGGATGAACTCGCCGAGGATGAGATGTTGCGCGTGTGCGACGACCTGGCCGAGCTGGGGTGCGAACGGGTCACACTGCTCGGGGGAGAACCCTTGATTCATCCGTCCTGGGAGACGGTGGCGCGTCGCATTCGAGAGAACGGCTTTCGCGCCAACGTGATCACCAACGGATGGACTCTGCACCGGGAGGATGTGTGCGACCGGCTGGCATCGGCAGGACTGTCCATCGTCGGGGTCAGCCTAGATGGGCTCGCCCCCACGCACGACGCGGTGCGACGCCGGCCCGGGTCCTTCGACCGCATTGTGACCGGCATTCGCATGCTGCGCCAACGCAACGTCCCTGTCGCCGTCTCCTCGGTGGTCACCCAGGAGTCCCTCGAGCAACTCGATGAACTGCACGCCCTCCTCGTGGACCTGGATGTGGGCGTGTGGCAGTTGCAGGTCTGCAATCCACTGGGAAGGCTCGACCAGGACGACCCCATCATCCTCGATCCAGGGCAGGTGCGCGAGTTGCTGGATGTCGTGGCGCGCCTGCGATCCTCTCGATCGCGACCTCGAGTCGACATTGCGGACAACGTGGGCTACTACAACCACCACGAGCACGAGGGGATCCGGCAGAAGCGTCCGGGTGAGAGCTACTACTGGACGGGGTGCCATGCGGGTATCCAGTCCATGGGGATGGATGCGAACGGAGACGTGAAGGGGTGCCAGTCGCTTCCGTCCACACCGCGATTCATCGAGGGGAACATCCGGGAGCGGCCGTTGCGGGAGATCTGGAACGACCCGGACAACTTCACCTATACCCGCCGGTTCCGCATCGAGAATCTCTCAGGCTATTGTGCCCGGTGTCCCTATGGCCCGTTGTGCAAGGGAGGATGTACCTCGAGCGCCCTGGCCCATTCCGGCCGGGTTGGAGACAACCCGATGTGTGCTTTCCGGGCAGAGCACGAGGGAGGGGCTGGCGTGTAGGCTCCCCGCGAACAGGTGGGAGCAGGGGGAGAGGAGGGGCGTGGGGCCAAACGCCCCCAACGCTGGTGCGGGATCGCGAAGAGGTCAGGATAGGCCGGACCGGCCGGCCGGTGCCTCCCTTCTCGAGGCCTGCAACGCCTCCCACTCCTTTCGGGAGATCAGGAGGCAGCGCAGGAGGTAGTTCCGCCAGCCGTGGATGACGATGGCGGGATACAGGGACCGCGTCCACAACGTCAGCGCGCCCAGGAGAACTGCCAGGAGGAACAGGTCGAGCAGGGTCCTTGCCCCCCGTCTCCGCCCACGCCGGCGCAGGTGAGCGAACGAGAAGAGCAGGCTGGTCGCGACCAGGGCGACCAGGCTCGAGGACACAGCGTCCCGAAGCGGCCACAGGATCGCTTCCCGGAACAACGTTTCCTCGGCCAGAGCCACCAGGAGCGCGGCCTGGAGATGGACCAGGGACCCTGCGGATCGGTAGGCGAGCCGGGTGTTCCGGAGGAACGCCGCCCCTTTCCGGCAGGAGCCGGTGGCCAGCGCGTGGGACATGCTGGTGTGGAGGTGCGCGACGAGGATCCAGAGGGGAAGGAGGTACCAGGCGCGGAGGTCGGTGAGCAACCACCGGTAGGGCAGCAGCCATGTCACGATGGCGGCGAAGGGCACGGCAAGGTACCACCAGGGGAGCCGCCGGCGCGTGGCCTCGATGGAATAGCTCACCGGTCCGACATCGGGGCAGTCGGGAAGAAGCGCTGCTCAGCCATACAGTTCCTCGATGGCCTGAAGCACCGCGTACACCGCGTCGTCGAGCGACTCGCCGTCGTCGCGGCCAGGGTCGAGCACCTCGTCGCGCAGTGCCGCAATGCGCGCTTTCTTGTCAGGCGCGCGCAGGATCGCGGTCACCTTTTCGACGATGCAGTCTTTTTCCGCTTCGGTCAGGGGCATGGCGGTCAGTCTTCCTCGTCGATTCCGTACTTCGTGGTCGCGTCGCAGGTGTCGCAGTCGTCGCCGAACACGCACGCCGTGGTGGGGGCACCATCCGCGTCGCCCCGAAGCTGCTCGATGACTCGAGCAATGATTTCACGCAGGTCTTCTCTGGTCATGGCTGGCTCCTTTTCGACCTTGTGGTGGCCGGTCTGGCGTAAGGCACTCGGCCGTTGCAAGGACGCACATCTCCCTCTGGATCGGTGCACGCTCGCTGACGGCGATGACGCGGTACGCGGCGGAAGAGTGCCTCGAGCGGTCAGTCCTCTTCGCCGACCCCGTAGTAGGTGGTCATGTCACAGGGTTCGATGACATCGCTGCTGGCGCACGGCTCCTCGTCTCCGAAGAGGCAGGCCGGCGCCGCAGTTCGTCTGCCCTCGGACTTCATCTTCTCGAGAACCCTTCGGATGACTTCTCTGAGTTCTTCGCGGGTCATGACTACCTCCCTTCTTGCTGGTCACGAAGCGCCGTGGGGCCGCGCGGGTGGACCGGTCAAGCCCCGCGGCAGCAGGCATCAATCTTCCTCGTCGATGGCGTAGCGCGTGGTGCTGTCGCACGGGTCGCCGCCATCATCGCCGAACAGGCAGGCCGGCGCCGGCCCACCGTCTGGTTGCGGCTCCCGCAACCTGTTCAGCACGTTGAGGATGATCTCTTTCAGGTCTTCCCTGTCCATCCGTGCCTCCCTCGGTTGCCCGCGCGTCCCTCCCGGCGCCCAGGAGGTGGCACCGGGGGGGGCGCGATTCGCGATCAGTCCTCTTCGCCGACGGCGTATTCCGTGGTCATGTCGCAGGGGTTGGGATCGTCCCCGAACAGGCATGCCGGTACTGGTGCCGCGCTGTCTTCTGCCACCATATCATTTCGTAGTGTGCCACACAACTTGGCCATGGTCTATCCATATCGTTCGAGCGTCGCCGCTGCGAAGGGCCAACGCTCGGACGAAGTGGGGATTACCACGTGGGAGGGGTCTGCACCTGCTCAACATTCGAATTGCACCATTGACATGTCGTGCGCATTCACAAGAATACGTGTGTCATCGATGGCACGTTTGTGGCACCGTACCCGAAGGAGTCTCTCATGGTCCCCTGGCACCGCCTGTTCGGCCTGGCTCTCACCGATCTCTTCCATGACACCAGCTTTCGGGTGGAACTGGAGAAGGATCTCTCGCTCAGGCA
>JAJRTE010000053.1 GCA_024278455.1 Myxococcota bacterium
ACCACGTACGGGCGGGTTTCAAACCCGCCCCTACGGCCCGCACCGGCGCCCCGCCAACCCGGGCGGGCGCGGGCGGGCACGACACGCCATTACCACGGCCCGAAACCCGCGCACGTACGGGCGGGTTTCAAACCCGCCCGTACGTGGAATGACGGCGACACGGCCCCTCCCGCGGCGACGTAGGCGTACACGTGGCCGAAACTCAGCGCATTGACCGACTCCTTGGATGCCGAGTAGATGAGCGGCGAGCCCAGGTAGAACGGGTTGACCGTCCCGGTCTCGTAGAACCGGCCCCCTGCCTCGAGGAAGCGCGCGGCGTCCTGGTCCTGCCCCTCCTCCAGAGAGAACAGGTACGCCCACGCGCAGGCGTCGGCCAGAAGCAGTGTCCAGTTGTTGATCATGTCCGGGTCGCTCGGGTCGTTGTTCCCGTCGATGCGGTAGTAGTAGTAGGTCGTCAGCCACCCCTCGGGCTCCTTGACCGCATAGGTGATATGCCAGCGCACGTAGTCGATCACCTGGCGCTTGGCGAACGCGGCGTCCTCCTCCAGGCCCGCAGCCTCGGCAAGCACGGCATAGCGGGCCACCGCGTCGTAGTAGAGTGCGAATATCCAGGTTGGAATGGAAACGTCCGATCCTGGCACGGGTCCATGGATGTATGGCTGGCGCGCGGCGGCGAATTCGGATACTATTGTCTGAATCAAGCGCTGGTACTTCCGGTCTCCGGCCAAACGGTATCCCTCGGTCAGGATGTTCACCAGGTTGCCCGCCTCCCGCGAAGGGGCGAAATCGGGCCGGCTAGAGCTGGAGACATCCTTGTAGAAGTCATACCCATATTCTGCGGCAGACGTCACGAACCGCCCGCTGGGGCGGTACCCGGTGAGGAAGTAATAGAGGCTCGAGCCGCGACTGCCGAAGGCGGTGTCCATCACCGGGCCGAGGTGGTTGCGCACCGAGTTTGCGTTGCCGGTCTCGTTGTGTTGCGAATGGCCGAAGATGGCGTTCTTCCACCTGGCCACGTCCCAGCCGGTCTCGGTCTCCACCTCGTGGAGCATCAACGCCTCGAGGTGCCTGGTACAGGCCTCGCCCATGGCCCGCCAGCGGGTGTCTCGAGATCCGAGGAACTGGAGCCAGACGCCGTAGTCCAGGTTGTACTTCACGTCGAACGGCCCGGACATGCCGTCGCCGAACGCTTCCTGCTCGATCGGCTGGTTGCCGTACCATGACCATCCGTACATGTCGAAGTAGTCGGTACTCGAGGGGTGTCCCGGGGTGGATTGCCACAGGCTGTGAAACGGGTAGTAGTAGCCGCCGGTGGCTCCGTACCCCGGGTCGGCGACCAGGGTGCGATCGATGTAGTAGGCGTGCCGAACGAACGGGTCCGGGTCGTTCCACAGGCCCATGCGGTCCTCCACGGTGCCCTCGAACGGTTGGAACGGCAAGCCCAGTTCGTCGCTGGCATACTGGTCCGGTTCCGCCAGGGCCCAGAGCGGGTCCAGGAGGGCGGTCATCCTCGATGCGACGCCGTCCGATGCTGCGTCCTCGAGGTGGAAGTCGAGGACCAGTTCCCAGGTCTTCTCCTCGCCGACCCGGAAGTTGAACACCGCCGGGAAGTCGGCGGGGAGCAGGAGTACCGCGACGCCGCCCCGGCCATCCGACTCGAGTCCCATCGGGAAGTTCTGCCAGAAGAAGCGCACACCGGCCGCCACGCCCTTGTCCTGGTCCGATACGTCGAACCAGCCGGCGTGATGGTCGCCCTGCTCGAGGGTCTCGTCGGCGCAGAACAGGCGGTAGCCGCGAAAGGTGACATGGCTCTGGAGCCTTGGCTCATTCGTTGCCCGGGCGTAACGGGCCCAGTAGTCGGTCCCGGAGGACTCCTGGTAGGCCAGGTAGCGGCCGGGACAGGCAATCGTTCGGCTGCCGGATTCGGGTGCCGTGTCTGCCCCGGGGCCGGTCACCTGTACCGGGCCTCGAGGCGCCGCCAGCTCGAGGCCCAGGCGCAGGCCCTCGAACGTGACGCTGTTGTGCCCGAAATAGTCGAACACGTCGTAGGTGGACTCCTGGTCGTTGACGGCTGCCTTCGCATGGTTGCCCACGGTCAGGAGGATCCGCACCGCGCTCGAGCCGGCGAGGAAAGTGAACCAGGCGTCGAAATCGAGGGTGCCGTCGCCAAGGACGAGACAGCCGGCGGCGCGGGCGGTGATGCGGAGCGGCCCCGTCTCCTCGATCCACAGGGAGAGGTTCGATTCGTTGCAGACGGAACGGTCTTCTCCCTCACCCTCGATGCACAGGAGTCCTTCCGGCCTGCCGGCGGCCACGGGCATGCCAGCCACGACCACCTGGGTGAGCAGTGCCGGGTCCGTCGGGTCGAGCGTGAAACGTGCTGCGCCGGTATCCACCTCGATGCGCCCCCCCTCGCCGGTGGCGGCGGTGATGCCCGGTGCCGTGTCGTTGCTCCCGGCAGCGATGACCCGGTACTCGACCGCCTCATCCGGCCCGAGGTCGACCGGGAACGTCGCCCAGGCCCACATGATGGGTCGCTTCTCGTCGGAAGGAGTGCCCCCCCACCGGGAGGCGACACGAAACTGGGACGGCACGTCCTGTCCGTCGCTGTCGGCGACGCGGAGCTGGCCGGGCTGCGTGACCTGCCAGGCACGGGGAAGCGGTACCCCCGAAGTCACGTAGTCCCCTTGCCGGGCAAAGCTCGATCTGTTCGACACGGTCAGGAGGATGGTTCGTCCAGGGGCGGGCTGGCGGCTCGAGCCTGGCTCCAGCGCAGGAGTGATGGACGGATAGCCGTCGCCGTGGCCGTCCCCGATCTGGTTCGTGGTCGTACCGCCGGCGCAGCAGGACAGGGCTATCCACCCGAGAATCAGCGTGATTGTCGTGATGGTGAGCCCGAGGTGCGACGAGGGTCTTCTCCCACGCGGCTGGGGCATGGAGCGCTGCATCCGTTCCGGTCCTTCGTTGTGATGACCGGGGAACAGGTTCCCGGCCACGAGCACCAGCATAGCAGATCCTGTCCCGGCGCGACAGGAATTGCCGAAAGCGGCACGTGCACGCCGCGGCACCCTGGCGTGCCACCGGTGTCGCCATCCGGGACTCGATGGCTTTTCAACGACATCCGGGACACTGCGAAAAAGCTTTGGAAATGCGCTAAAGCATGGCTTCCAGTGCCCGATATCCATGGGTGAGACCAACCACTCGTTTTCCGGGAGGTGCAGATGACTACCCCTGTTCACACACTGGTGAAGATGGTTTTCCGGGCCGGCCTCACAGGCCTGGCGCTCCTTGTGTGGCTGTCGTCCCTTCCGGCATGCAACGATGGGCCACCCGATGTGCCGCGCGCGGCGCTGGCAGTGGTGCCGGAAGATGTGACGTTCGGCGAGGTCGCGGTAGGCGACGAAGACTCCCGGGAAGTGACGATCGAGGAAATTTCACGCGCGGCGAACGTGTCGATAGTCGGTATCGAGACCGGAGGAGAACCCACGGACGCCTTCGACATCGGGGCGGCGTTTCCAGTATCGGTTCTCGCCGGGACCACGGTGTCGCTCGAGGTCACGTTCCGGCCCTCGAGTCCGGGTGTCCACGAGACCGTCGTCACCTTGCTGACGGATCCGGATATCGAACCGCGCCCCTACTTTCGCCTCGTGGGCACCGGGATCGCCGAGGACACGGGCGGACAGGCCGGCGGACAGGCCGCGGATTGCGACGACACCAACTTGTCCCCGTCCGACCTGGCACCGGAAACGTGCGACGGCATCGACAACGACTGCGACGGCCTGACCGACAACGACGCCGTGGACGCCCCCGCCTGGTACCGGGACAGCGACCAGGACCGGTACGGCAGCGGCGACCCGGTCCATGCCTGCGCGCCACCCCCCGATTTCGTCGCCAACCAGGAGGACTGCGACGACACGAACGGCGGCATTCACCCCGGGGCGATCGAGGTGTGTGACGGGGTCGACAACGATTGCGACGGCACGATCGACACCGGCGCGGACGACGCTCCGGCCTGGTACCTCGATACGGACGGCGATGGCCACGGGAGTTCTTCGGCCACGCTCGAGGCCTGTGCGCGACCGCCGGGGTACGTGGCCAGCAACGACGACTGCAACGACTCGGATCCCGAAGTCTACCCCGGGGCCGACGAGACCTGCAACCTCGAGGACGACGATTGCGACGGTGACATCGACGAGGATCCGGTCGGCGCCCCGACCTGGTACGCGGACAATGACCAGGACGGCCACGGCGATCCGGACGACGCGGTGGCCCAATGCGACGCCGCTGGTCGCGCCCTGGTCGCCGACGACTGCGACGACACGAACCCGGCCATTCACCCGGACGCCACCGAGACATGCGACGGGATCGACAACGATTGCGACGGCATCGCCGACGAGGACCTCGACGTCATGACCCTCTACCCGGACGGCGATGGGGACGGCTTTGGAAAGGCGGTCAAGGGCATCGAGACCTGCGCGTTCCTCGAGGGGTACGTGGCGAACAACGGGGATTGCAACGACAACGACCCGGCAATCCACCCCCAGGCCGAGGAGTCCTGCAACGACATCGACGACGACTGCGACGGCGAGATCGACGACGGCCTCCCGATGGAGCGCTACTACCCCGACATGGATGCCGACGGCTACGGCGCGACCAGCGGGGGCGTCGAAGCCTGCTCCCCCCCGGCCGGGTACGTCACCCAAGACGGCGACTGCAACGATTTGAGCGTCATGGTCCATCCGAACGCCCACGAGACCTGCAACCTCGAGGATGACGACTGTGACGGCGAGATCGACGAAGACCCCTACATGGCTCCCATGTTCTTCCCCGACAACGACGGCGACGGCTACGGCGGCACTCCCCCGACATCCGGGTGCAGCCGCCCCGCTGGCTACTCGGAGCAGTCCGGCGACTGCGACGACACCCTCGACACGGTCCATCCGGGCGCCACTGAAACATGCAACGGACGCGACGACGATTGCAACGGTGTCGCAGACGACGCTGCGGTGGATAGCGTCACCTTTGCGCCAGACTACGACCAGGATGGGTTCGGGGCCGGCGACCCCATCACCGGGTGTGAGCCTCCTGCCAACTACGTCGCGCTCGAGGAGGGGCGATCGGATTGCGACGACGCTGACCCGTCGGTCTACCCAGGGGCGCTGGAACTGTGCGACGGCGTCGATCACGATTGCGACGGTGCGTGGAGCCTGTCCACCTGCTCCGGCTGCCAGGTCAGCTCCGGGCCGGTCCCGGCACTCTACGACCATATCCAGGACGCACTCGACGACGCTGCCGCCGGTGTGGACTTTGGCGGCGAAATCCGGGTCTGCTCCGGTACCTACCTGGAAAACATAAGCTTCTCAGGCGCGGAAGTCGTCATCCGGGGCGCGGGCACCGAAGAGACCATCCTGGCTGGCGACGCATGCACTCGAGGCTTCGACGCCTGCAGCGTGGTCACTTTCGACAGCGGCGAAGGCAGCAGCAGCGGCCTCGAGGCGCTGGCAATCCGGCGAGGCACCGGCACGGTGATGACGGCCGAGGACGGAACGGCGATACGCGCTGGCGGCGGTTTGCTCATCCACGGTGCCGACCCCGTGCTCCGGGACCTGGTGATCTTCGAGAACGAAGCCGACCTGGGGGGGGGCATCGCGGTGATCGGCGGCGCGCCCCAGCTCTCCGACCTGGTGGTTACCGGTAACTTCGCGGGCACCGCCGGTGGCGGACTCCTGGCCAAGGACTCGGCCCTGTCGATATCCTCGAGCACGTTTGCCGACAACATGGCGGGCGAGGGGGGCGGATTCTTCCTGGACAACCCGCGGGACGTTGCGGTGGACGACATCCGGGTCGAGGGTAACGTGAGTTCCGGCAACGGCGGGGGCGCCTGCGTCATGGATGGAGAAAGCACCTTCACCGGCGTGGAACTGCTCGACAACGCTACGCGCAACGGGGCGGGCGGCGGACTCTTCGCCAGCGGGACAGCATTCTTCTTCGACGGGGGCCTGGTCTCCGGCAACCATGCGAGCGGAACGACCGGGGGCAACGGCGGCGGCATCGCGATCGTCTCGAGCTACATGCCGAACCTCCTCGGCCTCGAGGTCGTGGACAACGTCGCGGAGCGAGACGGTGGCGGGGCCTGGTTCCAGGATACACTCTCACTCCTGCTGTCCGGGAGCGACCTGGAAGCCAACTCGAGCGCCGGTTCGGGGGGCGGCATGGCCCTGGCCGGCGCCGATGCCACCACATCGGCCAGCTTGATGCTCAACCTGTTCCACGGCAACGAGGCGCCGCTCGGCGCGGGTATCTTCCTGTCCGACGCGAACCTCCTGCTCAAGGCGACACGCTTCGTCGGCAACTGGGCGACTGTCTCGGGGGCAGGCATGTACGCCGAACGTAGCACCGTGGACATGTCCAACAACCTCCTCGTCGCCAACATGGCGGACGACCTGGGAGGCGGCATGGTGTTCGAGGACACCCGCGGCCAGGTGGCGAACAACACGCTGACCCGAAACTCGGCCCTGGGTGGAGGGTCCGGGATCGCCTTCAGCTCCAGTGGCGCCTACCCGAACATCCGGAACAACATCATCAGCCACGGTGACACTTCCGCACTCCTGGCGCCGGCCTCGTCCGGTGAGGCGTTCACGTACAACGACATCTATCCCCAGCGCGTCGACGGCCCCACCCTCGACGACACCAACCTGTTCGCCGACCCGATGTTCGTCACCGACGTGGCCACCGCGACCGCGCCGCCCCTGGAATGGGACTTGCACCTGCAATCGGACTCCCCTTGCATCGACAGCGGCAGTCCCGACCCGTTCTACACCGACACGGATGGTACGCGGAACGACATGGGTGCCTACGGCGGTCCCAACGGGGACTGGTGACCCGGTGGCGCCGGCTTCCAGCCGGCGGCCCCCCCCATACTGGAGCAGCCTTTCATGGCGCCCACTTCCAGCCGGCGGCCAGACAGGTGCCTGGCGTCACCGGCGCGGGCGCTTGATCGCGCTTGCGCGCGCGGCGAGAACCGCCAAGGCATAGGGATGATAAGCCGAAAAGGGTTCCCCGCGGGCAAAACGCTCGAGCCCCTCGCTGGCCAGGGCCCAGTTCCGGATGGCCGTGGCCTGCCGTGCGTGCAAGGCCCGTCCCTTGCTCCGGGAGATATGGTCGGGCGACAGGTAGAGCGGTCCCAGCTCGAGGCGCAACGTTTCGCGGCCCCTGACCTTGACCGCGGGGAGTTCCGGCCGTCCTCGAGGCGATGGGAACCAGTCCATGGTGCGCACGACGACCCCGCCTCCGCCCGAGGAGCTGATCTCCTCCCAGAGCGCCAGGGCGGCGTCTTCGTCACCCTTCCAGGTCACCTGCACCCGCCGCGAAGGAAACAGGACATCCGCTCCGCCCATCCAACGTTCGATTTCGGCCCACTGCCAGGCTCGATCCTTGTCGAACAGGGTCCGGGTATCGGTCGCAAGGACCTGATGAGGAACCAGCCGGACATCCTCCGGGCCGCCCACCGAACGCACGTGCTGCTGCAACAGGTGCAGCGTCCTACGGGCCGCGTCATGGTCGCACAGGGCCGCGTCGCGGAGATGGCGCACCGGCACGCCCCGCTCGATGGCTCCATCCAGCGCTTCGATGGCTCGAGCCCGCGAGGCCAGCAGGGCGGTCGCGGCAGGAAGGCACTGCCGGGCCACGTAGTCCAGGTTGCCCAGGTTCCACGGAAGCAAGGCGGCGTCGATAATCAACAACCTGGCCGAAAGCCGCTCGAACGCTCCGGAAGCCTCGAGGACACCGCGAAGCCGGTCGATCGTAGTCTCGAGCAGGTGACCGGCGAGGGGAGCCACCCCGATCGTATCGTAGATGACTCCCGGAGCACGAACGCCAAGGCGCTCGGCACAGATGTCGTCGTCCCTCCCGAGGGCGATGACGACCCGTTTCCCGAGGTGCATTTCCTCGACCATCAGCGGCAACCCGGAGTCACGGTAGTGCCGCAGGACCTCCTCGAGGTGGTCGACATGGTCCTTGCGCGTGCTCGAGGCGCTCGGGAGGATGGGAGGAGGAATGAAGACCAGCCACCTGGGGTCGACGTTCCCCTTCGCGATCAGGTCGAGAGCCACGGGGATCTGCTGCGAGCGCACCTTGACCGGGCCCAGCCACGCTGTGGTGAGCGTTCCTCCGCGGAGCAGTGGTCCGAGGTCGGGCAGCAGCGCGGCGATCCCGGGATTGCCGCTTGCACCGGGTTGGCGCGCCCCACCGTCCGCGTTGGCCGAGGTCGCCGAGGGTGCCGTCACGGGAGCTGGAGGAGAACTCGCCGCCTGCGCCGAAGGACCCTGGTCCACATCGGGGTCCAAGCAAGGCGCGACCGGGGCGATCTCCGGCGGCGTCTCGTTGTGGGCTTCGTCGTGCACGTCGTGATGTTCCCCGTTGTCGGCGCCGTTCGTGCCGTTGGAGACGACCTCGAGGTCCGGAGCGTCGTCAGGATAGTAGGTGTCCCGGGCGTCCACCTGGACCACCTGGCGCTCAGGGTAGCGAAGGGCTGTCAGCTTGCCGCCGAACACGCACCCCTGGTCGACGCATACCGTGTTGCCTCGAGTTTCCACCAGGGGAGTGGGCGTGTGGCCGAAAACGACCAGTGCCTTGCCATGATACGAAGCTGGCCAGTCCGTCTCGCCGCCGGGACGGTCATGGTGCCAGACGGGACGAACGGCCCCGTACACGGCGCACGCGGTGACGACTCGAGACAACCTGCCGTGCAAGTGCTCGGGCAGTCCGGCGTGAGCCACGACCAGCCGACCTTGATCCAGCATGAGATAGGGAGGAAGGCCACGCAGCCACGCGGTGATGTCCTGGACCAGGGCCTTGCGTGCTCCAGGGTCGACAGCCTCGAGTTCGGCGACAGTCAACTCGAGCCCATGATCGATCCTGACGCGACCGCCGACCAGGTAATTCAGGAGCTTGTTGTCATGGTTGCCCAGGGTGACGAGCGCATTGCCCGCCCGTTTCATGGTCATGGCGAGTTGCAGGACCGACAGGGAATCCGGGCCACGATCCACCAGGTCGCCGACGAAGATCACGCGCCGGCCCCTCGGGTGCCGATAGCCCTGAACCGGGTCCTTGCGATACCCGAGCTTCTCGAGCAGGTCGCGCAGTTCCTGGTAGCACCCGTGGATATCGCCGATGAGATCGTAGGGCGGCGGCACATCACATTCCACGCGAAGGGGGCGGATGGCCACCTCGACGCCCGCCAGGCGACCATTCACGGTGACGGCCCGATTCCAGCCTTCCGCGCCGGCGCGCTCGAGCGCTTTCCGGAACCGGCGGTACTGCCGGCCACGACGCCATCGGCTCGACTGTTTCGCGCCCGAACGGCCGCGTTCCCGCGCGGGTTCGGCATCGAGGTCGATGGCTATCAAGAAGGCAGGGGCATGGTACTGTCGCGCGAGTTCGAGCATGCGGGCGCGAAACCGGGGATCGAAACCGGGTGTATCGACGACAGTGAGCCGGCCGAGCCGCGTGCGGGCCGCAACCCAGGTCTCGAGCAGGGCGAGTGCCTCGGCGCTGGCCGAATCGGCACTGGAATCGTCGGCGACCATCTCCCTGCACCGGTCCACACTCACGATGCTGCCTCGCGGGAACCACTTCCAGGCGAACTCCTTTCGGGCTGCCCCCGAGGGTCCCATCAGCACGACGAGCGCGAAGCGAGGCACCGCAATGGTTTGCCGGGCGGGACTCACGGCTGCCCCTCCCCACGCACGAACGAAATCACGACAAACGGCGACGGCGCATGCTGCTCATCACCCAGACTCTCCACCGAAGACCGGTACCCGGCACCATCCCCTGCTGTTCGGCACACGTCCACGAGGTCGCCGGCCCGCTCCGAATCGATGCCGTTGCGCCGGCCGTTCCGATCATGCCCGCGCGCGGCGAAGGCCCGATTCGGTACCGTCATCACGACCTCGAGAGGCCGCCACTGTTCGAATAGCGGTGCCACGGCTCGAGCCACCCGTTCCGGTGGGATGTGCTCCACGACCCCGGCGAGCAGGGCCACGTCGAATCCCTCCAGGCGCGCATCCCTGTACCCAAGCGCCGACACTTGCATGGCGACGTTCGTCCGCGGGCCGCTCAAGATGTCCGAGTAGCGGCCCGACCGCTCGATCTTCCGCCTCAGCCTGTCCAGTTGCGCGAGCGACGGATCGACCACCAACACCTCGCCGAACAAGTTCGCGCTCACCAGGTCGACGACCAGGCGCGGATCCCGCGCGCCCACGACCAGAAGGCGTGCCCCCCTCCCCTCCCGGCGCATGAAGAACTTCACCAACTCGTCGGTCCGGTAGGCCTCCGGGGTTATGCGCTGCGGCCTCGGCTCCCCGGAGGCATCGTAGCCGTCTTGCGACACTTCCGCATCCGTGCCCCGTCGCGCCCGCTGTATGAATGCGTCGATGAGACGGCGATAGAGCAGAAACCGGGATACGATGAACGGACGCTCTGGATGATCGTCCAGCCAGCCGGCACCCAGGCGGCCCAGCCGTTCGATGTCCTCCTGGGTCATGTATTCGTGGCGGTCCGAATCCATGACCAGGATCATCGCGATAACCTGGCGCAAGGCTACCTCGACCACCTGCGTGCCATGGAGCGTGATCTCGAACAGGCGCGGGCGCCTCGTGGCCAGGTCCACGTCGACGCCCGGCAATTCCCGCAAAGACACCTCGTAGCCGAGCGGCTCGAACAGGCCGAGAATGCGGTCCGTCCCCAGGTAGGTGCAAACCGGGCACAGCGCGATCTCGAGATCGTGCGCCCCACCCTGCGTGCCACCATCCGAACGCCCCCGGGCGCGATGCATGCCAAACGCCACCTCGAGCGCCGAGACGAACAGCGAGTCGATGGCGAACGCGCGGGCAGTCAGGTGCTCGTTGCGCCCCGGAGAACCCTTGGAAAACCGCCCCGCGGCCCACGGATCGGGCCAATAGATGACAGCGGCCCTGGCCACATCAGGCTGGTAGATGGGAAAGAACACACGAACCATGCTGCCGTTCACTTCCCATTCGAACAGCCGGTCCGGATTCTTGTCGAGCAGATATGAAAGCTCGCCTGCGCGCTTCCCGCGCAGCTCGAGATGCATGTACATGTATGCTCCGCCAGACGGCCGCGGCCGCGCACGCCTGTCCGTGTATCACTGGAAGCTATCATGGAAGTCGAGGAATCGCAACCAGAGGGCACGTCGCCATGGGTCGGGCCGCCCCCCTCCCTTACCCGTCGTTCCCCACCCGTTCCGTCCCTACTCGGCCGGCCCGTCGATGGGCCCTCGAGCAGTCCTGCCACCTTCGACAATCTGGTCCAGGCGGTTCATGAGAATGATGATCTGTTGGTAGTTCGGGAAATTGACCGGCTCTCCCTTCACGACATCCATGTGGGCGCCGATACCGCCGATGCTGGACTCGAGGGTGAAATCGGTGTCGCTCCTGCGGTCCAGGGCGACGTACCACTCGAGGGTGACACCCTCCGAGAAGTACTCCGTCACGACGGCGCGGATACGGCGCAGCCGCCCTCCATGCCGCTCGAAGACCACGCTCACCCGCTCTCCGGCGAGGGTACACTGGAAGGTGCCGTCCCTTTCCCCAGCCGTGGTCGCGAGATTCGCGATGCGGTAGAGGCGCTTCATGCGAATGTGGAGGTTGTTCGCCGAACTGGCTGGCCGGGTCGCGAGGCCGCCGAACTCCCCACCCTGTTGCGCGCGCAGCATATTCACCTGCCGATAAATGTCGGCGATGAAGGCATCGCGCTCGAGTTCGCCCGGCGACTTTTCGGCCGTGGCTGGCGCGACCGCTTCCGGGGTAGGCGACGGGACCAGACTGGGATCGGACCGGGGAGGGGGAGGCGTGCTCTTGGCCTCTCGATCGATCCCGGGCGGGATGTGCCGGTCCGGCAATCCACCATCCAGACGCTCGTCGAGCGCGTCGCCGTACTGCTCGATCGCCAGGGTGAGGACATCGCGCGCCTTGACCAGGAAGGTCTGCACGCTGGCAAGCGCGTCCATCAGGCCGGACGGGGGCGCGCCGTCGATATCGGACAGGAACGTGTTGCCTGCGGCGATGCCGGCCACGCAGGCGTCATGGAACGACTCGAGAGTCTCGTAGAGCCGGCGCAGGTCTTCCTGTCGAATGGAGGTGATGGGAACCGTCGTGCGGTCACCGGCCTTTGCCAGGGCGTCCGTGTACAGCTTCCCGCCGGTGCAATCCAGCCTGGCGCGGATAGCGTCCTCGAGCAGGTCCGCGACGGCGCGGGCGACCACCTTTTCGAGGGGGATAGCGTCGCGCGGCGGCCGCACGGTGAGCAGGACCTCGCCGCGGGCCCCGAACCGGATACGGGTCATTTCGGCCCGCTGATTGCGCAGGCGGGCCGTGAACAGTACGAGTTGCTCCAGATCGTAGAGTGCTGAGACCGTCTTGTCGAGGCGGCCGGAGCCGATGTCGTCGCGGGCACGGTCGATGGTGGCCAGCTTGTCGCCGGCCTTGGCCGGCAGGACGACCGCGGCGTGGTACAGGGCGAGCCTGCGCCTGTCCCCGGCGGCGGTGTCCGGGTTGAGAAGTGCCTCGAGGCGTCGCTCCAGGAGATTCCGCGCCTGGGACGTCTCCAGGGTTGGGGGGCCACCGGTGGAAGTGCAGGTCCTGCCCACGAGTCCCTCCGGGTCGCTGCCCGCCCAGCGAGCCCAGAATGGCTCCTGCGCCATCGAACGGGGAAGGAACCACAGCATGGTGGTACACAGCAAAGCCGCCGCCGCGCGCCACGCCACTCGAGACATCGAAATCCGCGATACGCCGTCCACTCTCAACATCCACCTCAACACAGCTTCAGGCTGCTACGGGCTACGATGTAGCTGCCGGCAGCAGGCTGGAAGCCTGCTCTACGGTGTAGGCTGCCGGTAGCAGGCTACGGTGTAGGCTGCCGGCAGCAGGCTGGAAGCCTGCTCTACGATGTAGGCTGCCGGCAGCAGGCTGGAAGCCTGCTCTACGATCAATCGTCCAGGCGCCGGTATTCGATGCCCAGCACCTCGAGTTCCACGGGCCCGGCCGGGCGATGGACGACCACGACGTCGCCGGTATTCTTGCCCATCAATGCCCGCCCGACGGGGGACTTGTAGCTGATACGGTTCCTTGGCACGTCGACTTCGTCGATCCCCACGATGTGATAAGTGACCTCCCTGCCATCCTCATACTCGACCGTGACCGTGGCACCGAACGACACGTCGCGGCGTTTCATCGCTGCCGGGTCGACCTGGACGACGTTCTCGATCCTGTTGGCGAGGTACCGGAGGCGCCGGTCGATCTCCCGCAACCGCTTCTTGCCGTAGATGTACTCGGCATTCTCGGACCGGTCTCCCAGGGCGGCGGCGGCAGACACCTCTTCCACCACCTTCGGCCGCTCCTCGTGTCGCAGCGTGTCGTACTCGGCCTGCAGGCGCAGCAGGCCACCCGGGGTGATATAGCTTCGTTCTCTTGCATTCACGGAATCGCCTCGTGTCAATCGTCCGGCTCGCGCTGGGCGGTAACCGGGACCCGTTGGGCCGGCCTGGCCACATCGTGGCGGGCCGGGGCGGGTTCGCTGTCCTCTTCTCGTGGTGGCCAGCACAGGTTGACCCATTGTAGCAGACCTACCGCCCGGTGGGTCAAGATCTGGCTTGCCCGGGACTGCGACACGGCTGGTTTTCTGTTCGCCCGAAGGGTGCGGCAGGAGGCGGGGGCACCGGGGAGGCGGTCAGGGCCGAGGCGCACCTTGACTTGCCCATCGCCGGTGGTAGAATCGGGATGTCCCGGCGCGTGGCGGAAACGGAGCAGCGACAGGCAGGGTCCCCAGCCGTGCAACTACCCCTCGATGCGAATCAACTCGGTCGGCTCGCCCGGCGAGACGTGGAGCGGGCGTGCCGGCAGTTCCTCGAGTGCTGTGCGGGCGACCTGTCTCATGTTCTCGCGGTGCTCCGGACGGACCCGCCCCTCGAGTGGCCCGAGGATCTGCTCCCGTTCCTGTCCTGGGTTTCGGCGGTGGTATCGACGGAGAGCACGGCGGCCCCTGGCAACGACAGGCTGTCTCGACTGTTCGACATCGACACCGTGGTCAGGTCCCCCATGGTCCACACCCAGAAGACTCTGGTGCCGGGGGACGAGGTTTCCGAAACCCTCGCGCGCCGCACGGGGAAGTCCCTGCAGGTCCTCCCCGGCGAAGGAGATCGGCTGGTCGCATTGGATTCGATGACCCTTGTCATCGGAACGCACCTCGGCTACCTCCGGGGCGACCGCCCCATGCTCCGTGCCAAGCGCATGACCGCGGAGGAACAGGAGGCCATCCAGCGCGCCTGGGGGCACCTCGAGGCGCTTCGCCGGACCGTGCCGGCCTGCAGCGCGGCAGCCGCTCTCTTCGAGCACCGCTTCGCCCAGTTGCTCGTCTCTCCGAACCACGACATGCCCGCCACCCTCGAATGGTTGAGGCGCCTGGACACCGATAACCGGCAGGTGGTGTGGCTCGAGGTTCTTCGTTACCAGCAGCGGGCCGCCTTCCTCCCGGGAAGGGCGCCTTCGCCCATCTCCGTGCGCCACCGGCTCCAGGAACAGGGTATCGCGGCGGGCACCGAGCACATCGCGAGGCTCGCACGGCTCGCCGACGAATGGATCCACAGGTTGCAGCCCGATCCGGACGTGGATCGCGGCCTGGTCCAGACCTGTCTCGAGGAACTCGAGGAGTACCTTTCCTGGGAACCTCGAGCGACCGTTCTTCCTCGACACCTGTCGGAGGAGGGTGTGCGGTTCATCAACGACGCGCTGGAACGACTCGCCGGCGGTCTCGGGCTGGCAGGAGGCGACGATCTCCAGGCGGAGTTGATCGAGTTCCGCGAGAGCTACCTGAAGCGGCTTCACGCGCGGCCGGTGATGGACCTGGCCAGCCTGGATCCTGCGACGTACATCGAGGCGAAGCTTGCCCGGAATCGTGGCAACGTCTTCCCGGTCATGGGCGATCCGCAGGCGCTCGTCGCTGCCTGGGACGATCTGGATGCGGCATTGCGCGCGCACCTTCGGCGTGGCCCCGGCCAGCCCGGCGTCGAGCCCGAACCGCTGCCCGCGCTGCCGGACCTGCCAGAGGTCGTGGAGGCGGACTACGCCAACGTCCAGGAATTTTTCGACATCGACGGCGACGAGTTCCCTAGTATCGACCTCCTCCCCGGCGATGAAGACGCGAGGCCGGTCGAAGGGACGGCGGCGGAGCGGTCGTCGGCGACCGACGCAACGGCGGAGCTGGAACGGGTGGCCAGGCAGCTCGAGCGTCTTGCGAGGCGCTCAGATGGGGACCCGGGGCTCGTGCCTCACCGCGGCGGCCCGGGAGGGTGCGGGACGCCTCACGCGGCAGCCGAGACACCCGGAGACCCGCTGGCCCACGTCCCGGCGGAATCCAAGGAGGGGGAGATCCGGACCCGGGACGCCCGGCAGGCGCTGGGAGAGCAGGTGCCGGATGTCAGCGACTGGGAGACGCCTCGAGAGCGTCACGATGATTAGCGCTCGTCGCACCCGACGCGCGCAGGTCCCGCAGTCGAGGGCGATGAGCCCGTGCTCCGGCCGCCGGGATCCTGGAAACCGCGAACTGCGGAAAGGAAGTGCACGATGGCGAACAAGCGTCCGCTGGTGGTAGGTGTCGACCTCGGCACGACCTATTGTTCCGTTGCCTGTATCGACCCGGGCACGGGACGGCCGGCGCTGTTGATGATAGGGGACGACTTCGACGAATACGTCCCGTCGATGGTGGCTGCTCGAGGCGACGAGATCGTGGCCGGCAAGGCGGCGGCGGACCTGTTTCTGACCGGTGACGAGGTCAACGTTGCCCGGATGTTCAAACGGGACATCGGCAGGGACAGGCCCTACCTGGGTGTCCCCGGGGGGACATTGGACGCGCAGGCGTGCACGGCGGAGCTGCTCCGGTACCTGAGAACCGGGGCGGAGGCGAACCTGCCGGACACGACGATCACCGGCGCGGTGGTCACGGTCCCGGCCAACTTCAACTCGGCGCGGCGCAAGGCGACCCTGCAGGCCGCGGAGGCTGCCGGGCTGCCGGTCATCCGGCTCATCAACGAGCCAACCGCGGCGCTGCTCGCCCACGCGGAGATGTACAAGGACATCGACATCGACACCCCTGGCCGCTACCTGGTATTCGACTTCGGCGGGGGCACCCTGGATGTGACCGCGGCCATCACGGGCCAGACCGGGACCGAGGACGGGACCCCCATCCAGGTCGTCAACAGCCGCGGCCGGGACGTGGGAGGCATGGACATCGACCGGGCGCTCACCAAGGCGTTGATCGACCAGTTCAAGGACCGTCACGGGATCGATCCGACCGCCGGTCACCCGGAAGTCTACCACCAGCTCACCGCCCTGGCCGTCCGGGTCAAGGAAGGGATGTCCCGTTCCGACAAGTTCCCGGTGAGCTGGGCATGGCAGGGCAAGGCGCTCGAGTTCACCCTGTCCCGGCAACGCTATTTCGAGCTGGTCGAACGGATCCTGGACCGCGCGTTCGGGGCGGTGGAGATGGTGCTCACCGAAGAGTCCTGGTCTTTCACGGACCTCGACCGGGTGTTCCTCATCGGCGGATCGTGCCTCGTTCCCTTCGTGAGGGAGTACTTCCAGGAGCGGGTCGAAGCGGATCGCGTCTGGCTGCGTCCCCAGGACTGCCGCAAAATGGTGGCCTACGGTGCGGCGCTCACCCCTGCTCGAGTGGCCTTGGCCGGCGAGAGAGGCCTCCCTCCCGGGGCCCCGCAGCAGGAATCGTCTCTGATCACTCGAGAACCGGCACCTTACTCCATCGGCATCGTGGCCCTGGACCCGGACACCGGCCAACTCGTCAACTCCCAGATCCTCCCCCGCAAGACGCTCGTGCCGACTGAAGGGAAGTACAGCAAGACGTTCGCCACCTCGAGCGACGGACAGGACACGCTGGAGCTGGTGGTCCTCCAGGGCGAGAGCCGGAAGCCGGAGCACAACGTGCTCATCGGGCGCATCCGGTTCGAGGGCCTCACCCCCCGTCCCAAGGGCGGGACCCGGGTCAAGGTCACCATCGACTACGACCTGGATCACAACGTGCAGGTCACCGCCGAGGAACTGGACCGGCCGGGTCACAGTGTCGCCCAGACCGTGCTCGCCGAAGGCCTCAACGCAAACCTGAAGGGTATCCTCGCCGAAATGAGCGGCCAGCTCGACCCGGCCAGGCGCGCGACCGAAACCTCCTCCCTCGACGCCGTGTTCATCTTCGATACCACCGGGAGCATGTTCCCGTGTATCAGCCGCGTCAAGGAGGCCCTCGGACAGATGCTCGACCGGCTCCAGAAGACCGTGACCGGGTTCCGCCTCGCGCTGATCGGCTACTCGGACCACGACCAGGACGAGCCCGAGCCGTTCCTCGTCGAGGTCACCGACTTCTCCCGGGACCACCCGGCACTCCAGGGTGAAATCGCGAGGATGCGGCCCACCTACGGCGGCGACAATCCCGAGGCCGTCGAGGACGCCCTCCATGCTGCCAACGGTCTGAGCTGGTCTCCCGACTCGAAGCGCGCCATCGTACTGGTCGGAGACGCCCCGCCCCACGGGGTGGGTGCTCCGGACGACGCCTTCGAAGACGGCTGCCCCCTCGGACACGTGTGGGAGGACGAGGTCGAGGCACTCCTCGAGAAAGGCGTCGTCTTCTACACCGTCCTGGCCTACGATCGCCAGCCCGACCCGACCGCGAAACGGATCTGGCAGGCACTCGCCGACCGCAGCGGCGGCAAGTACTTCGAGCTGGACGACATCTCCGACATCGCACTGCTGCTCGAGGCCTGCGTCGCGGTTCGCGCCGGCGTCCTGGATACCTGGCTGACTACCCTTCCGGCCGAAATCCGCCAGCGCGTGGCATCGAGCGTGGCAAGCTGACCCATGTCCCACCTGCTGATCATCGCCTGCATCGTCCTCCTCGTCACCGCCGCTGCGTGGATGGTGAGACGCCGGAAACGGAAGCAGCTCGAGGCACAATTCCGCAAGCTCGCCGCCCGGGCGGACCGCCCGGTAAACACCCGGCTCGAGCCGCGTCGCGACGAACTCGTGGAGACGATCGGCAATGTGCTTCGCGGCCTCGAGGACGGCTCGGCCCGACCGGGTGACGTCGCCCGGGTCCTCCCCAAGTTCCACCGGCAGGTCGCTCGCCTCGACCACGACCAGCAGGCCTACGACGATGTCGAGGCAAGCCGAACGCGGCTACGACAGTGGCTGGACAGGCTCGAGGGCCATCCTCCCGGTTCGGACTTCCAGGACCTCAAGGACGTTGCCCGCAAGGCCCACCGGATCGTCTCCACGCTCGTCGAGGAGGGGGACCTGGCGCACGCCATCGACGCCTCGGTCGGGGCCGAGATCCTCCTCAAGCAGCAGCACGAGGCCCTGCTGGCCCGCAAGACCCGCTTGGACGAGATCGTGGAGCGGATCCGGAAAGGGACCACCCAGGCCGAACGGTGCAACGCACCCATCCTGGTACGCCCGCGCTGGGAGCGGCTGATGGCCAGCACCGCCGACCTGGACGGCCTGGAGCGCCAGGGCAAGCTCGCCGGCGCACTTGCGACCGCCAACCGCGTCCTGGCCGACCTCGATGCCCTCACCGCCGACCTTCTTGCCCAGGTCCGGAAACAGGTGGTCGAGCAACAGGCACAGGCCGCGTCCATTCTGGCTGACCTCCTTCTGTGGCCCCCCGACGAAGACGATCGCCGCACGGAAGTCCACGAGATGCTCGACCAGCTCGAGCAACCCTACAGGGGACCGCACGGCGAAGATGGCCCCCCGACCCTCGACACGGCACGCGAGGCGCTCGAGCAGGCCAACACCTGGATCGAACGCGGGGTGGCCCTGGCCGTCCAGCACAAGGCCCGGTGGCAGGCACACCTGGAAGCATGCCTCGAGCGCCTGGGTGAACGTCCGCTGGACGCGCTCGATACCTTCCCCTCCCTCCCGGACAAGGTACGTGCCGCCCGGAAGGACCTCGACAGGAGGAGACAGCGCCTGCACGACCGCCTCCCGCACCGTCCTCCCTGGCACGTCGCGGAGGACACCGAGGAGATCCTCTCGGCCGAGCGACAAATCCTCGAGGAGGTCGAGGCCATCGTCTCGAAGCTCGAGACACGGCTGGAAGCACTCTCCTCCCGGCCGGCGAGCGCTGCACGTCTCCTCGCCGCCACCGGAGTCATGTCCGAAACGCCAGGCTGCTTGCAAGAGCGGTTCTCTCTCCTCGAAAAACGGTTGCACCAGCGGGACCTTGCCACGCTGGAGAAGGATGTCGAGCAGTTCGACGCAGACCTGGAAGCGGCCGTGGAAACCGCGAAACAGGCCGGGCTCGAACAGGCCCAGACGGTCCTCGAGGCGATGGACCGCGCCCTGGCCGAGTTGGACGGGACCGGTCTGGCGACCCATGCCGGCATGCAGGGCGACGCCTTGCGCAAGGACCGCGCCGCGCTCGCCGCTCACCTGGAAAAAAAGGACGTGCTGGCCGCGCTCGAGACGGCCGGAACCTGGCGCGACGACGCCCAGGCGCTGGTGCTCCGCGCGAAGAAGAAGCGAAACGAAACCCGGCTGGCCGCCCTGTTGAAGCTGGTGGAGCCGGGCCCGGCGCTCTCAGGCATCGAGCCTGCCGCCCGCGCAGAGGTGGAAGGAGAGTTCGCAAGTATCCGCTCCGCCCTCGACGCGCTATCCTCCCGCCTCGAGGACCAGGAAGCCTTCGATACGGGGTGCGACCGGCTCGAGCAACGCCTGGACGCCGTGCGCCGGCGCATCGAAGAGGCGCTCGAGGGGCGCTTCATCGCGAGTTACGAGCAACATGGCACCGCACTCGCACGGTTGACGAAGAGCACGGTGCAGTTCTACCTCCCCGACGAGGCCCACGAGGCGCTTGCCGAGGCCCGGAAGCTACGGGAGGCGTGCACCTCCCGCACTGCGTGGCAGGTGGACGAAACCCTCGAGCACACACGCCGGCTCCTCGAGCAGCGTGGACGGCTCGAGGCGCTGTGGGAGGAAGCGCTCCCTCGTGCGCGCCGGTTCTACAGCCGGCAACTGAACGTCATCCGTATCGAACTCGGGGCCGTCGAACCGAAGGATCTCCCCAGCGACATCACGTCCGAGCTGCGAACCCTCGAGAAGGAAGCGAGCCGGCTGGGCGACCTGCTCGAAACGGAACGTTGGGAAGAGGTGGGCGAGGAGGTGGGCGAGCTGTCCGAGCGAGTGCGGGCACTGGCCGACCGCACGGAGGCTCTTCGCAACCTCTACTGCTGGCACGGTGCCCGGGCGACGGCAGCCAGGCGGCTCGTCGTTACGCTCGAGTCGGTTGGGTGCGACCGGGAGGCACGTGCGGTTGCGAACGCCTTGGACGCCTGGGATGCTACCGTGGCCGGCGGCTCCCCGGTGGAGCAACTCAGGCACCTCCGCGCGGAGTTGGAGCAGCTTATCGCCGCTGCAGACACCGCAGCGCGGCGGGCGGTGGAGGAGATCGAACGGTCGAAGCGCGAGCAGGGGGAACTCGAGGCGTGGCGCCAGGTGTTGGGCCTGCGCAAACGGGACCTCGACTGGACCCGATCCAGCCTCAAGCAGGTCCTGGGCCTGGGACCGGAGGGTATCGACCTTCGCCGGGGTCTGGGGATCCTCCAGGCATTCCAGCGCGCCCTGGACATCGTGAACCTGGACCTCGAGGCCGCTGCCCGCCACGACCGGCGATTCCAGGAATGGCTAGAGCAGGTGCGTGCCCGGGCCGAGCGGCGTTTCCGCGAAGACTTCCGGGAGGTGCTCGACGCTCTGCACGAATGCCCGTCCTCCCCGAAGGCCCTGTGCGCCGAGGTACTCACCCACGTGGATTCCGTGCTCTCCGCAGGATTCCTGGAGGACGGCGAGCGGGACACCTACGAGCATCTCCAATCCATCGGCGACGACTACCACAAACTCTTCGGGAAGCGATTCTCCTTCGAGCCCCCGCCCTCCCCCACCAGTACCAGCGCCACGTCCGCAACGTTGGTCCCCGTCGGGCCGGTAATGACCAGGTCTCCCAGCGCCTCGAAAAAATGATAGGCATCGTTGTTCTCCAGGTACTCCGCTGCCGGCCGGCCCGCGGCATCCGCACGCGCGACCGTCTCCCCGTCGGCCACCGCACCGGCCGCATCCGTCGGCCCGTCGGTGCCGTCCGTGCCCCCGCTGAAGAGCACGATCCCGTCCCAGCCCGAGATGTCCATGGCCCCGGCAAGCACCAGTTCCTGGTTGCGCCCCCCCTTCCCCGCTCCACGGACCGTCACCGTGGTCTCTCCGCCCGCTATCACGCACGCCGGCCGCGAAACCGGACGTGGCGACGTCGCGATCTCCTTGGCCACGGCGGCATACGCGTGTGCCACCTCCCGCGCTTCCCCCTCCACGCGAGTCGAAAGTACCAGGGTGTGGTATCCCAGGTCCTCCGCGCGCTTCCGTGCGGCTTCCACGGCCAGCCCGTTGTTCCCCACGAGCAGGTTCTGGCAGCGCCCCAACACCGCGTCCCCCGGCTTGGCCGTGTCGGGAATCTTCCCCTCGACGCCCGCCTCGAAACGGCTGCGCACTGCCGCCGGCACACGGTGCAGGAGGTCGTACTTGCCCAGGATCTCCACACACGTCGCGAACGTCGAGGCATCCGGGACCGTCGGCCCCGAGGCGATCACGTCCAGAGGGTCCCCCACCACGTCCGAGAGTATCAGCGAAACCACCGTGGCCGGAAACGCTGCACGGGCCAGCCCACCTCCCTTCACCCGGGAAAGGTGTTTCCGCACTGCATTCAACTCGACGATATTCGCCCCGCACGCCAGCAACAGGTCCGTCGTCTCCTGCTTGTCCCGCAGCGTGATACCGTCCACCGGCGCCGGCATCAACGCCGACCCCCCGCCCGAAATCAGGCACAGCACCAGGGTCCTCTCGCCCGCGCCCCGCAGGAGGTCCAGGATCCGGTCTGTGCCCGCGACCCCCGCCTGGTCGGGCACCGGGTGCCCGCATTCGGTTAGCTCGATCCGCCGCAAGGGGACCGAGTGCCCGTACTTGGTATTCATCGCGCCGTCGGACAGCCGGTCCCCCAGCACGTCCTCCAGCGCCAAGCCCATCCGGGGCGATGCCTTGCCCGCTCCCACGGCCAGCACACGGTCGAACCGCGCCAGGTCATGGGCCCGGTCCCCGACCAGAAGCCTCTTCCCCTCCAGCCGCACGAACCGGCGCACACACCGCTCCGGCTCCACCGCCTCCAACCCAGCCTGGAAGATCGACGCGGCGTGTTCCCGCATCCTCTCCACCGTGAATCGGCTCATCTCGCCCCCTCCATCCCTTCGAAGCCACGTCTCCCCGTGCGCCACCAGAACGTAGGGGTGGGCGCTCAGGGTATCGAAGCCGCGGTCCACCCTTCGCCCCTGTTGCCACCCTGGCATGAGCGCGTGGCGAGGTCAACACGTCGCGCCAGGCAGGCCGACCGTTTCGACGAACGCGGTCGACCGCACCAGACCGGCAAGGGGTCGCGACGGCGGCCGGCAGCAGGCGCGCCCTCCCTGCCGGTGCCGATCCGTCCAGGGAGACGCACGGACGGGCGCTGTCGAGCCCGGATCGAACGGGGGCCCAAGGCCCAGGAGTGCCGCTCGACCCTTCGCGCTGACGGAAGGCCCTGCGTGTCGCACAGACTTGACTGGGCGCGTCATGTTCGACTATGCTTATATACCACTGTCGGCATATATTACGACCCTAGTGGTGGGCGTGTGAGCTTGTCGCACAACTACTCCAAACACTGATGGGGAGAGGGAAGTTCGTGAAGAAGAAGCAGCACGGGAAGAAGGCGAAACGACGGGAGCGCAGGCCGATCCAGGACGTTGGCGTGGCGGCGCCTGACCTGCGGGGCATTGTGCACGGGCAAGCGACGGAGCGCGCCGTCGGGAGGTCGGGTGGTGGCGTCTTGGCGATCGATGGTACCGCGTCTGGGGGAACGGGTGGCCGTTTTCGCGTGGCAAAGAGCCTTCGCGGGGTCGTTGGAGCGACAGCGACAGGAGGTGCCATTGGAGCCGGTCTCGCCGGGAGTTCCCTTCCGGGCAATTCGACTGGCAGGAAGCGAAGGCGGGGAGGGAAGTTGCGCCGTTTCATCCACTGGCGGCGCTTCGTGCAAGGGGGTGTGGGTATCGGGATCTATGTTTTGGTGGGCCGGTTCAACATCAATCTTTTGTGGGTGATTTTGTTCGGATCCTTGTTCGGGATTGTGCTTGGAAAGGTGTTCTGCCGTTGGATGTGCCCGCTAGGATTCATCATGGAAACCCTGATGGGGAGCGGCGACAAGGCCAAGGCCCAGTCCAGCATGTACATGTATTTCAAGGTGGGATGTCCTATTGCGTGGATAGGTGGGCTTCTCAACAAGGTCAGCTTGCTCCGTGTGAAGCTAGATCCCTCGCGGTGCACCCACTGCGGGGTGTGCGAGTCGGCGTGCTACATATCGGAATTCAACGAGACGCACGGGCTGCACCGTCCCGGTCTGGTCAACGCGTCCACGCACTACTCTTGTTCGCGTTGCCTGGCGTGCGTAGAATCCTGTCCGACCGGAGCGCTTTCCGTGGGGACGGCCTTTCCTGCGAACGTGGCGCGCGAGGTGACGGAGAGAGGCGCATGACATGACCTCGTGTGTTGGCACGGTAGAACGGCCGGTGACGATTTCGCAGATCGGAAGCGTCTGCCGACAATCCATTGTTCGAGGCTGGCATGGTTGACGAACTGCACGACGGTATCTATCTTCTTGGGCGCTTTGGTCCGGTGGGGTGCGGAGCATGGCTCTTCGTGTCGGACAAGGAGTGTGCACTGTTCGAGGCACCGGAGTACGGTCGAGGGGAAACCTCCCCGGCGGAGTTGGCAAGGACTATCATCGATGTCAACGGTCTCGCTCTCCGGTATGTACTCATTTCCCATCCACACAAGGATCACGTGGAATCCCTGGGGGAATACAGGAGCCGTTTTCCCGGTGCGACCTTCATCGCGCACAAGACGGCTTCCTACATACGCAACGGCTCCTGTACGGGCCGCCTCGTCACCGAACCGAACCTCTGGAGAGAGGTGGCGGTCTCGGACGCGATGTTCGACACCCTGTACGAGGACAGCGTGGAACTCCCCCTGGGCAGCGATTGGATCCACCAAGTGCACGCACCGAAGCACTCCCCGGGCGACACCGTGACATGGTTCCATCAGGCGTTGTTTACCGGAGACTGGTGGCTCTACGAAGGGGATCCAGGAAACTGCCGGGAAGTCCAGGTCGCAGCCAATGACTCGATCCGACGACTCTTCGACTATCTTGAAGCCCATCGACTGCCCGTCCAACACGTGTTCCCGTCGCATGCCAACAACCTGCTCTACCACATCGACATTCGTGACGTGCTCGGCCGAAGCCTCAACCTGCCGGGCATGGCTGCCGCCCGCTGGTGCGAGGAACGGGCGGGGGACTACTGACCCGAACGCACTCCCCGCCTCCCTGTTACCCCCATTCTGCCCTGGCGCGGGGCCACGACCCGTGGAATACTGTCCCCGGAAACCTGGTTCACACGATGGAGACCGCGCCAGGCCGGGTTTGTGTACGGAGGGGCCGGTGCGAGGCGGACGCCGGCAGTCGAGCGCATGCCAGGATCAAGGAGCCCGAAGGCCATGACAGTCACGCCGGAGACAACGATCGAAGAGCTGGTGGAAGAGAAGCCGAAGGCGATCGACTACTTGATGAAAAAAGGGATTCGCTGCATCCGTTGTGGAGAGCCCATCTGGGGGACCCTCGAGGAGGCGGCGAAGCAGAAGGATTTCTCCGACAGGGACATCGCGCGGTTCGTGGACGACCTCAACGACCTCTGAGGGGTGGCGACTCTGGAACGCTTCCAGCATGCCGGCTGGTCCCCTTCGAACCGGACGGCGTGCCCTCCGCGCTGTCGCGCCGACTGCCTCGATCCCGGCCAGAGGCAAACACAATGCCCTTGACATGGCTCGAGCGGCTCAATAGGATGACACACTGGGGGAAGATAAGGTGTTCGCATTGAGTCGAAGAGCCGAAATCACCATTCTCGGTCAAAAATATGTCGTCAAGAGCGACCAGGACGAGGTTCAACTACAGCAAGTGGCGAAGTATGTCGACGCGAAACTGAGAGAACTGCAGCGTGGCGGGCACGTGAACACGGTCAGAGTCGCCGTGATGGGCGCATTGAACATCGCCAACGAGTACTTCCTGTTTCGCCGTCGCATGGAATACCTTCTCGACCAGATGGAAGAGCGGACCGACCGGCTTTCGGAACTCCTGGATGAACGTGGTCCGTGAAGGCCGCCGGCTCGAGGCGCTGGTCCCGGTGCCACGAGCGGCTCATTCTGCACACCGGCTTCCCCAGGCATTCACGTGGACGGATCCGGAAGCGTACCGGCCCGGCGTTCCCCTTGCCGGGCGATGCGTCTGTTTCCGGTCGCCCACCTGCTGCCTTGCGTCAGCCATCGTGGCGAAGAAGCGAGATACCTGTTGACACACCGGAAGTCTACGCCGTTTGTGCGTCCCCGGCGGCCCGGTGTGGGGAGTGTTCAACTTGGAAACCATCGGGATTGTCGTGGCCGTGCTTGCGGCCCTTGCGGCCGGGTTCGTGATCGGCCATTTGCGGAAGGGCCAGGACCTGGCACAGCAAACCAAGGCTGCCGAGGCGGAAGCGCAACGTATCGTCGAAAGAGCCCACGCCGAGGCGGAGAGTATCATCAAGCGTGCGGAGTTGGCTTCGCGTGAACAGACCATCAAGGAGAACGAGAAGTTCGAGTTGGAAGTGAAGCGGGAGAGGAGCCAGCTTCAGGAACGGGACAGCCGGCTGCGCGTCAAGGAAGAGAACCTGGACAAGCGCGAAGAGAATCTGGACAAGCGCCTGGAAGCCCTCGAGAGACGGGAACGGGACGTGGACGAGCGCGAACGGGCGCTCGTGAAGCAGGAACGGGTGGTCGAGAAGCAACGGGCCGCGGCGGACGAACTGGTCGGTCGAGCCGAGGCCACGTTGATGGAAATGGCGCAGCTCAACCGCAGCGAGGCGCGCAAGCGGGTATTCGAGGCTGTCGAGCAGAAACACCGGGTGGAAATCGCCAAGCGGGTCAAGGAACTCGAGGACGATGCCATGGCCCAGGCGGACCGCAAGGCCAAGAAGATCATCGCCATGGCCGTGCAACGGTATGCCGGGGAATACGTGACGGAGAAGACCGTTTCCGTC
This sequence comes from Myxococcota bacterium, assembly GCA_024278455.1. GTDB lineage: Bacteria > Myxococcota_A > UBA796 > JAJRTE01 > JAJRTE01 > JAJRTE01. Next base: position 26,267 of record JAJRTE010000053.1, read on the forward strand.
GTCAACCTGCCCAACGAGGAGATGAAGGGACGAATCATCGGACGCGAGGGACGCAACATTCGAGCGATCGAGGCCGCGACCGGCATCGACCTCATCATCGACGACACGCCGGAGGCGGTCATTCTCTCCGGGTTCAGCCCAATGCGGCGGGAAATCGCCCGCATCGCCCTCGATCAACTGATTGCCGACGGCCGCATCCACCCCTCTCGTATCGAAGAAGTCGTCGAGAAGGTCAAGGAGGAGGTGGAGTCATCGGTGCGCGAGTCCGGCGAGGAGGCTACGTTCAAGCTGCAGCTCAACAAGGTGCACCCGGAGATCATCCGTCTCATCGGCCAACTCAAGTACCGGACCAGTTACGGGCAAAACCAGTACGCCCACTCGATCGAGGTCGGGTTCCTGGCGGGAATGATGGCGTCCGAGCTGGGCCTGAACCCCAAGCACGCCAAGCGGGCGGGCCTGCTCCACGACATCGGCAAGGTGATCGACCACTCTGTCGAGGGGTCGCATGCCATCATCGGGGCGGAGTTTGCGAAGCGGTACGGTGAGCACCCGGTCGTGGTCAACGCCATTGCGGCGCACCACGAGGAGGTGCCCATGGAGTCTGTATACTCCGTGCTCGTCCAGGCTGCCGACGCCCTATCCGGCGCCAGGCCGGGAGCACGGCGCGAGATCCTGGAAAGCTACATCCGCCGCCTCGAGGACCTCGAGCGCATCTCCAACTCGTTCGATGGTGTCGAGAAATCCTACGCCGTCCAGGCCGGGCGGGAGTTGCGCATCATCGTCTGCAACGATTCCGTGTCCGACGCCGAAGCCGTCGTTCTGTCCCGAAACATCGCGAGGAAGATCGAATCCGAACTCACCTACCCCGGCCAGATCAAGGTCACCGTGATTCGCGAAACCAGGGCCGTCGAGTACGCGCGCTGACAGCGCCGCCGGTGCCGCCACCCGCACGGGGCACGGGATGCGACCGGCCTGGAACCGGTGCCGAACAGGCGGCTACTGAAGTTGGATGATGCGCTTGAACAGGTCGAGAGATTCCAGGGCCTTACCGGACCCCATGCAGACACAGTAGAGCGGCTCCTTGGCCACCACGACCGGCAGGCCAGTCTCCTCCCTCAACACGATCTCCAGGTTGGTAAGCTGCCCTCCCCCACCGGTCAGCACGATGCCCTTGTCCATGATGTCCGCCGCCAGTTCCGGTGGGGTGCGCTCGAGCGTCACTTTCACGGTCTCCACGATCGCGTTGATCGGTTCGGCCAGCGCGTCGCGGATATCCTCCGAACTGATGACGATGGTCTTGGGAATCCCGGCTATCAGGTCCCTCCCCTTGACTTCCATTTCTCGAAGCTCATCCAGGGGATAGGCGCATCCGACGCGAATCTTCACCTGCTCCGCGGACCGCTCGCCGATCAAGAGGTTGCACTTCCTGCGGACGTAGTTGATGATCGCCTCGTCCATCTTGTCCCCGGCAACCCGGATCGACTTGGAAAAGACGATACCGCCCAGGGAGATGACAGCCACTTCCGTGGTCCCGCCCCCGATATCGACGATGAGGCTTCCCTGCGGCTCCGTGACCGGGAGTCCGGCGCCGAGAGCCGCGGCCATGGGCTCGTTGATGAGATACACCTCTCGAGTACCGGCCGACTGGGCCGATTCCTTTACCGCGCGCTTCTCGACCTCGGTGATACCGAAAGGAATACAGATGATGATTCTCGGCCTGACCAGCGTGCGGCGATTATGCGCCTTCCGGATGAAGTACCGCAGCATCGCCTCGGTGACCTCGAAGTTGGCGATAACCCCATCCTTCATGGGCCGAATGGCCTGGATGTTGCCTGGCGTGCGCCCGAGCATTTCCTTGGCTTCCTGGCCCACCGCCAGCACCCGGTTGAACCCGCGGATATCCTTCTGGACGGCCACGACGGACGGCTCGTTGAGCACGATGCCGCGCCCCCTCACGAATACCAGCGTGTTGGCCGTGCCAAGATCTATGGCCAGGTCGCTCGAGAAAAGACCCATGAGCTTGTCGAATACCATGGGAATCCCTATCTACCTCGATCCTGCGTACTCCCGCCGGCGCGCCGTTGCCAGACGCGCCAGCCGGCGCGCCCACCCCGCACACGTCTTCGAGGCTTCAGGCAGGCGATTCGCACAACAATACGCTGTTGTCGTGGCCGGACGGCCATCAACCCCAGTTGTCGGTGATGTTGAGACTTCCGATGGCCATCGCCAGCAGGCCTCCGACCATCGCCCAGTAGGTATTGAGGAAGATACCGGTGACCAGGGACACTACGCCCGCCAGGAATAGGGGACCTGCCCCCAGCCTCTTCACCACCTTGGACATCTCGACCCCCGGTCCGAATCCTGGAAACCAATGGTGCCATATATATATGGAAAGCCCTGACCTTGGCAAGGACATTCGCGCCCCTCCCCTGCCTCGCGCACGGACGGACGACACACGGAACGGAGCCTGTGCACACCGCCTCAGCCCGACTCATCCTCCTTCTCGCCGGACACCACCGGTGAGGGCATGTCAGGGGAGAGCCCGATCTCGACAGCGAAATCCCGGACGCCACTCCCGTACAGCCTGCTGTAAACCCAAAGATTCGCCAGCACCTTCCGCACGTAACGCCTCGTTTCGCTGTAGGAAATCTCCTCGATGAATACGTCGATCGACGCCACCGGCCGCTCCTCCAGCCACCGCTCGACCGCTTCCACTCCAGCGTTGTACGCCGCTATCGCCAGCGGCAGCCGGTGGCCGAAATGTTCCATCTGCGACGCCAGGAGCCAGGCGGCATACCTGGCTGCAACGGCCGGGTCGTGCAGCGCCTTCACTGGTGGGGCAGGCAAGCCTCGAGCTTCGGCAAGAGCTGCCGCGGTCGCCGGCATGAGCTGCAGGGGGCCTCGAGCACCCGCCCGGGAGACCGCCGAGGCATCGAACAGGCTCTCCTGGCGCATGATCGCGTAGATGAGATTCGCGGGCACGCCGTCCGGCGATGCGAGGTCCCCGATCCGGGACGCGAACGCCCGCGGATAGGCCAACCGCCACCCGATCCCGGGATCCTGCAGGCGCGGGAACCCGTTGTCGAGCCCCAGCGTGTGGGCGAGCCTGGCGGCGCCGGCGAAATCGCCGACCCGCTGGTACCAGCGGCCCAGGTCCAGCAGGCCCGCGCGGTCGTGAATGCTCGCCCGAACAGCGGCGACTTCCTCGCGCGCCCACCCCCGGAGACCCAGCCGGGAGAGGGCTTCGGCCCGTTGGAGCGCCGGAGGGGGTGTCACGTCACTTCCGGCGGACTCCGGCTCCTTCGGCCCCGCCACCGGCTCCTCCACCGAAACGCCAAGGCCCTCGAGCAGGATGCGCGCAAAGGCCGCATAGGGACTGGGCCGGCCCGGACAGGCCGCTTCCGTGAACAGGGCGATGGCGTCCTGCTTCCGCTCCTGCGCCAGGGCGATGCGCCCCTGCCAGTACTGTGCTCCGGACACCAGTGTCGAATTGGGAAACCGGCGGATAAACGTGTCGTACCGTGCGACAGCCTCCTCGAACTTACCCTGCCTGAGCTGGGTCCACGCCAGGTACCACAGCACGTTGCGCGCGGACCCATGCCGCGGAAACCTGTCGAGCACGTGCTGGAACGCCGTCTCGGCCAGATCGTACTTGCCTTCATCCAGCCGCAACAGACCGATCTTGAACAGGGCGTGTGGCGCAAAGCCGCTGGCCGGGAATGCGCCGGCGAGCGCCTCGTATCGCTCGATGGCACCCTCGTGGTCTCCGAGACGACCTCGAGTCATGCCCAGCCAGTACAAGGCTTCGGCCCGCTCCCCGCCCGTCTTGCCCCTGGCCCACTGCTCGAACAGGGCATACGCTTGCGCGTAGGCCTTGGCCTGGAAGTAGGCCTTGCCCAGTTCAAGCGGAAAGGTGCGGGGGAGTTGGCCACGTACCTCGGCATCCCCGGCGAGCGACGCCATGGCTTGCACGCCCTCCTCCACCCCGCCGAGAGACAACAGCCGGCGGGCCCGCTCCAGACGTAGAGCCACCGGGGGACCACGATAAGGGACCGACGGGTTGCCTACCAACGCCTCGAGCGCTACCCCCGCGGCCCGCGCTTCTTCCGACAACGGATCCCCCGCCCACAACGCCTCGTACCGCGCGATCGCCCCGCGATAGTCCTTCATCGCAACAAGCGCGCCGGCCAGCTCGAGCGCCACGGCACGCCGGACTTCGGAAGACCCGACCTGCTCCAGCAGCGCCCGCAGCCCGTCGATGGCACGCTCGACGTGACCTCGAGCACGCGTGACCTCAAGCAGCCCCAACCTGGCCCGCGCGGCGGCGGCACCCTCGGGCAACCCGTCGATAGCACGCTCGAAACGGCGTTCCGCGACTCTCAACCGCCCCGCGGCCAGGTCGATTCCTCCCAGAAGCAGCGCCGCGTAAGGCCGCAGAATCCCCTCGCCTGCCAGGTAGGTCTCGAGGGGTTCGCGAGCAGCCTCGCCGGCACCGGCACGCCACAACGCATATCCATAGGCGAACAGCAGTTCCGTCCTCGTTGCCTCCGCCCGCACCAACTCCGGCGCATTCCTCAAAATGACACCCACCACCGCCTCGGGCGCGTCCAGCTCCAGGTCGAATTCGAGCGGCGGGGGCGGCTCGGGAGGGAGGCGCAGCTCGAGCCGCGCCGGGAGCGGCGGGATAAGCTGGTCAACCGCAGGCTGCACTGCCGGGTCGCGTGGAGGCGAAGCGGCGGCAAGGAGGGGCTCGAACCCGGCTGCGACCAGAAGCAGACAGGTTGGAAGCCAGACGGCGCGATGGCGGGACGGGCAGGTGCGACGATCCTCGCGCTCGCGCCGGCTCAGGCTGAATGCCGGCACCCACACCTGCCGATCCCGCCACGGTGGCGCGGCCCGGGCAACGGCCCGGGACGGAACCGGCAGTCTGAAACGAACGGAATCGTTCACGGCACTCAGGTGGTCAGAAGTAGTAGTGAATGCCGAGCGCCCCGAATCCGGCGCCCGTCAGGGAGACGGCCAGGGGGTCGCCCATGTCCACGTTGAGGCCAACGGACGTCGTGAATCCCAGGTTCTCGAGTCCGTAGAAGAAGAACTCCACACCTGCCAGCGGCTGTAGACGGACGTATCCGAAGGTGCTCGGCAAGTCTGCACCGCGCAAGTAGGCGGCGCCCACGCCGAGGAAGACGTTGCAGTTGTCCTCGGCGACGACGGTGTACAGGAATCTCGCGCCCCCGGTGACGCTGGCCTCGTCGTTCTCGACGACGCCTAGACCAAGCAGGAGTTCCAACTGAATATTGATCGTCTTGTCTGCCGCGGGGAGGGTGTACTTGACGGAAAGATTGGCCGGAGAGGGCTCGCCGGCGACGCGAAGGCTCATCTGGCTCTCGATCCCGGCACCGACCCGCTCACGCAAATCCTTCGCCCAGGCCGGCGACACGACAAGGAGCATCGCGAGAATCACCATTCCCGAAATGAAACGCTGCATGATGGTCGGACTCCTCCAAGCAGGCAACACGATCGCGCCGCTCATGGCCCATGACACGCGAATGCTCCTTCGTGTATCGCACCGGCACCGCGATGTCAAGGCGTTTGAGCCCTATTCCCGGCGCACTCGGGATCCCCCGGCCAGGACGACATCGACCGGGCTGCCGAGGGCGGCGACGTGGGCCGCCAGTTCGTCGAGCGGAGCGATCCTGTCGGCGAGCCCTGCATCGATACACCTGAGGTTGGTCCGGCCCACGATGGCGTCTCGAGGGTCCAGTACCAGGTTGATCCCCCCCATGGCACGATTGACCTCCAACCCGTCGACGCCATCCCCGTCGAGGCCAGCAAGAACGACCCCCGCACTGCCCGATCCGTAGATCCTGGCCGTCGCTCGCAACGTGGTGTCGATGCGCGGGACCGCAGGACTGTCGGGCTCCGGGTCCACGATACGGCAGAGCGCGCGCGGAATCCGTCCCGTCCGCACGAGCCCCAGGTTCTTGTCGGCGGGAGCGAGCAGCAAGAAACCCGGGGCGACCGGGTCGCCCTCACGGGCTACGCGCACGCGGATGGCGCTCGCCTGATCGAGCCTACGAGCCAGCGTGTGCAGCAGTTCGCCGGGAAGCCGCACCACGGCCAGGCCCGCCATCCTGGGTTCCGCAGGCAACCGCCGCACTATCGTCGAGAATGCGGCGACCCCGCCCTGGCCCACGCCGAAGACGACGACTTCGGCCCTACGCTCCAGGTCCCGGGCCACCACACCCCACTTCCGCCGGGGCTGCACCAGGTGCCAGCCTCCGGCTGGCTCCAGCGGCGACCTGGGTTGACCGAAACGCCGCCGCACTTCAAGGCGCTCCGGCAGGCTGCCCAGTTCGCCCTCGGGGGCGACATCGCCGCCCTTGCCGGCACAGCTCCCACGGTGCGGGGCACGGCCCACCTGGTCCAGGGTCTGGCGGCGCTGGTCCACCAGGCTCCCGGCGGCGTGAAACGCCTTGATACGGGACAAGAGCAGACTCTGAAAGGCCAGAAGCCGAACAGAATCGGGGACGACATCGAACACCAACGCCGCTGCGGCTCCGGCCTCGAGGTAGGCCACACGGGCCTCGGGAGTGGCACCCGACGGGGCCACCACGATGACAGGAACACCCAGGTGTCCGGCAAACAGGTGCACCATCGCGCAGTCATGATGGACCGATGGACCCGTCCCCACCACGACGACATCTGGCCGTTCCCCGGCCCGGGCCACCACCTCGCCTGGCTCCTGGCCGGAACGGTCGATAGCGTTCAGGCGGGCATCCGCCTCGACGAGCGGGGGCAACGCGGCACGGTCGAAGGCTGTGTGCAAGAGCATGACCACCCTGATGCGACCGCTATCCACCACCGCGTCTCCTCGAACCCGAATTGCACAGCATCTGCCTGGCCGGTTGCGCCCCGATGGTGACAGTGTACCACGATTCGGCCCGGGCCGAACCCGCCGAATGGCCCCATTCCGCATCCACCATTGGCGTCAATACGCGCGAGGAGGTTGCAACAGGTGTAGTTCAGAGCACAACCATGTCGCTGGAGTTCTCAAGCTCGGATGACATGAAAACCGCCTTTCAAGATCATAGTTTCACGCGGTTGAGCCTGAGAGAATTGCTGATCACGGAAACTGAGCTGAAGCTCATTGCTGCCGCAGCTATGATTGGTGATAGGAGCAACCCGAAGAACGGATACAACACTCCCGCGGCAATGGGAACGCCCACCGAGTTGTAGATGAAAGCGAAGAACAGATTCTGCCTGATATTGCGCATGGTGGCTCGGCTCAATCGTATGGCTCTGACGATACCCCGCAAATCACCCTTCACCAGAGTGACCCCGGCACTCTCCATCGCCACGTCCGTACCTGTCCCCATTGCAATACCGACGTCAGCCTGTGCCAGCGCAGGAGCATCGTTTATGCCATCACCCGCCATGGCGACGACACGGCCTTCTGCTTGCAGCTTCTTGACAACTTCAGCCTTTTCTTCTGGCAGTACCTCAGCTTCTACGCGATCGATCTCCAGCTTGCTTGCAACAGCTTCTGCGGTGGCACGGCTATCACCCGTCAGCATGACTATCTTGATACCTTCCGCATGCAGATTGCGAATGGCTTCTGGCGTTGAGTCTTTGATTGGATCAGCGACACCGATGAAACCTGCTGCCTTCCCATCAACGGCAATCAACATAACGGTTTTGCCATCTGCTCGTTGTTTGTTCGCCTGTTTCGCCAACTCCCCGGCATTGATGCCCAGGCTTTCCAGCAGCTTCATATTGCCGACCGCCACTACTTGTCCGCCCACATTGCCAGTGATACCCTTTCCCGTGATCGACTGGAAGTTGTTGGCCTTGACCAACTCAATCCCCTTCTCCTGGGCTCCACGTACAATGGCCTCCGCCAACGGGTGCTCGCTGGCGCGCTCGAGGCTTGCAGCGACACGCAGCACTTCATTTTCGGCAAACCCTTCTTGCGCTTGCACGGCGACCAGTTTCGGTTTGCCTTCGGTCAGGGTACCGGTCTTGTCCACGACCAACGTATCGACTTTTTCCATGACCTCGAGCGCCTCGGCGTTCTTTACCAAGACGCCAGCCATGGCACCACGCCCGGTTCCCACCATGATAGAGATGGGAGTAGCGAGACCGAGGGCGCACGGACATGCGATGATGAGTACGGCAACTGCATTGACAACGGCATGTGCCAGCCGCGGTTCTGGTCCTACCGCCCACCACACAACAAATGCGACGACCGCAATACCCACCACGGCGGGCACGAAGTATCCCGCCACCACATCCGCCACCTTCTGAATGGGCGCCCTCGACCTCTGTGCTTCGGCCACCATGCTGACAATTCGTGCAAGCAGCGTATCCGCGCCGACCTTTTCTGCTCGCATCAACATGCTTCCAGTGCCGTTGACCGTTGCGCCGATCAGTTTCTCGCCGGCGGACTTGGCAACCGGAATCGGTTCACCTGTGACCATGGACTCGTCCACGTTGCTTTCACCATCGATGACCGTGCCATCTACAGGTACTTTCTCACCAGGCCGGACACGCAAGGTATCACCAGGTTGAACCTGATCCAGGGGTATGTCTTCTTCCGTTCCATCCTTTCGCACGACGCGGGCCGTATTCGGGGCGAGTCCGAGCAACAATTGAATGGCTGCATTGGTTCGTGATCGGGCACGCAGCTCAAGTACCTGCCCCAGCAGCACCAGTGTAGTAATCACGGCTGCTGCTTCAAAGTAGACATCTACCAGCCCGCCTTCCATTTGCATGATTGGCGGGAATACCTGCGGGGCCAGTAGAGCTACTACACTATAGATCCAAGCTACCGAAACGCCCAACGCGATCAAGGTAAACATGTTGAGATTCCAAGACTGGATCGATTGCCAGCCTCGAACGAAAAACGGCCACCCCCCCCACAACACGACAGGTGTTGCTAGCGCAAACTCGACCCACTGAACAGTCTGCATGGAGAGTCCGCTCGGCAACCATGCAGGAAACAGATCAGCAACCATCGCCAGAACAAACACCGGGACGGCAAGCACGGCGCTGAGCCAGAAACGGCGGCTCATATCGATGAGTTCTTCGTTTTTTTCTTCAGTTCTCGCAGCAACCGGCTCCAGCGCCATCCCGCACTTGGGGCAATTCCCAGGATGGTCCTGAACCACCTCAGGGTGCATGGGACAGGTGTACCCTGTTTTCGCCGCACCTGCAGGCACTGCCATTGGCTCCAATGCCATACCGCACTTGGGGCAATTGCCTGGATGATCCTGGACGACTTCAGGGTGCATGGGGCAAGTGTATCTACTTGGCTTGTCTCCTGTTTCATGAGCTGGGGAGGGTCGCTTGACCAGATACCGTTCTGGGTGCTCTTTGAACTTGCGCAGGCAATGCTCACAGCAGAAATGATAGTTCTTGTCCGCATACTGGTAATAGTATTTGGATTCCTTCGAAACCACCATTTGGCAGACAGGGTCTTTTTGTTGCCCCTTTTCTGAATTTGGTTCTGCACTCATCTGTCTATTCTCCTTGTGGGATGCCCGACTTCATTCCCGGCCCTGAATCCCCTTTCCAAGGGCGGTCCTTGGCGGCATCAATCAAACATTCTTTCACCCCAACCCGCTAAAGTGTATAGTGCCCAATCGGCGTGTTGTCAAGGTTCAGAGGAAACACAGGCCTACGAATGCGGTGCGGCGGCAGGCGGGGTTGTTTGAGGGGGTACGGAAAACGTCACGCCGCGGACTTCGAACGCACCCAGCGACGCCGCCAGCCGCTCGCGCAATGCCCCGGCCATCGCATCGCCTCCCCGCGCCTCGGTCATGGACAAGGTCGCGGCCGCTTCCCGCAGGACACTCTCCATCGCCGGCCGGTAGAGGGCGTTCAGCAAGGCTTCGTCCGAGCCTCGCTCACATCCGAGACCGTTCGCGAGTCGGAGGATGCTCTCGTCGTCATCCCGGACACCGATGGTCACCGTCACCCGGCATGGTTCCGGCGTGCCATCGCCCCACTCGAGCGGGGGGTCGGACAGGTCCAGTCGGATCTGCTTGTCCCGCATGTCCAGTTAGGACGCCGAGTGGAGTACGGGCAAGAGGATTGTCGCGCCCCGAACGACTCGAGGACCCGCACGCGAACGGACGACCAGCACGCACCCGTCCCGGGGGTTCCTGCGGCTCGACCGCACTAGCAATGCGGCGAAACCCAGGTACAACACCGCGCCCACGAAGATCAATGCGGCTGTGAGCGCTCGAGTGAACTGCATGGCCATCGCCCAGGAAGGGGCAGCGTGGACTTCGCTGCAACAGGGGGTTCATGCGGAATCCCGCCCGAACGGGTGCCGCCGGTGCGCGCTCAGAAGGGGATGTCGTCGTCGTTCTCGAAGGTGTCGGGAGGCACGTCATCCGGCACGCCGGCCGGCGGTTCGGCGGCGTAGCGGTCAGGCGCTCGGCCCGCGGCCGGGGTTCCCTGGGGCGTGGGAGGAAGTGGCTGCCCGTAGGGATCCTGCCTCGAACGCGCCTGGGCACTGCCAAGGAAAATCACCTGGTGCGCCACGATCTCCGTCGTGTACCGCTTCTGGCCGCTGCGGTCTTCCCAGGCTCGAGTCTGCAACCGTCCCTCGATGTAGACCTGGCGTCCCTTGTGCAGGTACTGGTTGCACAACTCCGCCAGCTTTTCCCACGCGACGATGCGGTGCCATTCGGTCGCCGGCTCCCTGTCTCGTCCGGCATACTCGGAAGTGGCCACGTTGAAGCTCGCCACGGCCTTGCCGCTCCCCGTGTATCGCAATTCGGGATCCCCCCCGAGATGACCCAGGAGAATGACCTTGTTGACACTGTTGCTCGCCATCGTTGTCTCCTCTGTCGCCGGTTTATCGACCACGGCGGGCTCGAGCACGCGCCTGGCTTGTGACGGCGCCCCGTTTTCCCGTTTCCACCCGGCCGCCGGATTATCCTATCACGCTGGAAAAGGCCGTCAAGCCCTTTCCCGGAATCGCCTGCAACCTTCAAACCACTTGACGCTCGTAGGTCGTGGCCGATACAATAGCGCGCTTTTTCAAGGACTTTACCCCAACAGGAAGGATCCATGGCCCCAAGAGCATGCGCTGGTGTCGTCCTGGCGGCAGGCAGGGGAACCCGGATGCGGTCGCGCACCCCGAAGGTCCTGCACCCCTTGCTCGGCCGCCCCATCGTGGTCCACGTGGTGGACGCACTCCTGGCCGCCGGCGCCGAACCCGTCGTCGTGGTGGTCGGCCACGGCGCACGCAAGGTCGCCGCAACGGTCGGGGATCGAGAAGGACGTGTCGTGTTCGTCGAGCAACGAGAACAGCTTGGAACAGGCCATGCCGCGGCCCAGGCCCGCCACGCACTCGCCGGGTTCTCCGGGGACATCCTCCTGCTCCCAGGCGACACGCCCCTGGTGCGCCCCGAAACCCTCCAGCGGCTCCTCGAGCACCATCGCGACCACCAGACCCCTCTGACCGTCCTCACCATGACGCTCGAGGAACCCGCCCACTACGGCCGTATCGTCCGAGGTGCCACGGGCGCGCTCGAGCGGATCGTCGAGGCCAGGGACGCCGGCCCTGCCGTGCTGGCCATCCGCGAAATCAACGCCGGCATCTACGCTACGCGCGCCCCCTTCCTCTTCTCCGCCCTCGAGCAGCTCCAACCCGACAACGCCCAGTCGGAATACTACCTGACCGACATCGTCGCGGTGGCGCGGGCCGGCGGCCTCGAGCCTCGAGCCTGGCACCACCCCGACGCCGGAGAACTGGCCGGAGTGAACGATCGCGCAGAACTCGCCGCCGCCCGGCAGCGCTTGCAGCACCGTGTCAACCAACGCTGGATGAAGGCAGGCGTGACCCTCGTCGACCCGGCCACCACCACCATCGAACTCGGCGTGACTCTCGCACCGGACGCAATCCTCGAGCCCGGTGTCCAACTACTCGACGACTGCCATGTCGGCCAGGACGCTCGAGTCGGCACCGGGACCATCGCGACCGGCACGGTCATCGGCGAACAAGCGTACATCGGCCCCTACTGCGTGCTCGACCGGGTAGCACTGGACCCGGGGACGGTTCTCCCACCGTTCACGCGCCTGACGTCCAACACAAGGGGCGACGACCATGCCTGACGACCTTCAGCGACTCCTCGACTCCCTCAACGAGCAGCAGCGCGAAGCGGTGGAAGCCCCACCCGGACCGCTCCTGGTCCTGGCCGGCGCCGGGTCGGGCAAGACTCGAGTTCTCACCTGTCGTATCGCCAGCTTCATTCGGTTTCGGCGGATCTCCCCGTGGAACATTCTCGCCGTCACGTTTACCAACAAAGCTGCCGACGAAATGGCGGAACGGGTGCGAAGGCTCTTGCCTGGCCGCGACATGGATGTACCGGTGGCCACGTTCCACAGGACCTGCGCCCGGATTCTGCGCAGGCACATCGATCGACTGGGTTTCAAGTCGAACTACAGCATCCTGGACGACGCGGACCAGGTCAGGCTGCTCAAGCAGGTCCTGGACTACCTGGGGCTCGAGCGGCGGATGGTGGACGCGCGGCTGTTTCGCGCGCTCATCGACCGGGCAAAGAACAGTTTCCAGGGTCCGGACGAGGTAGACGCCCGCGGGCTCGGGGGCGTGGCGAGCCACCTGCCGGAGGTCTACCGGCGGTACCAGGAGCGACTGAAGCAGATGAACCTCCTGGATTTCGGCGACCTGATCTGTCATACGGTGACGCTCCTGGACACCTTCCCGGACGTGCGGGCCTACTACCAGGGCCGGTTCCGTCACCTCATGGTGGACGAGTACCAGGACACCAACCGTGCCCAGTACCGGTTGACCCAGCTCCTGGTCGACCCGGGTGCGCCGAGCATCTGTGTCGTGGGGGACGAAGATCAGTCCATCTACGGTTTTCGAGGGGCCGATGTGTCCCACATCGTCGAATTCGAGAAGGACTTTCCCGGTACCAAGGTGATCAAGCTGGAAAAAAACTACCGGTCCACCGGGAAGATCCTGCGTGCAGCCAGCGCGGTGGTGGAAAACAACGAGTACCGGTTGGGAAAGACGCTCGTCTCGGTGCGCGGGGAGGGGGAGTTCATTCGCTATCTGGATACGCAAAGCGACTACGACGAAGCGTCTCGAGTGGCCGAGGAGGTCCGGCGGCTGCGCGGGGCCGGCTTTGGCTACGACGACATGGCCGTATTCTATCGAGCCAACTTCCAGTCCAGGCTTCTCGAGGAGACATTCAGGTTTCAAGAGATCCCTTATCTCCTGGTTGGACAGGGATTCTTCGACCGCAAGGAAATCAAGGACATGCGGGCGTATCTCCAGTTGATATACAACCCCGCGGACGACGTGGCCCTGGACAGGATCCTGAACGTACCGGCTCGAGGCATCGGCGCCAAGGCTCGATCCCACCTGTTCCGGCGTGCTCGCGCCGAAAACGTGTCGTGCTACCGCGTGCTGGAGGAGATCGCCCGGGATCCTGCCGCCCACAAGCCGCACGGGGTCAAGCTGCGACGGTTTTTCCAGGTCATGGAGACCTTGCGGGACCAGTCGGGGACGCTGGAGCTGCCCGAACTGCTCATCAGGGTGCTCGAGGAGACCGGCTACCGGGAGAAGCTTGTGAAGGCCGGGGACATCGAGTCGGAAGGGCGGCTCGAGAACATTCAAGAGTTCATCAACATGGCCGCGCAACAGCCGATCCCCTCGGGCAGGGACGGACTCCGCACGTTTCTCGAGCACATTTCCCTCCATTCCCAGGCCGACGAGGTGGTTTCGCACGACGGGCGGGTGACCCTGATGACCTTGCACAACGCCAAGGGCCTCGAGTTCCCCGTGGTCTTTATCGTGGGCATGGAAGATGGCCTGTTTCCTCACGAGAGGACGGTGGCGAGCCAAAAGGAACTCGAGGAGGAGCGCCGGCTATGTTACGTGGGCATGACTCGAGCCATGGATCGCCTTTTTCTCCTCCGCGCCCGGCGGCGACACATGCAGGGCGAACTCAAGTTGACACGCCCCTCCAGGTTCCTGTTGGAGCTACCGCCCGAACTGATTCGAGGCAGAACAGGGGTGGCACCCGGACGATTCGCGTGTACACTTACTCCAGGAACTACGAAGGCGTGGGACGCGCATCGAGGTCCGGGACGCGCCGGATCCGGCGACGTCGCGGTCGAGGCCGCCAGCCAGGCAGGGGAACGGCGCCCGGACGTCCGGGACGTCGACCCGGTCGACGCGGACGCTTTTCGGGACTTTCGACCAGGCCAGCGGGTATCTCATCCCAGCTTCGGAGATGGCATCATCATGCGGCGATTTGGCGCGTCCGACAACCCCCGCCTGGTGATCGATTTCGACGCCACGGGGGTGAAACGTATTGCGGCCCGGTACGCCGGCCTCGAGCCGCTGTACGGCCAGGCCGATGGGGGGATGTTCAACGACCGGCGGAATCGGTGAGTTTCGGAAGTGCCTTTTGTGGCCGTGCGTGGTACACTCGTTGCGGTTCGTGGAAGCGGCTGCGCAAGGCGGAGACGGGCGGATGGCTCCGGCGTTCCAGCGCGGGTACGCCGGGACCTGTCCGGCAATAGAGAGATTGATCAGTCATGCTCTTGAAGGTCAAGTGCGACAAGTGCAACACGAAGTACAAACTCGATGACTCGAGGATCCAGGGCAAGGGCGCCAAGATCACGTGCCCGAGGTGCCGGAATGTCTTCGTGGTGATGAAGCCCGTGACAGGCCTCGGTGCCGCGGTCGACAGCGACGACCCGGCGGAAACCGCGACGGTGAGCATGCAGCACGCGGCGAGGGAGTTACTGCGGGGAGGCCTTGGCAGCAAGCCGTTAGAGAGCGGCGGCGTGTCCGGTTCGCGGTTCCCAGCGGCGCGGGCGGCGGGGGCCGGCAGCGCCGAGCCGGGCGGACCGCTTGCCGGGCGAGGTCCGAAGCCGGATGCGTCCAGGCGCAAGTCTCCCGACAAGTCCGTGTCCGCGCTGCTCAAGACCACCGGCCCCCTGGCCAAGTTCGTCAAGCGCCCGTCGAACGCGAACGAACTCGACTGGAAGGAGGTCGGCATAACGACCTTCAAGGTCAAGGTGGGAATCGGGCTCGTCTACGATTTCAGTGATGTGGCCACGCTCAAGAAGTACATTGCGGAGAACCGCGTGGTGGAGACGGACCGTGTGTCTTTCGACGGCAAGGTCTGGACGGTACTCAAGGACATCAACAGTGTAGATGAGTTCTTTATCGACCAGTGGGTGGCTCTCAAGCTCGAGCGCATGCTGGAAGAGGAGCGGGAGGCCGAGGAGGCGGGGTTGCCCTCGCCACTGGCGGGGCTGACCGCCCAGCCGACCGGCCCTCCGGGCGATGGCACGCCGATACTCGGCACGCAACCCGCGTTGGGGGACACCAGGCCATCGACGATCAGGCTGGTCCCGGAGCCGAGCGGTGCTTCCGGTGGTCCTCGTGATGGTTCCGGAGACTCGATGCGCCTGGACGGGGGGGTAGCGGTACGGCCGCCGGAGTCCAGCAGTCCGCCTCCTCCACCGCCGGCACGCGCGTCGACGGCCGGGGACGTGGCGGGCGGCGAGGTTCCGAACGGGTTATCCGCCAAGGATCTCTTCGCGGACGTACAGGTACCGGAGGAGCCATCGCTTGCGAACGTTCCCGTGGATGTTCCGGCCAATCGGCCGGCGCCAGCGCCGAGCCGGACGCCGGTGGCGAGAGCGAAGTCGATGCGGGCTGTTGCCGGTCGCTCCTCGATGGTCCTGGCCCGTCTTTTCGATGCGCTGGTCGTGCTTCTGTTGGCGCTGGTCGCTGGCTACCTGGGCTGGAAGTACTATGCCGAGAGCCAGCGTCTGGGCAGCGCGCGCGTCGAGCAGGTCGACCCGCGGGAGGGGATGGATGAGTTGGAGCGGCTGATTGCGGAGCGGTTTCCCGTGGCCTACGCGGCATCGACGGGTGAGGTCCAGGGTCCGGCGCTGGGTGTGCAGCCCGGGGAGGAGACACCGACACCTGTCCCGGTCCGCGCGACACCGCGCCCCCATCGCCCCCCGCGTGCGATCGAGAAGAAGCCATCGGTGCATCGAGGCGCGAAGACCCGGCAGTCGAACGAGGGCAAACCCGTGGGAGACCGGAAGTCCAACGTCGTCGTCAGCAACATCACGGCGGAGGACCTGTACCAGGTGGCGATACAGGCCTTGGACATGAACAACCACCAGATGGCGATCGAATCGATGAAGAACGCTGTCCGGATGAAACCGCAGAGCGCGAAATACCGGTACATGTTGGGATACGCCTACTATCGTGGACGCAGGTACGAGGAGGCGATAGCGGCCTTCCAGGAGACGCTGGCGCTGAAGAAAGCTCCGAACACAACACACAAGTGGCTGGGTGAGATCTATGCCGCGCAGGGGAAGAAGGAGGCAGCCATTTCTGCCTTCGAGAGATACTTGAAGGGTTCGCCGAACGACGCCGACGCCATCAAGAAGAAGATCGCAACGCTTTCCAACTCGTGAGGTGGCACCTTGAACATCGTTTGCGAAAAGTGCGCCACGGTCTATCGAATCGACGCTTCCCGGATTCCGGCGGAAGGCAAGAAGGTCAAGTGCAGCAAGTGCGGTCACATCTTCGTGGCGCGCGCGGGCCTGGAGCAGGATGACGTGCCCACTGCAGAGCAGGGACAGGATCTTGCCGCGGAGCTATCCGAGGATGTCGACGACCTGGAGTCCGTGCAAACCGATCCTGGCACCGAGAGGACCGCCGAGCGCAAGCGCCTCCTGCTGCGGCAAGACGGAACGCGCTACGCCGTGAGCGATCTGGCCACGCTTCAGAGGTGGATCGTCGAACGTCGCGTGTCCCGCAATGCGGAGTTGTCCGAGGACGGCGAGGTTTGGGAGCGGGTCGGTGAGCGGATGGACCTGCTGCCGTTCTTTGGGATCGTGGAGCGCACGCGAAAGAACCGGGCGGCGAGGCGACGGCGGATGGCTGGGAGGCATGAGGAGGCAGAGGATGCGGCTCGTCTGGAAGCGTCGCCGAGTGCAGGCGACCTGAGCGACGCGCCGACCGTCGTGCAGAGACGTGGGGGGTCGGGGGAATCGATCACCGGGGAACAGGAGGCGCCAGAGACGGTGGCGGGCGGCGGCGGCGCCCGGGACGGCACGCCCACACGGCATCGAGAGGCCGAATCACCCCCTTCCGCGGCAAAGCCGGAAACCGAAGCCTCGGCCTCCTCGCCCAGACCAGGCGGAGCCGCGGCCGGCGCTGCCCCGGGGAGTCCTCTCAAGGCCCTTGCCGCCATCGTGTTCATCGTGGTTCTCGTCGTCGGGGCATTCGTGGTCAAGGTGCGCTACATCGACACGACACGGTCCGCAAGACCGGTCGTGTCTCTGCCCCGTGGGACCGCCCCCCCTCCTGCCGTTACGCGGCCCCCTGGTCACGAGGGTGCGGGGGAATCCTCGGGCCACCTGGCCCCTGCGGAGACGACGCCCGCGCTTCCGGCTGCCCCGCGATCCACGCCGGCGCCGGGCGAAGCGAGCCTTCCGGCAGCGACGGCGCCATCAACGGGTGTTCAGGGCAAGACCGGCCGGGAAACCGGGGCGGCAAGGCCACCGGTGGTCTCCCGGGCCGGGCAGTCCCAAGGCACCCCGACGACGGCGGGCGGGTCGACACCGCCACCCGTTGGCGCGGCGGGGGCGGCGACCACGACAGCGAAGGCAGCCACACCCAGGCCGCAGCCCCGGAAGCCGCGCCCTGCCCCTCCCTCCTCGCCATCCGGAACCAGCTCGAGCCGGCTGATTGCCATCGGGCAAGCGCACCTGCGCAACCACCGATTCGATCAAGCCGTCGAAGCGTTTCGCGAGGCGGTGAGAAAGAGCCCCAACAGTCCCAGGACCCACAAGGAACTCGGTCTAGGGCTCCTCAACCTGGCGGATGTCCGGTACGGCAAGCGGACCGCGTACCTGGAGGAGGCTGCCGGGGAGTTCTCCCAGACCATAAGGCTCGACAGCGGATATGCGGAGGGCTACCATCTTCTCGGCGTCACCTACATGCAGCTCGGCCGGAAGGCCGAAGCCGCCGAAAACTTCCGGCTCGCCCTGGCTCACGGCCTCTCCGGCGACGACGCCACCGAGGCGAGGGTGTTCCTCCAGAACCTCGTCGACGAACTGGCCAGCGAAGCAGAAGGACCCTAGTCGGCGATCCGTTTCGACTCCCGGAGGGCCGGTGCCGCTCTCGACGACGGAAGTCGAGGAACGCGCCATCCTGGCCCGCCCGGAGCGCACCTGGCCAGATGTGCAGGCGTACACCGCCCGTTCGACCGGGTGGCTGAAGAGAGAGGATAGGACATGCGAGCGGTGGTGCAGCGGGTTTCGCGTGCTCGAGTCGAGGTCGGTGGCGAGACGGTTGGGGAGATAGGCCCGGGGTTTCTCATTCTGCTCGCCGTGTGCCGGGAGGACGGAGAGCGGGAGGCAGCGGTGCTGGCCGCCAAGGTCTCCGTGCTGCGGGTCTTCCCGGATGAGCATGGCAAGATGAACCTTTCGGTTCTGGACACTGGCGGCGAAGCTCTGGTCGTGAGCCAGTTCACCCTGTACGGGGACGTGCGGAAAGGAAGGCGTCCCTCCTTTGTGCGGGCGGCCCCGCCCGAGCAGGCGGATGCCCTCTACCGGCGGTTCACCGGCGAACTGGCACGGCTCGGCGTGCGTGTGCAGACGGGCAGGTTCCAGGCCATGATGGAGGTGCACCTGGTCAACAACGGGCCTGTCACGATGATACTGGACACCGATGACCTGCTGCGGAAACGATAGGCATCCGCCAGTCGTGCCGGAGGCCGTCTCCGGATCTCCCGGCGGGAAGGACAGCGAAACATGGAGAGGCATGAGATGACCGCGCGAGGGTCCACTGAAGAGGCACGAGACGTTGCCATCGATGCCGCCTTGCAGGCCGGGGCATACATCCGGGCACAGTATCACCAGGCCAGGCGTGTCACCCACAAGGGGGTCGTGGACCTGGTGACCCAGGTGGACGTCGAGGCCGAACGTCTCATCGTGTCCCGCCTACGCGCGTCCTTTCCGGACCACGGCATCCTGGCCGAAGAATCCCCGGGGGCCTTCGCAATGGCGCCGGCGCGCTGGATCGTGGATCCCCTCGATGGAACGACGAACTTCGTGCATGGCGTGCCTCACGTAGCCGTATCGATCGGTCTCGAGGTTTCGGGGCGTCTGGAGGTGGGAGTCATCTACGATCCGCACCGTGACGAATTGTTCGTGGCCGCACGAGGTGAGGGGGCGTATCTCAACGGGCGGCGTATCCGGGTTGCCCAGCCCGTTCCCCTGGCGGAAGCCCTTCTCGCCACGGGCTTCCCCTATGACCGGCGGGTCCACGCCGCGGCCTATCTCGCGCACGTGCAGGCATTCATGGAGCATGGCCAGGGGATTCGGCGGATGGGCGCAGCAGCACTCGACCTGGCCTGGGTGGCCTGCGGGCGCTACAACGGCTTCTGGGAGTTCAAGCTCAAGCCGTGGGACATTGCGGCAGGCATCGTGCTCGTGGAGGAAGCAGGCGGCGTTGTCTCGAGGCGTGACGGCAATGCGGTGCGCCTGGACGGCGGAGAGATTGTCGCCGGACACGCGGACGTGGTGGCACAGATGCTTCCGGTCATGGTCGCCTTGCCGGATCCCTTGCATTGAGCGCGGGGGAACCCGGCGATTCCCTTTGACAGCCCTGCCGCACATCGACTATTTTTCATGACGAGGAACATGGTCGTGGCATGCTGCGTTCGCGGTCGGCTTCCGCTGGACGTTGTGATCGCACAGGTGGGTGTGAGCGGATGAGCAGAGCGGTAGGCATCGATCTTGGCACATCGAATTCCGTCGTGGCCGTTGTTGAGAATGGGAAGGCGCAGGTTGTTCCCGACGCCGAGGGCAACCGAATCCAGCCGTCGGTGGTGACGTTCGGCTTCGGCAACCAGGTGCTGGTGGGGGCGAGGGCGAAGCGCCAGGTAGGCAGTCACCCCGAGAACACGGTCTATTCGGCCAAGCGCCTGATCGGCCGGAAGTACTTCTCCCACGAGGTGACTCGAGCGCGGGAAACAGTGCCGTACCAGATAGTGGAAGGCCCGGAGCACGATGTCCGGATCCGGGTGCACGAGCGGGATTTCACTTTGCAGGAGATCTCGGCGCACGTCCTGCTCAAGATGAAGACGATTGCCGAGGAGCAGCTCGGAGAGGAGATCGACAAGGCGGTCATCACGGTTCCCGCCTATTTCAACGACGCCCAACGCCAGGCCACGCGGGACGCGGGGATCATCGCCGGGCTGGACGTGTTGAGAATCATCAACGAACCCACCGCGGCCGCCCTGGCGTATGGCTACCAGCAGCAGCATGACAAGCGGCTCGCCGTGTATGACCTGGGTGGCGGGACGTTCGACATTTCGATCTTGCAGGTGTCCGGCGACGTGTTCGAGGTCATCTCCACGGCTGGCGACACCTTCCTCGGCGGCGACGACATCGACTCCATGATGGTGAACTACTTCGCCGGCCGCTTCCACTCCGCTCACGGCATCGATCTCCGCCGCAGCAAGGTGGCATTGCAGAAGCTCCGGGAGGCATCGGAGGCGTGCAAGAAACGCCTGTCCAGGGAGTCCGAGGTCGAGTTCAGCATACCGAGTATCATCAAGGACCCGGACGGCAAGTCCATCGATCTCCAGGACAGCATCACGCGCCCGCGCTTCAACGAGATGATCTATCCTCTCATCCAGAGGTCCTTCAAGGTCGTCGACGAGGCGCTCCAGGCCGCACGCCTGACCACTCTGGACATCGATGGCATCATCATGGTCGGAGGAACGACTCGAGTCCCCCTGGTCCGGGAGTCGGTCGAGCGTTATTTCCGGCGCCAACCCGAGTTCGACGTGAATCCCGATGAAGTGGTGGCGCTGGGTGCAGCTATCCAGGCGGACACGCTGGCCAACGCCACCGGCGCATCGAACGAGGTGGGCGCCCTGCTCATCGATGTCACCCCGCAGTCGCTCGGCATTGCCACCGCCGGCGGCTTCGTGGAGAAGCTCCTGGTCAGGAATTCGCCGATCCCCACCGAACAGACGCGGACGTTCGTCACCGGGACGGACAACCAGACATCCGTCAAGATCGCGGTGTACCAGGGTGAATCCAAGCTCGAAGTCGACAACGAGGTGCTCGCGGAGTTCATCATGGACGGATTGCGCCCGGCGCCTCGAGGCGAGACCCGGATCGACGTGACGTTCGAGATCGATGCCAACGGGA
Organism: Myxococcota bacterium; assembly: GCA_024278455.1. GTDB lineage: Bacteria > Myxococcota_A > UBA796 > JAJRTE01 > JAJRTE01 > JAJRTE01. Next base: position 47,519 of record JAJRTE010000053.1, read on the forward strand.
TTCTCCAGGTTCAGGCCAAGGACAAGGAGACCGGCGTGAGTCATTCCGTGAAGATCCAGGCATCCGGCGGGCTCTCTCCGGAGACGGTGGAAGAGTTGAAGTTCGACAACCTGGGGTTCTGATAGTCCGAAACCGCACCGGACCCGTTGCCACGTGCCCCGGAGGAACGACATCATGACCGTGGACGCCAGGTTCAGGACCGAAGTCGAGACCGTCGTCACGCTGCTGGACCACTTGAACTACTACCAGTTGCTCAAGGTGGACCCGGCAACACACCACCAGGACGTTCAGGCCGCCTTTTTCCGGGAATCGAGGCGGTTCCATCCCGATCGATACTTCGGCGTCGACGACCCCGCTTTCAAGGCCGCGGTCCTGACCATCTACAAGCGTATCGCGGAAGCCTACGGCATCCTCAAGGAACCCGAACTCCGCAAGGCATACGACGCGCAGATCGCCGCGGGCGGCTCCGTGCGTTTCGACCGTGCCGAGTACGAGCAGGCGTCCCGCAAGGTGAGTGGACCAGGCGGCGATGCCCGGACTTCCCGCGGGCGCAAGTTCCTGCTGCTCGGGCTCGATCGATTGCGCAGGAAGGACTATGCGGGCGCCGTGATGAACTTCCAGTTTGCCGCAAACACGGAACCGGACAACGATGCGCTCAAGGCACACCTGGAGAAGGCTCGAGCCGCCCTGGCCGAGCACACCGAGGGCACGCCCTCCCAGGGCTATCGCCTGCGGTTTTGATGGCCGGTTCTCGCGCTTCTTCCCGCGGCCGGGCTCCTCCACCCGGGGAGCCGCGCGGGCCGCTGAACCCCGGAAGACCCCGACGTTCTGATCCCCCCCGGGTTACACTGTCACCTTCGCAGCTACACTTCTCGATGGGAGGAACGCCCTCCTTCCCGCGGTTGCCTGGTACTCGAGCCTGGCACGCCACTTGACAACAACCAACCCTTGAGAGCGCTGGCCATCACCGGCGCCGTCAAAGGGTAGCAACACGTGGACGGACGGTTCACATTCAACGAGAGGAGTGTCGTCATGGTGAGGAATCTTGGTTTCGCAGTGCTTTTCGCCGGCCTGATTGGAGCATGCAGCTCGAACACGGATCCGTTCGAACAACAGGTGGACGCCTACACGACCACCCTTCAGCAAATGGAATCGCTCGAAAAGACCCATGCCACCGCTGTGCAGGGCAGCGAGGACCTCGACGAAGCACAGGCGGAAGAGCAATCATTCTACGACTCGATGGTGGCGATGATGGAGGACATGATGGGCACCTCGAGCATGCTCGAGCAGTGTGGCGATCTGTCCATGATGGGGATGAGCGACATGATGACCGACATGGAACAGGAAGTCGAGTCACACTACACGGCCATGATGGGGGCCGACACGCACGCGGCGGCGCTGGATGAAGAATCGCGCCACCAGGAGAGCATGGGGAGCATGTTCACCGAGATGGACTCGATGGGCTCGCAAATGATGGGCATGATGGACATGGGCATGGACTGCCCGGCCGACATGGGCGATGGGCAGGACTCCGACGGGATGTCGGGAGGATCGGGCATGTGACCGTCCGGTCGATTTCCCCTGTCCGCCACGAGGGATCGAGGCGATCGCGCCGTTTCCGAACCGGCCTGTCCGCACCCCCCTCCCGTCGCGGTTGCCGGCCTCCCGCTGCTGGCCCGGGCTTGCCCCAGAGCCCCATGGCCTCCGTCTCCCCCTGAGAGAACCGCGAAGCGCACATCCCCCCTTGACAACCGCGGCGCGATGTGCCACGTTAGGAGCGCGGAGCGTATGGAAACGACCCGTTCACGAGACCGATGCACATGCCTCGACTCCAGATCATTGCCGTCGCCCTGTTCGTCATCCCTTGCGTATGGGGATGTGGTACCGAAGACGCCCCTTCGCAAGTTCCCCTTCGAACGGATTCCGACGGAGCACTGTCGGCTATCGTCCGTGTCGGCGACGGCGACCCCGTGCCCTTCGTAGCGGACGAGGTGGTCGCCAGTCTCAACCCGACCGACCGGGAGCGCGAGCTGGTCATCTACGCGAGGACCTACGATCTTTCCGAGACACTGGCATTCGTGATCGATCTCGACAACGCGAGCGTGCCTGGCCTCGTGGATCTCTCCGCTCATGGCGTGTTGTACCTCGAGCCGGGCTTCGGCCTTGGCGGGGCCGACCTCATTTTCGATGGGGTCCCCGACGGGGCGCTGGAACTCGAGGGCTCTCCGGTGCCAGGCGGCACCTTGACCGGCCGTTTCGTGGTATCGGTTCCGGGCTACGACACCGCCCGGCCATCGGAGGAACTGCTGGCCGTCCTCGAGGGCTCCCTGGTGATTCCCGTCGAATCCATCCAACCCTAGCCTCTCAGGCGCCAGGTCCCCAAGGAGTGTACGTCGATGGCGAGATTGGACTTCTACCAGAACGGCCAACTGTTTCTGAAGCTGAGACTCGACGACCGCCCTTACCTCATCGGCCGCGGCAACGACTGCGACATCATGCTGCCGGACCCCAAGGTCTCTCGTATGCACGCGCGGCTCGAGCCTTCCGAACACGGGTGGGTCCTCGAGAACCGGGGCAAGAACGGGACCCGGGTAAACGCCGAACTGGTGAGCGAGCGCCGCAATCTCGACTACGGGGACCGGATCTACATCGAGTCCTACATCGTGATCCTCGCCCAGGATGACGCGGTGGATGCCTTTTCCGTCCTCGAGCAGACCGGAACGGCCCACCGGATTCCGCCGATTCGCCGCAAGTAGCGAGCAGACGGCCGGCGCGGCCCGGATGCTGCCAGCGCCCCGCCCCCTTTCCACGCCGCCCGCCGGCGAGGGGCCTGCCCCAGGATACGCTCCCCGATCATCGCCGGGGGCTTGCCAACGGCAGGATGTCCAACACCTTGCCAGTGGATCGCCCCATCGGGAGCGTTTCCCATTCCTGGCGTGCCACCCACCGATATGCCTGGTAGGCCACATCGAACGGACCCGGAGAGCATCCGGCCACGGCGCCTTCCCTCGAGTCGCCCGGGCCGGCGTCGGCCGTGGAAAGGTGCGGGGGGACTTCCCGGCAAATGGCGACATCGAGTGACAATCTCAGGTGGGTAAACACGTGCACGACTCGTTCGGGCAGGGCTTGCGGGTGGAGGTCCATCCCGAAACGCCGCAGGGCGACTCGACGTGCAGCCTCTTCCACAGGCTCTTCCCAGCGAGCACCTCCGGTCGGCAGTTCCCACATGCCGCCAAGCAGACCTCGAGGTGGCCGCCGTCCGAACAGGAGAGCGTCGCTCGCCGGGTCGTGGATGACAAGGCTGACCGCGCGAATCTCCGGACGCACGCGCTTTCGCGGGCGCACCGGCAGCACCCCCGGATCGGGCAGCCTGGTGGCATCGCACAGGGGCTCCAGGGGACAGCGAGAGCAGTCCGGGCGGCGGCGGACGCAGACGAGGGCGCCGAGTTCCATCATTGCCTGGTTGAACGTCCCCGGGTCCTGCTCTGGAACCAGTATCCCCGCCCAACGCCACAACCGTTTCTTCACCTGGTACGACGTGGGATCCTCGTCGAGTCCGAACAGGCGACAGAGGACCCGGATGACGTTGCCATCCACCACCGGGACCGGCACCCCGAAGGCCATGCTGGATATGGCGCCGCACGTGTACGGGCCTATCCCCGGCAGGCGCAGGAGTTCCGCCGGGTCGGCCGGGAGCCGTCCCCGGTACCTCCGGCACGCCTCTATCGCGCCTCGATGCAGATTTCGGGCGCGCCCGTAGTACCCGAGACCTTTCCACAGCGACAGCACTTCTTCCAGCGGGGCCGCGGCGAGCGATTCGATGGTCGGAAAGCGGGTCATGAACCGGTCGAAATAGGGAATGACCGCCCGCACCTGCGTCTGTTGGAGCATGATTTCCGACACCCAGATCGCGTATGGGTCCCCGGCGTCACGCCACGGCAATGTTCGGCGGGCTTCCCGGTACCATTCGAGCAGGTGTTTCCGGATCGCGCGCCGCCGGGAGCGGACCGGTCCGTCGATGTCATGCTTTACTGCCATCGCGACCTCGCCTCGAGGGTCCGACGCTTGCGCCGAGACCCCGTGGGATGTTTCGGCCGTTGCGCCTCCGGGCACTGCGGCTGGAGGTTGACCATATCCAGATTACCTCGCAATCTCAACAAGATAGAACGCAAGCAGACCACCGCGAGAAAAAAAGGGAAGACAGGCGCACATTGCGCCTAAACTTCGTCTTCGCTTCTGCCGAACTAAGAGGACAGAAGAATCCGGGGTGGAGGCGATCATGCTTGACTGGCCTGCACGATGCTGGGAACCAACAATCTTGAGGAGAGATTCCATGAAGTTCTTCGATACCCGAATCACCGCGCTTGCAGCATCCGTTTCCTCATTGGCCCTGTGTGCAGCCCTGGCCGGCTGCGATCCGGGGGCCCAAACCGAGATGTCCAACAAGGGCGAGACCGCCGCCCAGCCCATGCCCGAGGTCCAGATGCCAGGCGACCTGGTCATGCCGCAATTCTTGAAGCCGCCCCACACCTGGGGCAAGAGCCCGGACGCCCTGGCGAAGATCTCGAGCGGGTACCGCTATGCCCAGGGCATGTTCGACGAAAGTGTCTATTATGGCATCTATTCCTATGTCGACGAGTCCTGGAGCTACGTTTCCACGTCCATCTGGGATAACAGCAGCAACTCGATGAGCAACGGCATGGACATCAGTGCCGACGGCGAAACCTGGCTCCAGAGCGGTTCCTACTACATCGACATCGACGGGGTCGCCTATGGTGACTATGCCACGAGCTACGTGGACCGCGACGGCATTGGGACCCAGTACCTGACCGACTTCGAGTCCAGCGCCAACGCTGCCAGCTACCGCTCGACCATCGACATGAGCAACACCCAGGCTTCGCCCGACTGCCTCTATCTCAGCGACTGGATGTCCGACCATTCCAGTTCCCACCAGAGCTGCACTCGTGACGACGGCACGTTCTGGTCCTGCGACTACTCCTACAGCTACGAACCATCCTACGACGCGGACGGCGTTGTCGTCGAGGTCGTGTACCGGTCGACCCAGGTCTGCGACGATTCGGCAACCTCGGCTTCGCCCGACTATCAGTACGAAGACGTGATGACCTGGAACTACCAGACCGGCGCCTACTCCGACTCTGCGCAAATGAGCTGCTTCGAGGATAGCGGCGCCGCCAGGACGTTCAGCTACGAGTATTCAGACGGCTCGGGTGGCTGGTTCGACGAAAGCAGCAACCCCATCGACGCGCCGACTTGCGGTTGGTCGCAGGGCGGAAGCAACCTGTAGCCGCGCGTTACTCGGTTCGACCCACTCGACAGACTGAACGCGGGGACCGGCTGCCGGTCCCCGTTGTCGCTTTTCCTTCCCCCCGGCTCGAGCTATCATGGAGCCGTTCCCTCGTCTCGCTGCCACCGGCGAGGCGCCGCCGCTGTATCCTCTGAAGAGGCAGGCTGGTACGATGGCCAGAGGTTTCCCGGAGCGGGCAGGCAGTCTGCCGGCGCTCGACAATCTGAAAGATCACCTGCCCCCACCCCTGTTGTCGGAACTCGAGGAATTCATCCGGCAGCTCGTGTCATCGCGTCGAGCCCTGCAGGCGGAGTGCGAGCGGTGCCGGCACGAACGGGACCGTTTCCGAACCGCGCTGCTGGGAGCCCTGGACATCGACGGGGAGGACAAGCTGCAACCGTTCTTGCGGCGAGCGCTCGAACTCGTCGCGCACCTTTGCGGCGCCGACGTGGCGGCCGTTTTCTTGGAGCCGGAGGCAGAGTGCGACAACACCGGGGCCATCCTCGTGACGCGGCACTGTACCGACACCGACCTAGCGTTCGTCAAGCAGGAGTTGTATTCCGAGAACGGCCTGTTGTATCGGGCCCGCCTGTCCGGATCGCCGGCAATGTTCCAGGCGGAGGAGGCTCAGTCCGAACGGATCGAGCGGGAATTCGGGCGGCGTCACGCGAAGTCAGCCGTCGCCCTCCCGTTTCTTGGTGACCCGGGCAAGCCTGCTCGAGGCGTTCTCTACCTGGAACACATGTCCCGCGAACACGCTTTCGACGACGACATGGGCCTTGTGCGCGCCTGCCTGGACTTCATGTCGGGTGGGGTTACCGCGAGAGAACGGCACGACGAGCTGCTCAGGAGATGCGACCACACGGCGCCATACCGGGAGAGCGGCCGGTACGCGCACCTGGCCGGGAGGAGCCGGGCTTTCGCCAGGGTCCTGGCCCGTCTCGAGCTGCTCCGAACGTCTGAGGTGGAGGCCCCGGTGCTGTTCGTCGGGCAGCCGGGAACGGGCAAGCGAACGCTGGCGCAAACCGCTCACGAGTTCAGCCGTCGCGCCCGCGGGCCGTTCCTGGTCGTAGACTGCCAGGAGACGGCCCCCGAGGAGCAGGCTGCCCGGTTGTTCGGGACCGCGACCCGCCACGCCCGCACTGCCGATCCCACGACTCGAGGCGCCTTCACAACGGCTCGAGGCGGATCGGTCTATCTCGAGAACGTGCATTGCCTGGCGGAGAGCATGCAGGACAGCCTCCTGCGAGCCCTGGAGACGCGATGCTACGCCCCCGAGGGGGCCGAACTCCCCTCAACGCTCGACGCCCGGCTGTTCTGCTCGAGCCCCGAATCCTTGCGGGCACTGGCCGCGCGCGGGGTCTTTTCCGCGGCGCTTGCCGAGAGGCTTTCCCTGTTCCAGGTGTCGCTTCCCCCGCTGCGCGATCGCCGGGAAGACATCATCCCGCTCGCAGAACATTTCCTTCAAAAGGCGAACCAGGCCGGCGGTCGTTCCGGCCCGGTATTTTCGGCCGCGGCGCTGCGCGAACTGGAACGTCAGGCGTGGCCCGGCAATCTCGACGAACTACGGAATCGAGTCGAGCGGGCTGCATCGGCGTGCGTCGGAAACGTCGTCGACATCCACCGCGTCGTCGGAGCGGCCACGCATCACGGAACGCCCGAAGCACGCATCGGTGACTGGAAGAGCGAACTCAACGCATTCCAGTGCCGGCTGATACGGAAGGCGATGGCACGTTCCGGTGGAAGCGTACCCAGGGCCGCCGCGCTGCTGAACATCTCCCGGCAGTACCTCAACAGCCGTCTCAAGCTCCTTGGCCTCGAGTCCCTCCGGGGCACGGGCCAGGCCGGCCAGGAGGAGCCTGGGGCGGCAGATTCTTGCGGCGGGCGGTGACAGGTTCCCGACCATCTGCGTGCTGGCCGGGGCGTTCGAATCGTGGTTGGGGTGCCACGACACTGGGATTCCGGGCGAGCCGCCCCGCGCTGCCCCTCGAGGCCCATCCCATCGCCTCGAGTCACCGGCCGCCGGGCTCCAGCTTCACGTCATAGGAGAGATTGGCACCGGCTTTCGCTTCGAACTCCCGCACCCATGTCTTGTACCGGGGACTCGACACCTCGAGGCGGTGTTTTCCGACCGGGATCGCGACATCGGCTATGGGTGGGCTGGCCCACATTCTCCTGCCGTCGAGGCGCACCACGATATCGACATCCGGTTCGACCACGAGGTTGAGGCGGGGGGACCTCGACAGCACGATGGTGTCGTTCACCGTCGCGTTGGGGTCTACCCACAACTCCTTGCGGAACGGCTCGTACCCCTCGCGATACACCAGGACCACCTGGCGTCCGGGCGGCACGCTGAGGCCCTCGACCTTGCCGTCCGGAATCAGGCTGCCGTTGAGATAAAGCTCGAGGTTGTCCGGGGGTACGATCTCGATGGACAATTCGCCCGGTGGTCCCTGTGGGCGCTCGGCCGGGTCGGGGATATCCGGATCGCGGGTGGCTGCCGCCATGGTTGGCTCGAGCGCAGGTGTCCCTGTCTCGAGGCCCCCTGTCTCGGCGGTTGGGCTCTCGTCCAGGGACCGGGGCGTCTCGGGATACAGCCACCAGACGAGCACGGCCAGGCCTCCCGCTGCCACCGGCGCCACCCACCTGACCCCGGGACCTCGTGACAACCAGAGGAACGCCGCGCGCACATCCCGTCCAGGCGGGGCACCTGCACCGGCGGCGAGACGTGACGGCGCAGGCGGCTGTTGGCCACGCCCTGGCCCAGGCTTGCCGGTCCATGGGCGCCCGGCGCGGGCCGCGACGGGAGCCTCCTCGCCCCCGCCAGCAGGTGCAGCCTGGCCGACACGTGGCCTCCGCTCGAACGCCGGTTCGGCTTCGGGACGACGCTTGGACCTCGGGGACACTCCCGTGTCGCGCCGCATGCCAGCCTGGCCGGGACGCGACGTATCGACCAGATCCTTCCTGTCCGAACCGGCTACACCTCGCCCCGGAGAGGTCCAGGTCGCCTCGCCGGGGGGGGACCGATACCATCGATCCACCGTGTCGTCCGCTGCCTCGGTGCCGGTCGGGACCTCCTCGAACGTCAGCCGCCACGGCCCTGGTGCACCTCGCGCAGCCACCTGCCCGGGGTCACGACCCCTTCTCGAGTCCCTGGACGGGCGTGGCACCGGGCTCTTGTCGGGTTCCCACGACACGGGATCGACCGTTTCGTGCTCCGCGTCGCCCGAGCGGTTCGAGGCGGCAAGGAGATAGGCCACCGCGGCCCCTGAAGCGCCCTCCCGCTCGAGGATCGGAAGAACGCCTGCCGCCAGGCTCGAGATGCCCTCGGAAATCATCTCACGGCACAACACGAGCGCGGCGTCCAGGTTGCCCGTGGCGACCAGCGCCTGCAGCTCCTGCTCCTTGTGCGCACGGATGACGTTCAGGGACCGTTCACGAAGCCGGCCCAGTTCCTCCCGGACCTGCTGGAAGCCACGCTCAGCGCCGAGTTCCGGCTCGAAGAGGGACAGCACGCGCTCGAGGGCGCCACAGGCAGTCGCGGCGTCGTGCCCGGGCACGGCCAGGCGAAGAATGCGCTCGAGCTTGCCCAGGAAAGCCACGAAGAACGGGTGGCCTCGCGGAAACAGGCTGCCCATGTGCTGGTAGACCCGCACGAGCGTGCCTGCGGAGCCCAGGTCGTCATGCAGCCCTTCGACGAACGCCACCACGAGCGTTCCGGCTTGCTCGAAGGATGCAGCGTCTTCCTCTCTGGCGATCTCACTGACGGCGCGCCCGGCCGCATCGAACGCACCATCCTCCAGGAGTGCTCCTAGCACGCCCAGCTTTCCGGTTGCGCCTCCGGGGTTGGTGTTGTCGCTCGATTCCGTCAACTGCTTGTCACCCTGTTCCGCCGGCTGGAGCGAGACCGCCGCCACGCACCCGCGCGCGAGGACAGACCATGCAGTTCGACCCCGTCTCGCACCTGGAAGCCCCGCCACGCACCCACGACGAAACGGCGATCGGCAACCTGGTCACTGGAGCCACGTGGTCGCCCGCAGGCACTGGCGGCGCCTCCGCGGCCCAGCCGCCCCGCGTTTCCTGGCAGGCAGCATGGCCGCGAAATCCGCCGCGCCGGCCCTGGTTACCCAGGCTTCTCCTCCTGGTATCCGGGGATTCTACCCGCCGTTCAGCTCCCGGCAAACCACTTTCGACTGGCTGAACAGCGCCGTGCACGTGATCCTCGCCCCCTCGGCGACGAACACGTGGTGCAGCAACTGTTCGCCGGCTTCGGTGGTGAACACGATCGTGTGTTCGCCTGGAGAGACGGTCATGTCCCGGACCGGAAACCCGGCCAGGGAGACGTGGTCCAACATGATGCGCGACCTTGGGCTCGAATTCAGCGACAGGATTCCCTTCCTGGAGGCGGCCGCGGACGGCGACGAACTCCCGTGGGCCGCCGTCGATCCGCCCGAGCGGCGTCCGGTTCCGGCCTTTCCGCCTTTGTTCTCCACGCTCCGACTCCCCGGGAGGGGGCGAAGACCTGTACCTGCGTTGGCCCCGGCCGACTCGCTGCCGGAGGCATGGCCGGGTGGTGCCGTTGCTGCCGGGACATCCGGCTCAGCACCACCCGGAGGCGTCCCGGCCAACAGGTCCACACTTTCGATCGCGGAGCCGTCCGTCCTCCGGCCGGCGTCCTCGAGACGAGTCCCTGTCGCCACGTCTTTCACGCCCTGGTCCCCAGGCCTGGTATCGCGTTTCGATGCCGGACCAGCCAGGAACCACCATACGACGGTGCCGAGGAGCAGGAGGGAGACGAGCGCTGCGAGCAGCAGGCGGCTCCCGCCGAACCTGGTCGCCGCTCCCCGCCGGTAGACCTCGATGACGTCGCGCGTCGCGCCCGCGCTGGCTGTCGCGCGGGGGTCCGGTGTACCGAATGGTCCCTGCCCGCTTTCCGGCCTCATCACCACCGTGGGCTCGCGCTGAAGGCTCGAGCGCTGGCTGCCGCGACCTGGCGGGTCCCCCGCGCGGCTCTCCTTCCCGGCACCGCCCCGCGACGGGTCCCCGGCGAGCGTCTCGGGTCCGGATGGTCCCGGGGCAGAGGCAGCCGGGGTCGAGGTCTCCGCGAAGTTCGTCCACGCGGCATCGCCGCCGCCCGGCGGGAACAGGATCCTGGCCGGTACCGCGTCGATACCGGGGAGCGCTCGCCAGTCCGGCCCGAGAGTGGCCAGCCATCGACGCAGCGAGCCTGTGGCGGCAACCGTTGCCCGGAGAGCCTCCAGGGCATCGGCCATCTCATCTCCCGTCTGGTAGCGCTCATCCGGATTCTTGGCGAGGGCTCGAGACAACAACTCGATGAGGGCGTCGCGGTGAGGCGATGGCGGAATCCGGACGAACCTGGGCACCACGTCGGCGTCCTGGGCCTGGCGCAAGGCCACTTCGATGGTCCGGCCTTCGTACAGGAAGTCCAGGGCAAGCAGTTCGAACAGGATGATACCTGCCGAAAATAGGTCGGACCGGTGATCGAGGTCTGAGCTGCCCCAGGCCTGTTCTGGCGACATGTAGGGGCCGGTACCCTTGATATAGCGGTTCGTGACGGTGCGCAAAACGTTCGTCTCGGCCCGCGCCACGCCGAAATCGGCAATCTTGGTCACACCGTGCAGGTTGACGAGCACGTTGGAGGGTTTCAGATCCCGGTGCACGAGGCGCAACGGCCGGCCCTCCAGGTCTGTCGCACGGTGAGCGTATCCCAATCCTCGGCATACCTGTGCCAGCATCTCCAGTACCACACCCACCGGTATCCGGGCCCGCTGCTTCCGCTGATACCGGATCACCTGGGACAGCGTGGGGCCATCGACATACTCCATGGCCAGGTAGAATCGGCCCTGCTCCTTCCCGTAGTCCAGGATCTCCACGATGTTCGGATGGGACAGGACACCTCCAAGCCGGGCCTCGCTCACGCACTGGCCCATGAGTCCTGCGTCACGGGAAAAGTCGCCGTGGATCAGCTTGAGCGCCACCATCTTGGAAAAGCCGTCCGGCCCCTCCATCAGCGCCCGGTAGACCACGGCCATCCCACCTTCGCCCAGCTCGTCAAGGAGCCGGTACCGGCCGAACCGAATGCCGGCCGGGGGAGGGACATTGCTTTGCTCGTGAACGTCCACAGTCTATCGCCCGAGCGCGGCGCTCGCACCTCGAGCCCGCGATTCGTCATGTGCTGTCGAGCACGGTCCAACCCACCGAATCCTGCCAGAGTCTGTCATACTGGACGGTCGATTTCCAGTGAATTCGGACCGGTCAAAGCGTGGCGCCCACGCCGGCGAGCACGCCGACCGGGAAGCCGAGCACGCGCTCCCCTCCGGCCTGGCCGGTCAGCGCTCCGGCCGAGAGGTCCACGAAAGCGTCGAGCGCCACGACGCCGTCGAGAACGGTGTAGTTCGTGCGAAGGCGGGCCGTGGGACCTGCCATCCAGGCGTCGATCACGAAGTACCCCCCGGGCGCGTCCTGGCCGGGAAGGACCACCAGCGTGTTGGGCAGGTGGGCGATGCCCAGCTCGAGGGACGGGGCGAGCGTCACGCGGGAGACAGGATACCACGACACTCCCAGGTACGCGCCGGCACCGAACAGAGCGCGGTCAGCGAGCGTCGCCGCGGCACAATCGACCTGGGCCTCCGTGGCCTCACCCGCATCGGGGGGCCCGCAATCGCCCATCGTTGGCGACCGAGTGACGCGAGGGAACCATCTGGCCCGGATACCGGCGATCAGGAGCGACGGTAGCCGCACCTCGAGGCCGATGGCATACCCGAGCGCATGACCGTTCGCCGCGTAGGTGGCGGGATTTCCGAGCACCGCCTGGGAGGAGACGCCTGCATCGATACGAAGGGTGGGCCTGCTTCCACGCCCGGACCTGCCGACTCCCCGGCCAGCTCCAACCATGGACTCGTCGTCTGAACCCGCTGCGACCGGCCCCGGTCCGGCCACGAGAGTGCAAGCAGCGGCGACCTCCTGGAGCACCGTTTCATCGACATCGGT
>JAJRTE010000054.1 GCA_024278455.1 Myxococcota bacterium
CGAGACGGCCAGCACAACGTTGTCGCGAGACCGGGCAACCTCCGACAGGTTGTGAAGGAAGGTGTAGAGCTGGCCGGACAGGCCGCTCTTCCGGTTGCGGCTGACGTAGTTCATCAGCTCGTCGAGCAGGATGAGCACCGGACGATCGGTCGGAAGGATCCTGGACACGACGTCGCCACCGGGTGCCGTCATGGTCCGCTCGTGTTCGGCGAGAAGCCGGACGCCGTCGGCCCCCATGAGCTGCCAGGCGATCTCGCCCCAGGGCGTCTTCCTGAGGGGCGTTCCGTCCGCACCTCCGCGGCCTGTCAGCGAGTCGAACTCCGTGCCAACGAACACCGCCGTCGCGGCTTCCGGGACCGACGTCACCCGAGCCTGGGTGAGGAGGGACGACACACCCTTCCACTCCCCAGCCGCCGTGCCTCCGCGAGCCAGATGGTAGAGCAGCGTGAGCGCGTGGGTCTTCCCACCGCCGAACTGAGTCGTCAGGTTGAAGACGGCCGACGTCTCGACCTTCACGCCGTTGAGCCGCCGGACCACCTCGGACGCCAGGGCCGACAGGTTCCTGGTCAGGTACGTCCGCTCGAAGAAGTCGGCCGGCTTCTGGTAGACCGCCGGCGCTCGGCCATCGCGCACCTGGTCGAGATGGACGGCAAACTCGGAGGCGTCGAGTGGTCGGCCCTCGCGGAGGTCCTCGCGCGGGGTGATGACCTTGTACCAGGGCTTCAGCGCCATGTTCTTGCCTCCATCGGAGTTGTCTTCATCAAGCCTCCGATCATCCGAATCCCAGACCTTTCTTCCGGGCGAGCACGCCATCCACCCATCGCTTCTCCTCCGTGCCCGCCGGGTAGAGTGCAGACAGGGACTGGGCGAGCTTCCAGAAGCGCGTGTCCCGTCCGACGCCCTCCTCAACGAGGAAGCGCTTCAGGGCCTCGCCGCGGCCGGCGGCGAACAGGATCATGGCCTGGTGCACGCGATCGAGGGTGGTCTCGCCCGCTGCCGGGATGCCCGTGTCGCCCCAGCCTGCTTCCTGCTCTGCCGCCTCCAGTTCCGCGAACAGGCTCATCTGCCTCGCCTTGCTACGAGCGCGGCCCCTCGACGGCGCCTGGGAACCGTGCTCCTTGCCGAAGAGGCGCCGGGTCCGCTCCGTCACCGGAAGCAGGCGCGCCTTGTCTCCCTTGACCTCGACGACGTGGGCAAGGTCCTCCAGATGGGCCCCCAGTCCCTGGGCGATCTTGCGGGCGGCATCAAACTCAAGTGTGTAGCCGACACTCGGCTTCGTCCGGGCCTCATCATCCTCATCGCTACTGTCCGCGGCTTCGACGCCACCATTCCCATTCGCCGACGTTGACAGCGTCCACAGCCACATCGCCGTAAGGCGGGCGTCCTCCTCAAGCCCCGTGGCATCGGCATCCTCGAAGATCATCGACAGCGCCTCCCGGGCGACGGCGGCCCAGACGTGCTCGAGGTACTCCCGGAGGGTGACCTGCTCGCCGTTCGCCTTCTCGACCCGGGAGTAGCGAGAGAAGACCTCCAGAGCCGGTCCGAGGCAGGCAAAGATGGCGTCGGCCCCGACCACGCCTTCCTTGGCCAGCCGGGGCATCCATTCATGGATGCGTCGCGGCAACTCGCGCAGAACGGAGCGCCAATCGCCCACGTCGTCGGTCCGCAGGGAGCCGTCCGGGTTCTCGCGAGGGCGACATACCAGGTGGATGGAGGAGCCGAGACGGGCCTGGCCCTGAGCGGCAATCCGAGCGCCACGCTCGGTATCGATAGGCCAAGAGGCCGTGATCAACCAGCCCGCATCGACCATGGCCTTGAGGATCGCCTCCCAGGAGGCCGTGGTCTTGCTGGCGAACACGACCGTGCCAATGCCTGCGGGCATGAGCACGCGACGTCCGTCTTCAAAGGCCTGCCGCAAGCTGCTCTCATAGAAAGCGATATCCTTGGTCGAGGTCGAAAGCTCATGCGGTCGGTCCACAACGATTTCGTCGTCCTTGGGGACCGCGGTTTCACGAAAAAGCGCGGGATGGACATCGTGAAGGGTTCGGCGAAGCCAGACGTAGAAGAAGTCCGATAGGTACGCGTATGGAACAGCGTCGTAGTACGGCGGATCAGTGACAAGTGCATGGGCCGAGTCGTCCGGCAATGGATGGCACATGGCCGATGCTACTTGAACTTGGCCTCCTACCGTGTTGTCTGAACTGTTGGCAGCACAAACCTTTGCGACCCATTCGATGGCACCGGTGAACTCACCACTCGCGCCTCCAAACGGATTGGTTTCTGCGAAATCCCACACCATGGGCAGCGCTTGGCGCGTGAACGTGTGTCCAACGAACTCTCCGCTTGGAGTCCAGGTGACCAGTGAGGAGCTGAAGTCCGTCTGTCGGTCAACCGCTGCAGCCAGGCATGTTTGAACGGCCCTCGCAAACGCTTGGTCCCCAAGTTCACCGCACCATACGCCAGCTTCCCGCACGTACCGTACCAGCGTCGCGAGCGTCAGCGCCTGCCGTGGCGTGAAGAGGTCTCCCCAGGTCTCCATCCCGTAGATGGGAACACTGATGCGCCGAATCTCATTGAGGGAAATCCGCTCATCCGGCACGAGGCTCAGCGGTCCCTCGTGGGAACGCCGGCGTCGTTCCAGCTCCCTCTGGGCAGCCCGCACGGCGTCAATGTCGCGGTCTGTGGGCACGCGATAGAACCGGCCCTGCTGCCCCGGACGTGTGGTGACGACGCACAGCAGCTTCGCATCGGCCGCACCGCCTCGTCGGGCCTTGAGCTGGGCGCGCACGGCCTTCACGGGCGTGGTGTAGCCGCAGAGGGGACATGTAGCCGAGCCGCGGGCCACCGTGCCCTTGTTGGCCTCCGCTGCCCGTGGTCTGTCGACGATCTCGACGTCCACGCCGGCCCCATCCGGCCGGGGTACGAGCCTCATCGCCACGGGCCGCGACTTCTTCTTCGAGAGCCACAGCGACCGTACCAGGGGCACCTCGGCACCGCAGCCTGGCCCCTCGCAACGGATGGTGCGCGCCCACAGGTAGGCGATGGGCACAGCGCCATCGTCGTCGGCCGGGTAAAAACGTGACAGCTCTTCTTCGGCTCGCTCCTTGACCCAGTCACCCCAGCGGCGCACCTCCTCTGCCAGGCGCTCCCCGTGCTTCGGGATGTACTCCAGCACCACCTTGTTGAGCAGGACCGCCACCGGGTTGAGGTCCGAGGCGAACGCGTCTGCGCCGACACGCAAAGCCTCCAGCGGAATCGCGCCGCCCCCGGCGAAGGGGTCCACAACCAGAGGCCTGGTGCCCTCGGCGCCGCCGAGCGCCTCGTGCGCGGCCCGGGTCAGCCGCCGAGCGGTCTCGAGGAACGCCGGCTCGGTCGATGCATCCCAGTTGGCGAAGTCCGCGATGAAATCCAGCAGTGCCTGGCGCATGTCTCGGCAGTCCGAAGGCGTCGAGCTCTGCCATGTGCCCGGCTACAGCCGATTCCATCGTGACCAGTGGGGCTGCACCAGTTCCATCACCGCCTTCTCGGTGCGCGCCTTGTCGGCGAACCAACAGAGGATCTCGGCGACAGCCTTCCTGAACGATTCTGGACACAGCTCGTCGGCCGGGTCAGGCCAGAGCGCCGCGCAGGTCACGGCCCGGCAAGCCGCCAGCGGCCGGCGCGCCCACCAGATGTGCAGCGTGGAGATGTGCCCGTGCCGGATGGACTTCTCCCGCCGCGCGTGCGCGGAGATCTCCC
>JAJRTE010000055.1 GCA_024278455.1 Myxococcota bacterium
CCAGGGATGTCTCGAGGCGCTTCTCGAGTCGGTCGGGGGACTCCCAGGGATGTCTCGAGGCGCTTCTCGAGTCGGTCGGGGGACTCCCAGGGATGTCTCGAAGCGCTTCTCGAGTCGGTCGGGGGACTCCCAGGGATGTCTCGAAGCGCTTCTCGAGTCGGTCGGGGGACTCCCAGGGATGTCTCGAGGCGCTTCTCGAGTCGGTCGGGGGACTCCCAGGGTAGCCCAATAGCCCGGCTGCGAACGCCAGCCTGGCGACTTCAAGAGGCATCCCGCGACCGATGACGTGGGCTGGGCCTTCCACGCCTCCCGTGGCGGACGGGAAGGGGCCGGGTTCGAGCGCCGATCCCTGCCGCAGTGTCAACCGCCGGCCACTCCTTGGCCCCTACTCCCTTCCCCCACGTCGTTCGTGGGAGGCTTACGACGTTGTCTCCTGGTCCGACACCCTCACGGTAGGTGGGATGGGTCGCGTGCTTGCGCCCCTGTTCTTTTGTCAACTCATCTCACTCCTGCCGGAGCACCGAAGTGGGACGACACGAACTCGGACGCCGATACGGACAGGCGGTGCGGGTTATCTCACAAAGTCATTTGCACTGTCTGGGCGGAGTTCATCGACTCCGTGCCCTGGGTGGCGGTCATCGGCTCGGTCATCATGGAGACCGGCGCCACGGCGCCCTCGGTGGTGGTGGCATAGAGGCTATTCATGACGGTCAGTGTTTCCTTGCCGTAGGCGAATTCCACGAAGACCTGGTCCGCGTCCGCCAGGGTGCTCAGGTCTTCCCAGAGTTCCCGCGATAGCCAGGAGTTGCCGACCTGGTGCACGACGTTCTCGAGGGTCAGGAGATAGCCCTCGCCGGTCGGGAGTCGCTCATCGATCACGACCCAGGACCAGTCGAAATCCTGGTTCGCCAGCTCGGTCATCATCTGGGTGAACATGTCCTGCGCAGCAAGGAGTTCGGCTTGCTCGACGGCGGGATCCATGAAGTCGGGCTCCTTGGTGGCCGGCATCTCGTCAACCATAACAGGGTCGGGGCAGTAGTCGTCCAGGTTCAGCGGGAAGGCGATCGGGGAGCCCTCTGGTATCGAGAGACTCCATTCGGGGTCGCAGGCATCGCCGACGCCGTCCCAGTCGCCGTCGGCCTGATCCGGATTGGCGTCGTAGGGGCAGTTGTCGAGGCCGATCAGGATGTCATCGTCGTCGTAGTCCGTGTCCGCCACGTATCCCATGTAGACGCGCCAATCGTCTCCATCGAATACGGAGAGATCCTGGATCGCCCAACTGTCGGTGAGGAGTTCCGTGGTGCCCAGGTATTGAGTGGTGGAGACCGAGAATTCGGTCACGTCATCGTCCAGGCCGCCCGAAAGCAGGAAGAAGATCTGGTTGATCATCCCGGTGGGCAGTGAGGCCAGGACGTACGCACCGATGTCGTCGGCGATACCCTCGATGTGCGGCGCGCCCGCGTCTGCGTCGACCGTTTGCACGACCCTGATCCCGCTGTAGGTCAGTTCGCGCGGAATGGCGTAGTACTCGTCGGGAAGCCCGTCCGGGTAATAGGTATCCTCGAACCAGACGCCGGCGCAGCCATCCGGCCAGGGCAGTTCGAATGTCTGGGAGCCTTCCAGGAACTGGAATTCGATTCCGATTGCGATCGAAGCGTCAGGGAAGCTGATCGTCAAGTCGTCCAGAAGCGGCACGTCGCACCAGAGGCCGCTCACCCAGATACGCGCCTGGTCCACCTCGAGCGTGGGGTTTCCGACGGTCATGGTGAAAAGCAGGCCGTCCTCGGTCCGCTGGAACGAGGCGGATTCGAGCGTAAACGCGATGCCGGCGATCTGGTCCATCTTGACACCGGTGCACGAGTGGTCCGGGTCCTCTTCATATTTCTGGGTCAGCATGGGGATGAGCGTGTCGTTCAACATCTTCTCGATTCCCCCCCCAGGCCCGAACGCCTCCTCGAGTTGGGTCTGGATGGCTGCCTTGGTTTCGGGCAACTCCTCGAAACGCCCCGAACTCCAGGTGTCGAGGAGGTCGAACACGTCCGTGACGATACCCGTATCGGCGCCGTCCCCGAACCCGATGGTTTCCTGGAGGTTGGAGTCCTCGAGGTCGAATCGGTTGCCATCGAAGCGGATGTCCAGTGTCCTGCTTTCCACTTCGTCGGCGACTTGCTCCAAGTGCTCTTCGGTGAGTATGAGAGCGACAGCGAGTTGGAGTTCTTGAAGCTGCGTTGGATCGATCTCGGAGAGTGCGTCGGAGCAACCGTCCGAACAGCTCACGGGGGTGGCCGCGAGGGCGAGGATGCCCAGGAGCGTGTATGGGTGGCGGTACCAGGGTGCGTGGTGTCGCGTCGTGTGGCAGGCAGCCATGGTATTCCTCCTTTGTGGGCCAGTGTCGAACGTGACGACTGGCCGATGATGCCGGGTCGGGCGACGCCGTACCCGGATTGAGGTCCCCAGGGCCCCCGATTCCGTTCCGTCTTCCAGCGAGGGGCCCATCGTTCATCGGGGCATAGTCGGCGGGGGCGACAGATCTGACACGGGTGGGCTTTTTCTTGCCGGACTGCCGGTTGGCAGGGCATCCGGCGTAGGGTGCGGCTCGAGGCCTGCCGTAGATCCTTCCAGGGTCGACCCGTTGCGGGCTGGCGCCGTGGCCGCCAACGGGCCAACTCGCCGAGCCAGAGCAGAGAAAACAGGTGCAGTCGTGGCATGTTGCCCATGGTGGCTCTTGGTTCGTGGTGGTGGAATCCGCGGCAGGTAGGCTGTGACGCGCGTCCCCGGGGGTGTTTCGGGGTGGAATCTGGGGTAGCTCTGTTTCAGTTGACCGGTTGTTCCGTGCCATCGCGTGGGCGATAGCCGGCGGATAGGTTTTGCCTACGGCGATTCGCAGAGGCCGGCCGAATTGCAGACCTGGTCGTCAGCGCAATCCTCCTGGGTGTTGCACTGGAGGCACCCATGCACCACACCGGTGGTGGACTGCACGAGATTGGGGGCGCCGATGATGAAGAACCCGGGAATCGGTTGCCCGTTGTTGTAGATGCACGAACTCGAAGCACACATCGTGTCGTAGTCTTCATAGCCGGGCATGAACCCTTCGGCCCACACGAGTTCGAACGGGTCGATGTTGCAACAGAAGTTCGTGGACCACTGCACTTCGAAGGTGTAGAGGCCCGGGGAGGGGAACGAGAGGTACCGGAACTTTTTCCACTGCCCGTTGCTCCAGTTGACCCACACGATCTCCTGGCCCTGGATGATGAGTCTCAGGGAGTCGTTGCCGATGAGCCCGATGGTGACGTTGAGCGGGTCCCCGGCCCGGATGTTCAAGTACCCGCGGAACCGGCTCGAGCCGTAGCTTCCGTTGGGGGACATGGAGGGCCACGGCAGGGTGCTGTCGGTGTAGTTGCCGGGACTGGCCAACGGGTCGCCGTTGTAACGAATCGACCAGTCGAGGACCGGGGAATCGAGCGGAACGGCGGAGACCAGGCCCGCGGTGTCACCGTCGAGCATGCTCATGTAGGTCGCCAGGTTGTCGATATAGTGAGGGTCCGGCGGGTTATCGACTTCGCCGATCAGCGCGCAAGCACCCTCGTCCGGGGGCTCGGCCACGAACCCGTAGTCCGGCGGGGGCAGCAGGATGGCCGACGGGCAGTCTTCGTCGACCTCTCCGTCGCAGTCGTTGTCCGCGCTGTCGCAGATTTCCTGGGCGCCGGGGAAGGTCCTGGGGTCAGCGTCGTCGCAGTCGGTCCCGTCCTGGATGTGGGCGGGGGAGGGCGCCTCGCACGCGACGACGCCGTCAGGGTCCCCGAAACCGTCCTGGTCCTGGTCCACATACCAGGGCGTCCCGTCCGCCGGGTCGTCGTCGACCGTGCCGTCGCAGTCGTCGTCGATGCCGTTGCACACCTCGTCGGCGCCCGGATGGACGGTCGGATTCAGATCGTCGCAGTCGTCGCTGCTGCCAACATGGTCCGGGGGCTGGTCGCAGGCGGCAAGGGGCTGGGTGGCGTCGCCATGGCCGTCCCCGTCGCCGTCCAGGTACCAGGTGGGCGCATCGGTCGCGTCCCCATCGGTGTCCCCATCGCAGTCGTCGTCGATGCCGTTGCACACCTCGACCGCCCCGGGATTGACGGCGGCCGCGCCGTCGTCGCAGTCCCCGGGGGTCTCCACGAACCCATCCGGGACCAGGCAATCGGTCATGGCGCCGGCTTCGGTCCCGTATCCGTCCCCGTCTCCGTCCGGGTAGGATGTGACCAGGTCGAGCCCCTCGTCGGTGTTCCCGTCGCAGTCGTCGTCGATGTCGTTGCACACCTCGACCGCGTCAGGATGGACGGTCGCGTCGTCGTCGCGGCAGTCACCGGTGCGTTCGGCATAGCCTTCGGGCGCGCTGCATGCCTGGGCGCTCGAGTCGGTCCCGTAGCCGTCGCCGTCGCCGTCGACATAGAAGGTGTGTGTGACCTCCTCGTCCACGAGGTCATCACAGTCGTTGTCGATCATGTCGCAGACTTCCGTTGCAGCGGGGTTGACGGCCGCGTCGCCGTCGTCGCAATCCTCGTCGTCCTCCGCGTAGCCGGGAACGGGCTTGCAGTCCGAGATCGGAACCCCGGTCCCGAATCCGTCGCCGTCCTCGTCGAGGTAGAAGTCGGTGATGTCGAGACCTTCATCGGCGTTCCCGTCGCAGTTGTCGTCCTGCCCGTTGCAGACCTCGCTTGCACCGGGGAAGACCGATGGCAGGGTGTCGTCGCAGTCGTCACCTTCGGTCGCGCTCCCCTCGGGGGCCGTGCAGCCGGTGTGGGCTTCGCCGGCGCCGTGGCCGTCGCCGTCCTCGTCGGCATACCAGGTGATGGTGACATCCTCGTCGGTGTTCCCGTCGCAGTTGTCATCCTGCCCGTTGCAGACCTCGAGGGCGCCCGGATGGACGGCCGGGTCCAGGTCGTTGCAATCGTTCGAAGCCGGATATCCATCTCCGTCGGCGTCCACCGGCGGGGTGGGGGTCGGTTCGGGCGCCGGAGTCGGGGACGGTTCCGGTGCCGGAGTCGGCGAGGGCGCCGGCGGGACGGGCGTCGCCGTGGGTTCCGGAACCAGGGTCGGCGTCGATACGGATCCCGGAGTCGCGGTCGGGCCGGCTGGCCATGGGGTCGCTGTCGATTGCGGCGTGGAGGTTGGGGCGCCCGAAGGCGTGGGGGTGAGGGTCACGCCCGGGGATGGTTCCGCGGGGGTCGGGCTCGCCAGCGGCGGCACGGAAGGCTCGGACGTCGTGTCGTCATCGCCGGTATCGGGGCACCCCGCAATCGCCATCGCAAAAAGAGAGAACAGCAGAGCGCTCCTCGTTCCATCCCGCATTTTCCACCTCCGCAGCTTTTTCTTTTCCTTCTTCCGCCGGTCGCGTGTCCAACCAGGCGAAACGACCGGGAACGATGTTTCCAGTCGCAGGGAGTCCGGCGTTGGCTCGAGCAGTCCAATGTTCGACCGCAGCCGCCGCCACCTGAACGCCGAAGCCCCGTTTTCAACAGAGGGCCTGCTGTTCCGGCAGACGCCGTGCTATGCTGGACACAGAGCCATGGCACAAGGAGAACATATCATGAAACGGCTTCTCTTGTCCGCAGTTCCATGCCTGCTGCTGCTGGGCTGTCAGAATCCGGGCGAGGACACCCCGGACGAAGGGTATGACCATGCGCTCCTCGAGGAGTACTTGCGCGCCATTCCCCCGGCGTCTCTGCTCGAGGCTCCGGTGCCGGAGTCGGCGACCATGGCCAAGGGGACGGCCGACGTGGGGGATCCGGCGATGTTTCCCCAGCACGCCGTGCCGGTAGCCAAGGACATCAACCAGTACATCAAGAGCATGCTCGACAAACTGGACAAGGTGGTCCAGCACCCGCCCACGGCCTACAACAGCGAGACCCTCGAGTTCTTCTGGGGGCCGATCGAGAACACCGACAGCGCGATCGAGAACGACACCGTCTACCTGTACATCCGGGACCAGGGGGAGGACGCCGATTTCCGGTACTCCTACGCCTGGATCCGCGGTGTGGGCAACGATGTGGCGACGATGGCCCCGGTCATCTGGGGTGGGTCCAATCCTGACCCGGACAACGACGCCTACGGCGACGGCATCGCATTGTGGGACTATGAGGCAAACCATGAGTGGATAGAGGCGTACTACCCCGAGCAGGCGGACAGCGTGGCTCGAGGCCGTTTCGTGGCGCGGTACGCGAAGGGCCCGTCGGCGGAGAAGCCCGACCACATCGTGACCGTCGTGGTGGCGGCGTTCCGTGACTTCGTCGGCGCGGACACGGAACCCGGTGTCGAGCCGACCGACCTGGACTACTTCTGGGGCAACGTGTTCGACGGGACGAACGAGTTGGACTTCCTGGACTTCGAGTACCAGGACGATCTGAACGGGACGTCGACGGAAGCGCTCGAGGACTTCGGCCTGCGGTTGGCGTTCTACAACAACGGCGTCGGACGGGCCGAGGCCGATGTGACCAACGGCGACCTGCCGGAGGACATGCCGGGCTACTACGTCGTTTCGGACGAGTGCTGGGACGCGGCCTTGGCGCGGACCTACTACGATGTTGTGGCGGTTCCCGAGGATCCGGGGTCTGGTCTGCCCGAGTATCTCGTGCAGAGCGAGGGAGATCCGGCGGACTGCGCCCTCGACAGCCTGGACGATATTCCTTCGCTGGACGACCTGGATCCGGCGTTCCTGGCCGCGCTCGATGACCTGGCTTCGAACGGTGTTCCGGAGTCCGAATAGTCCTGTCGAGCCCGTTTCCCCGCCCCGCGAACGACGCGGTTCACTTTTTCTTGACGTGCCCTGTCGAGCAGGTATCATGAGATTGTCCGCACTGGGTGTGCCGGATGGTTCGGATCGGGTCCTAGCTCTGCTCTACGTCCGTGTGACAGGCTTCGCGAGATTCCCCGCCGGTTGGCTGTAGGCGACGTTCAGCCCCAGGTACGGAAGCTACCCGTCGCAACAGAGATCACTTACGGTGCCGACAGTGTCATTCCACTTTGCTTCAGGAGTAGTCTGAAATGTCCCAGAACAAGCTCTATGTTGGCAACCTTTCCTTTCAACTGACGGAAGCCGAACTCAGGGAGGCCTTCGACGAATTCGGTACCGTGCTGGACGTCAAGATCATCACCGACAGGGATACGGGACGTTCGCGCGGGTTCGGGTTCGTCGAGATGCAGACGGCCGAGGAAGCACAGGCTGCGATCGAGGGGCTCGACAACGCCCAGCTCGCCGGCCGGCCGCTGAACGTCAACATCGCGCGTCCGCGTACTAGTCGCGGTGGGGGCGGCGGAGGATTCGGGCGAGGCCCGCGCTGGTAGATCCTCCTGCTGCGACCCCTTGATTCCCCCGATTCCCGTCAGGGTGGCGTATCAGGTACCCGCCTGGCGGTCACTCCCGTCGTTTGCTTCTCGCGTCTCCCGCACGAACCGTTTTCTCCCGATGGCGATCGACATGAAAAGGAGTCCGAACCCTGCGCCGATGGCGAGCGATTCCCACTGGAGCAAGTCCTGCGCGCGGCTGATCGTCTTGAGCTTGTTGACCGCGACGAGAATGGCGAGGAGCCAGGGGATCATTCCCACCGCGGTCCCGGTCACGTAGTCCCGCAGGCGGACCCCGGTCGCGCCGATGGCCCAGTTGAAGGGCGGCACGAGGAAGAAGAGCAGCCGCAGGAACAGCACGGTGAAGGTGCCGTCCGTTTCCAACCTCTGGAGCAGCCCCTCGAACATGCCTTGCTCGAGCTTGGGCCTGAAGTAGTCTTCCAACAGGTACCTTGCGATAACGAACGTGCCGGTTGCACCGGCCATTGCGCCGATCCAGGACAGTGCGAGGGCTTCCCAGAACCCGAACACGAGTCCTCCGAGGACGACCATCACCGCGGCCGGGACGTACAAGGTCATGAGAGCAGCGAAGGCGGCGACGTAGATCAGCGGCCCCAACGGGTGGGAGGCGAGGATGGACGCCTGTTCGACAAGGACGCCAAGCTGCTCGAAACTCACGTGCTCCCGTATCCATGGGTGGCGGGAAAGCACCACGAGTGCCAGGCTCAGGATGAGGAACACCGCGAGCTTGACGGCGTTTCGCCGGGTCAGGCGCCCGCGGTGACGTTCGCTCGACATGTCGTTACTTCCTCAGTCGGAGGGCCGGCTCGCGGCGCACGCCACCGCGGCCAAGGTCGAAATGCCCCGCGGAGATCATTGACGCCCCCCGCTCCTTCTGCTAGTCTCGAATCGAGCAGGCGCCTGGTCGAGGTGACCACCCTGTCTCGTCGAGGTGACCCATGTCGAAGTTCGTGCGCATCGCCGTTCTCGAGAATTCGTTTCAGGCACAGCTCCTGGCGGACGTGCTCAAGGAGCGAAACATCCCCCACGTCATCCGAAGCTACCACGACACGGCATACGACGGGCTGTTCCAGATGGGTCAAGGCTACGGCTGCGTGGAGGCGGACGCCAGCTTCGGCGAGCAAATCCGTACCATTCTCCAGGAACTCGAGCAGGCGCGGGCGCCCGGAGAACGCTGACCCCGCGCTGGCTGGCTGCCCCCCGGGCGGCGTGCGCCTGAACGGCCGTGTTACGCCGTCTTGACCGGGGCGAGCACGACGTAGAGCATCCTGCCTCGAGGCGCGGAACGTTCATCCACCGTGGCAATGTCCGACAGAGCGTCGACGATGGCGTTGAGCTTGGCGGCTCCGGCTTCTGCATAGACGATTTCACGCCCGCGAAACCGCATCGTGAACTTGACCTTGTCTCCGCTCTCGAGGAATTCTCGAGCGTGCTTGAGCTTGGTCTCGAGGTCTCCGGCGTCGGTACGATACCTGAGGCGCAATTCCTTCGTGGCGACCTGGGTCGCATTCTTCCGCGCCTTGGCCTCCCGCTTCTGGACTTCGTACTTGTACTTGCCGTAGTCCATGATACGGCAAACCGGCGGCCGGGCTCCCTGAGAGACCATCACCAAGTCGAGCCCGACCTCGCGCGCCCTTTCCAGCGCCTCCGAGGTGGGGATGATGCCCAGATTCTCCTTGGTCTCGGATATGAGCCGAACTTCGGGCGCGGTGATACGGCGGTTGATCTGGTGCCGGTCCGGGGGCGTCTGCGGGAGCCTTCGAGATCTACGGGAACCGGACTTTCTGCGTGGTGGCAAAGCATCTCCTGTCAGTTGGGTGATAGCGGCGAACGTCGAGCAACCCCATCATGCCCCAGGACGCCGAGAAGTTCAAGACCTGTGCGCGCGTCTCTTCAAAAAATCATTCCAGGACACACGCCGGGTCCTCGAGTTGTCCGGAAAGTGGTTCGACTTGGCACGATGGGGGTTCCAGGCTTACAATCCATTTGGGAACAGGGTCAACACTGTCACCTGGCTTCCTACAGCCCCCCAACCCTTCAGCTCGAGGAGGTATTCCTGATGGCAGGTCTCGCACTCGCACTCTTTTCTACCGTACTCGTGGCTGCTTCGCCCGTCCAGGACGCCTTGTGCCTGGCTGCAGGGCTGCCCTCGGGCTCAGATGTCGCCGCGGAGAACGAACGGGCGTTCCGGCTCGAGAAGGCGCAACAGGCCCAGGTGCGCTATCTCAGGCACGATTTCCTCTGGGATCGCATCGAACCGGAGCCCGGCGTGTTCGACTTCAGCGACATGGACCGGAACGTGGACGCCGCGCTCGAGGCCGGCGTCGAGTACATCGGAGTTCTCTGCTACGGCAACCCGGACTACTCGAGCCAGACCGCTGACGATCCGGCCTTTCCCCCGGACGACCCGGCGGATTTCGCCAACTTCGTCCACGAAACAGTGGCGCACTTTAGGGGGCGGGTGCACAACTGGGAAATCTGGAACGAGCCCAACGTCGGACTTCGGTTCTGGAAGCCGACCCTCAGTGGTGATCCCGAAGCCTACGGGGACCTGGTGAAGGTCTCCTTCGATGCGGCCAAGGCGGCCGATCCGACATGCACCGTCGCGCTCGGCGGCACCTTCTATCCCAACCTCGTCGTGGACGGCGGCGTCCGGTTCCTCGAGGACGTCTACGCCGCCCATCCCGACCTGGGCGACTACTATGATGTCATGGCCTACCACCCCTACCGTTATCCGTTCACCGCGCCGGAAGTGGAAAACCGTTACCAGGACAGCCTGCTCACGTCCATCGAGGAGATGAAGGCACTGCTGGCCCGTCACGGGGACAGCGACAAGCCCCTCTGGATCACCGAAATGGGGTGGCACACGGCGACGAACCAGCCTGTCTTCTCGGGGACCACCTACCTGGACCAGGCCCGGTTTCTCGTCAGGGGCTACCTGCTCGCGCTGAGCGCCTCCGTCGAGGAGGTGTGCTGGTATACCTTCGCGGACGGCGACTATCCTTGGGTGTGGCAGGAGGACGCCTTCGGCCTGTTCGTCCAAGACGACGACTGGACCGATGGCCTGTACCCGGCGGCGAAGCCTTCCTACGGCGCTCTCGTCACCATGGCCCACACCCTGGATGGGCTCGAATTCGCCGATGACCTGACCGGGGAACTGGGGCTGGCCGGACAGGGATACGCCTTTCGCTTCGATGGGCTCGCCTTGCGCGTCGTCGTCGCATGGGTCGTCGAGGATACCGACAGCGCCCACGTGACGCTGACCCGCTTGCCCCCAACGGTGCAGGTGGTGACCATGGACGGGACCATGGCCGAGGTGCAGACCGATCAAGGGAGCCTGACCGTGCCGCTCTCCGGGAGTCCGACCTACGTGGTGATCGAAGGTGGATAGCGCTTCCGAGCGCGTCCAGCCCGGGCAGGCCCTCTCGAGGTCGTCGTGTCCCGTGACGCCGGTGGCGTGCCGGCCCGGGCCCTGGCGGCGTTACCAGCGGTCGGAACCTGGTCCACCGTAGGCCCCCATGTCGTTCCGGGAGCCGTCCGGGTCGTTGTAGGTCGGTCCGGGCTGTCCGGCGTCGATGGCCGGGGATCCGTCGCGCAGATGGTAGTCGTCGTCCGCCAGGTCCCCGTCAGCCGGGTCGTCCTCGAAAAGAGGGTCGGCAACGAGATCGGTCGCTCCGACGCTCGCCCCTTCGATGCCGGCCGTGGCTTCCCCCTCCACGTAGTAGCAGTTGTAGGACAGGTCCGCGCTCGAGGACTCGTGTATGTACACGTTGTCTCCGGCCTCCTGCGCGGTGTTGAAGGCGAAAATCGTGTTGGTTATTACCGGTAGCGAATTGAAATGGGCAAAGAACCCACCACCGTCGGTCCCGGCCGAGTTTCCGGCGAAGGTGACGTTGACCAAATCGGGCTCCGAGTAGGACTCGTAGAAACCGCCCCCTCGCGCCCCGGCTTCGTTCCCCTGGATGATCACGTTGGTGAGCTGCGGACGGGACGACGACACGTAGAATCCCCCGCCAAGCGCATTGCAACGGTTGAAAACGACCATGCTGTTGGTCACGCGGATGTTGGCATAGGAGAGGTTGAAGCCCCCGCCGTGTTCCGCGCTGTTGCCCGACACGACGATGCCGTCCAGCACGGGATTGGCTTCGTACAGGTAGAACCCGCCACCATACTCCTCGGCAGTGTTGTCCGCCACGGTCACATCCTGGACCGCCAGGTTGGCATAGAGCAGGTTGAGGCCCGCTCCCGATTTCGCCGTGTTCCGGGAGACCTCGCCGGACACCAGCGTGGCGTGGGAATCGTACACGTAGAACCCCCCGCCCAGGTACAGGCCCGTGTTGTCCGTCACGGAAAAGTTCTCGAGGCGGGGCGAGGAGAGCGTCAGGTTGACACCGGCGCCGTATTCGCCGGTGTTGCCCACCACCGTGATGTCGCGCAGGTAGGGATCCCCGTTGTCCACCGCCAGCCCGCCCCCGGTCTGGGCACGGTTGCCCTCCCACCGGCACGACAGGAAAGCGGCGTCGGAGAATGAGACGTAGGTGCCGCCACCGGTATCCGCCGTGTTGCCGGCAAAGGTCGATGCCTTGAACGCCGGAGCGCCGTGCAGCACGTACAGTCCTCCGCCACGGACAGCAGTGTTGCCCCGCACCTCGATCTCCTCCACCACCGGGTCCGCATCGGCGACCAGGAGACCGCCGCCGTAGGTCACCGCCGGGGAGCCGTCGAAGTCGCCGCCGGTCGTTCCGGCACCACCGGTGAGCACCAGCGTCTCGAGACGGGCACTCGAGGAGGTGGCGCCGAGAGGCCCCCCGGCCCGCTCCCAGGTGAACCGCACCACGCTGCACGTGTCCCCCCCGGTGACACAGGCGGACCCGTCAAGCACTACCCGGCCGGGATAGGTGCCGGCCAGCGCGACGGCTTTGCGCGGAAATGCCAGGTTCACGACGTAGGTTCCCGGCTCCAGGTAGATCGTGTCGCCGTCTCGAGCGGCGTCCAGCGCATCCTGGATGCCATCGAACCCGTAGCCCTGGCCGTCGCCTCCGTCGGGACCGAGGACCACGACACCCGTGCCAGCGCAGGAGCCCGGCTGGTCCGGAGACGCGCCGGGGTTCCCGTCGTCGCAATCCTGTCCGTTCGGGACACAGCCCGCCGGCAGCTCGCAGGCGACGAAGGCCGTCGCCGGGTCCCCGAATCCATCGCCATCCTGGTCCTCGAAAAAGACGACAGCTCCCTCGACGCCGGGGTCCGATCCATCGACCAGACCGTCACAGTCGTCGTCGATCCCGTTGCACAGTTCGACGGCCCCGGGAAACACAGCGGGATTGGTGTCGTCACAATCTCCTTCGGCAACGGTGAAACCATCCCCGTCTTCATCCTCGGGAGGAGGACATCCGTCGCTCAACGTGGCGGCGGCAAGCATTCCGACGGCTATCCACTCGAGATGGTGCACGGCTCGACTCCTTTCGGTTGCTCGCGAGTTGATCGGAACGGCGCCTCGAGGTGCCCGGCCGGTGGCGGAGACCCTCGATGCGGTCGCGGCACAGTGTAGCACCGGGATACGTGGTCCGCCAGTGGGGAAGGCCAGGCCGGTCTCGGCTGGTCGGCATGTCTCGAGCGATCGGTGAGATCCTGGTGGCGGTGGATGAGAGCGACACCAGGCGCCTGATGGTGAGGACCGTCCACCTGCTCCAGGGCCTGTCGGACCTTGTCCGGGCGGTCCAGCTCGCGCCGGCGCACGTGCGGAAGGGGGGCGCGTCGCCAGGCCAGGCGGACGGGTCGTAGGGAGCTAGTCGAGCAGGCACCCCTCGGGGCAGGTGCCCTCGCCCTGGGCTTCACCGTCGTCGCAGTCTTCCCAGAACTCGAGGACCCCGTTGCCGCACGCGGCGACGCAGGTGGCGCTACCGGAGCCGTCCTCCTGGCACACCAGCCCCAGGGCGCAGTGGTCCCAGGTGTCCAGGGGGTCGCAGGGCTCGCCGGCCTGCCGGGTGGGCGTGTGCAGGCGGTGGTGGCTGTATCCATTGCCCACGAACTCGGAGGTCACGTGGGAGTGGACCACGTGAATGGGTTGATCCGACGCGATGCGATAGAGTGTGCCCGGCGTCACGTCGGTGCCGACCCGGTAACGCTGCCCGGCCGACAGTTCCACGGTGTTGACGGTCTCGAAGCGCGTCCCGCTCCAGACCTGGACACGGGCGGTGGTGTCGTCCTCGAACACCAGGAGGTCGATGTCGGGCCGGCGGTCGGTGTAGCACTCGGTCGGGCTCACAGTGGTGGAGAAGAGGAACCAACGGTCATAGTCCGTACCGGTCTCGAGACCGGGCACCATGTCCATGTCCATGATCGTTCCGTCGCAGCTCCCGGATCCAGGCGTGGTTTCCACCCAGGCGAGAACCGGAGCCGCGGCCTCGACACGGTACAGGGTGTCGCTGGCCAGGCCGGACACGCGGAACACCTCCCCCGGCTCGGCGATGTGCCCCGACAGGTCCGCCCCGCCCGAAATGATGACATCGGTCCCGGCCTCGACGGCCTGGATCACCAGCTCCCCGGCTCCCGAGAACGGGGGAGGCTGGTACTGGACGCGAGTGCCGACCTCGGTGCCGTCCTCGGCGGCCAGGTACGTGAAATGGTTGGCGGGATTGTTCTGCAGGCTTCCGTAGGCCGCCACCGGGGCCTGGTCGGCCACCACCTTGAACAGGCCCTCCACGGAGACCCCGAAGCGCGTGGCGGACAGCGGGTCGCTCAACGTTGCCTGCCCGACCTCGGTCCACGAGCCATCCGCATACGCGTAGAGTGTGACCGGGCCGGGTGCCTCGCTGCCAGCGATGGCCACCACGTACTGCTTGCTCCACACGACAAGCTCGGTCCCCCGCTGGTACCCAACCATGGACACGCTCGAGGTCATCTGGTCGCAGCAGGTGTTCTCCGCGGCGTTGAACACGACGAAGTCCTGGGTCCCGGTGAGGCGGTGGTGGCCGGCGCCTGCCGGAATGGTCACGACCCCGTCCCGGGGCACGTCGAACGGAGACCCATCCAGCTCGCTGTAGACCCCGTTCCCATCATCCAGCTCGACGGAGACCTGGTTGGGTTCCATGGAGTAGACGAACAGGTAGCCCGTGCCTGGAGAAAAGACCTGCTCGGAGGGGTAGACGCTCCGCAGCGGGTCGAACGCGAACGGGTCCGCGTCGTTCACCACGCCGTCGCCGTCGATGTCCTCGTCGCCGGCGTCGCAAAGGCCGTCGCCGTCGAGGTCGGGGCCGTCGGAGAGCGGCGCGTATGTGCCTTACTCGGCGCAGTCGTCGCAGGTGTCCCCATCGGTGTCGCTGCAGGCGTGGGGGTCCACCGGGGCGACGTCCTCGTCGTCGGCAACGGTGTCGCCGTCGTCGTCCGTGTCGACGCAGTCTGCCTGTGCGTCGTCGTCGGTGTCGACGAAGTCTTCGTCCACCTCCCCGTCCCCGTCGTTGTCCACCCCGTCGCAGGTCTCCACGTCGCAGGCATCCCCGGTTCCGTCGCTGTCCGAATCGGCCTGGTCCGGGTTGGGGTCTTCGGGACAGTTGTCGGCATCGGCGCACCAGCCGTCCCCGTCGGCGTCGTCGTGGGGATCGGCCGGGCACGGATCGGTGCAGTCGGGACGGCCGTCGGCGTCGGCGTCGGAAGCCCCCTCGTCCACGTCCCCGTCGCAATCGTTGTCGATTCCGTCGCAGGTCTCGGTCGCGCCCGGGTTTGCAGCCGGCTCGGTGTCATCGCAGTCGCCCGGGAGGTCTGCGCGGCCTTCCGGGAGATCGCATGCCTCGAGAACGTCGTCGGCCAGCCCGTAGCCGTCCCCATCGGCGTCGAGATAGTAGGCGGTGGTCACCCCTTCGTCCACCTCGCCGTCGCAGTCGTCGTCGGCGCTGTTGCACCGCTCCTCGCTCCCTGGGTAGACCGCCGGGTCGTCGTCCTGGCAGTCGCCGACGATGGCCACGTACCCGTCAAGCGCCGTGCAGCTCGAGACGGGTGGCTCCACGCCGTACCCGTCGCCGTCTGTGTCCGCGTAGTAGTCTGAGAAGGTCAGCCCCTCGTCGATCTCCCCGTCGCAATCGTTGTCGATTCCGTCGCACACCTCGGCAGCCCCGGGGTAGGTAGAGGCGTCAGTATCGTCGCAGTCCCCGGACACGGACACGAGCCCCTCACCGCCGTCACAGGTCTCGATCTCGGACACTTCCCCGCCAAATCCGTCCCCGTCCTGGTCCACGTACCAGGTGGGCGCGCTGTCGTGGAGCGAGCCATCGCAATCGTTGTCCACGTCGTCGCACGGGTCGTCCGCGCCGGGGTAGACCAGGAAGTTCTGGTCATCGCAGTCTCCTTCAGATGGGGCGTAGCCGTCCCCATCGGCGTCCGGGGGCGGCGTCGGCGAAGGTGGTTCCGCCGTGGGCGTCGGTGCTGCCGGCGTGGGCGTCGCAAGCTGAAGCCCCGGTGTGGGCGTCGCGAGTCGAGGCTCCGGCGTGGGCGTCGCGAGTCGAGGCTCTGGCGTGGGCGTCGCGAGTCGAGGCTCCGGCGTGGGCGTCGCGGCCTCCTCGGGCGGAGGGGTCACGGACGGCGACGGAGGGGGGGAGGAAGCGTCATCGTCCCCGGTGTCGGGGCAAGCCGCCAGCACCAGGGATGCCAGGATCACCAGGGACACCAGCGAGGCCCTGCTCCCCCGTGCGCCCGGCACAGGAACGGGCCGAACCGGCCACCGAAGCAGGGGGGGGCCGGCTGGCGAACCGGTCCGGGCGAAGCGCTCGAGGCCCATGCGGCGGACCCGGCGCCGGCGACACTCCGTCTGCGGCTCGCGGAACGCCTCCAATGCCGGGCTCCCTTCTCTCCACGCGTGCTTCATCATCACGGCCACTCCCTCCAACAGCACCACAACCTCGCTGGTGGCGGAGCGGGCACATCCGTGTGTGTGCTGTCAGCATCATTCGAGAACAGCAGAGGCCCTCATTGCTCCGCCCCACGTCACTCCGGCACCACTGCTTGCTTCAGCCTTGATCCATGCTAACATCCTGGGCCTGCTCGCGTCCACAATGGGTGTCTGTTCCGCTGGACCAACTTGTCCTGGCCTGGCAGGCGAGGAAGGTGAAGTCTCTCCCGACACGGGGCAGGCTGCGAGGTGCGCACCGTTGCTGCGACCGGTCCGCCGGCCATGTCCTGGCGGCAGGACAACCAGGCCGTTCGACCCACGAACGTGTGCAGGCCGGTTCGCGGATCGGGCGCCCATGGCGAGAGGCGCCACGTGAGAACATCGCGGACCACGTGAGGGCGCATCGTCACCCAGTTGTGTTCCGTGGAGAAAGAGATCCGTCCCCTGGGCGTTCGTCGCCTGACCCTGTTCGGCTCCGTCGTTCGAGACGAGGACGACGCCGCGAGTGACGTGGACATTCTGGTCGCGTTCGACGGTGTCAGGCGCTGTCCCGACTGCCGCCGGACGCTCGACCCGGCCCGGCAAGGTTCAGCTCGAGCAGCCGCCCCAACACCTCGTCGTCCGGAAGGTCCACTGGCCAACCGTAGGCCGCGCACACGGCCTGGTCCAGCTTCGCATGCAGGTTCGCCAACCAGGTCGGGCGTTCATTGTAGAGGCCCGTCAAGGTGCGCTTGCCGTCGGCTTTCAGGACGGATCCCCGCATGTCGTCCAGGGACTTCGCCGCCTCGACGACCGCGGACCGCGCTTCCCTGGAAGCGTCCGGAAAAGGGAACGTCTCGAACGTCGTCGTGGGGGTGTAGCGCGGATCGTTTCCGACGCCGAGCCACGTGCACATCTTGAGGGACCACAACTCGTGAATCCTGGAGTGGAGGATGCCGAAGGTGAAGTAGTCGTCCCGGGCGACGATGATGAGCTGGTGGTCAGGGAGCACGACGGCATCCAGGAACACGAAGAGCCGGTGTTTCGCTACCGTGGGAGTGACAATGTAGCGTTGGAGGCCATGAAGGGCCTTGCGCATGGCCGGCCTCGGTCTTGCATGTATCCACCACTTCTCGCGGTAGCGGGCTCGCTGAGTCCTGTCTCGTTCGGGTTTCACCTTTTTCCGAACGTATTCGAACGGGGCCTCGTACAGGGCGGCCTCTTGTTCGGGCATGTCGGCGCCGAAGTCGATGATCCAGACGTCTCGAGGTTTGCGGGTGATGTCCAGTCCGTTGGCCCAGGGCCGGAGGACGTCCCGGTTCGAGCGGTTGGCGGGGTTGGGGAGGTCGAGCCACTGCCGTGCCAGGGTGCCGGGGACGTCGAACTTGCCGCCCTTGGTGTCTCCCATGAACGAGATACCCAGGTTCTCCCGGAGCCGCCGGGCCCGTGTCAGGTCCACGCTGCCGGTGAGGTCGGTGTTGATATGCTGGACCGGGACGCCGTCGAGGGTCCGTTCGGTCTCGGAGCCGCGGTCGAATCCTACCATGGACACGCGGACGGCGGCCCCGTCCAGGGTCCACGGCCTGTCGGCCCATGCCATGAAGAGGGCGCCCGTCCGGGCGATCGTGTCCAGGACGCGGCGGTTGGCGCCTCCGCGGATGGAGTTCGTGGCCACGAAGCCGACCCGTTCCGCGGCCCCGGCCTCGAGCTGCTGCCGTGCGCGCTCGAACCAGTAGGTGACGAAGTCGGCTTCTCGAGGCACCTGGTCCCTGTAGACCGAGAACAACGTATCCACGTAGGCGTCCCCGAGGGTGTTCCGCATGAGCTTTCCGCCGATGAAGGGCGGATTCCCCACGATGTAGTCCACGGCCGGCCACGCGGTCGGCCGCGGCCGACCGTCGGATGGGTCGAGCAGTGCGTCGGCGCAGCGGATGTTCTGGAGGTCATCGAGCACCGGGTCGTGGGGGAAGTCGAAGCCGTTGCGATAGGCCCACTGGAGGTGCCCGATCCAGACGACCACCTGGGCGAGTTCCTGGGCGTAAGGGTTGATCTCGATTCCGTAGAGCTGACGAGGTGACACGAAAGGGAAGTCCATGGGGAAGCCGTGCTTGAGCCCGAAGTCGATGACTTCCCCCTCGAGGTCTTTCAACCCGCGAAGGGCCAGGTAGAGAAAGTTGCCGGATCCGCAGGCGGGGTCGAGGATTCTGACGTATCGCAGCCGGGTCAGGAAGTTGCCGATGAGAGACTGGGCCTCGAGGATCTCCTTGGGGAGCTTGCGGCGGGATGTGCTGCCCTTCTTCTTGCGGCGGTTCTCATACCGTTGCAGCGCCTCCTCGACGCGCTTTTGCAAGGCGGACCATTCACGTCGCAACGGCGCGAAGACGACCGGATCGAGAATGGCCTGGATGTCCTCTGGAGAGGTGTAGTGGGCGCCCAGTTGGTGGCGTTTGCCGGGGTCCAGCGAGCGTTCGAAGAGGGTGCCGAATATGGCGGGCTCCACGCCGGACCAGTCCAACCTTGCCGCCCCTCGCAACACCTCCAACTCCTCGGTGGTCAGGGGGATGACGGTGGTGGTCTTGAACAGTCCGCCATTGAACCGCCGCACATCCTGAAGGAGCACGTCGCCGCCATCCTGCATGGCCTGGAACAGCTCCGACACGTACCTCGAGAAGCGCTCCGGGTCGCGACTGGTGCGGTCCACGATCCTGGTGAACAGATTGTCCGGGAGCAGTCCGATGTCTTCCGCGAACATGCAGAACACGAGCTGCATGAGGAAATGGGCGGCGGCATGGGGTTCGATCCCGCGCGTGCTGAGACCCAGCGCGAGGTTGGCCACCCTTTCGGCCGCTTCGACGGTGATCGATTCCGGCGTCGCGTCGGGTTTCAACCGTTCCGGGTTCCGAAAGACGGCCCTGAGCACATCCAGGTTGTCCTTCAGTTCATCGAGTCCGAATGCGTACACCTTCTTGATCGTGCCGGTGAAGTTGGTGTGGATCTCGAACCGATCGGTGTCGCAGACCACCAGGAGCGGCGGGTTTTGAAGGTCCTCGCGGTACTCGAGCAGTTGACGGTAGGCACGGCCGAGATCCTTGTGCTTCCCCTTGTACTCCCAGGCGAAGCACCCCTTTTTCCAGACATCCGCGAACCCGCGACCGCCCCCCGGTCTTCCGGACGCCCGCCTCGAAAGCGTACCATTCGCCCTTGGGATCGGCTTCAATCGGTGTCTTCTCGCCGAGCAGGCGGCACAGGTCGATGAAATGCTGCTGATAGGAGGAGCGTTCGCTCAACGCCGCGGCTTTCCAGCGCTCGACGAAGGCTTGAATCGTGAGCATTGGCATGGAGTCGGTCCGATCGAGTGGTGTGACGAGACTGTGTGGGTTCTACGACGAGGCGGGGCCGATTGTCAACGGAGAATGCACCGGATACGGTCCGGTGGTCGGTCGCCGCACGTGACGCGCGCGCTGTGGGCCGACAGGTGCACAGCCGGCGGGTTGTCGGTGACAGTGTTGCAGCCCGAACGTGGCGTGTGACGCGGGGCGAACGGCGAGGTCCGTTGCGAGTGCCACGGATCGGTGCAAGTGAATCATCGCGGCAGGTGGCGATTGCTGAGCGCCTACGCTGATCCGTCTCCAACTGCGGCTTCCACCTCCTGCGGGAGGCACCGCGCGTGCCAGGGCCTGTGACAGGGGGATGCCCGAAGCGGAGGCCGGGCGCATGTTCCCTGATCCGAAGTACCCCTTTCCCGGAATCGAGTTCGATCGCCACACGTCTGTCTACTATTCCTCTCAGGAACTCGTACGGCATGTCATCCCTCGATGGCGTAGTAGATCGCGTCGGAAGCCTCGTTCTGCCGGACTATCGTCGAATCGAACAGATCCATCTCCAGCCCCCTGGCCAAGACCGGGACAGCCGCTGCCCGGTGGCCGCCGAGTACGTAGGCCCGAACCGATTCCGGACGGAGAACCTCCGCAGGCGAATAGCCGAATCGCGCCATCAACGTATCTCTGTCCGGGAATTCGCCTGACAGCATGATCAGGCTGTTGAGTTCCCGAATGATGTAGTCGCTGTGCGTGGTGCAAAGAATATTGACGCCGGCGTTGGCCAACCTGGCGAGAAACCGAGGTCCACCTCGATAGCCAGATTGCCAGACTTGTGGTAGGACATTTCCTCCTCGTGGTGGAAGATGTCCACAGCGTGCGGCCAGAACTTCAAGAGTCCATAGATGGCATAGGCCAAGTAGGTTTTTCCCGTGTTGTTTGCGCCACATATCACGGTCAGGCCCCCTGTCTCGATGTCGGCGCTGTCCACGTAGCCGAGACGCTCGAACTTCACACGCATGCTTGCCTACTGACGTTGTCCGGACGCTCCCCGCGGAGTCGCCTGCCATGGGCCCGCCCCAACGGGAAACCGCTCTAGAAGTCTGCGGAATCGGGATCCGTCGTATGCGCGGCAGCGGCTTTCGCGTCAGGCTACCACCGAACGGTGGTGTCCGCAAGCATGCCTTTCAGCGTGCCGCCGCGGGTATCGCCGTGCCAGGTTTCCGGGATCGAGGTCGCCCGTGATGGATGACATGCAACGCCATCGAGCCCGGGGGTGCGGTCTCGGAGCGCCGGGAGACTGGGGTGTGGTGGCTGCCGTGGGGTGTTGACTATGATGTATGATGTATGATGAGCCATGAGGGAGGAGAGAGAACGCGCGCGCCGAATGGCCTGGCCGGCGGAGTGAATGCGGACCTGGACCGGCGAGCCGTGCGTTGGTCGTATCGCGACAGGGCCGCCGGCCACGCGGTTGGGGGCCAGGCGTGACCGTTCACGGGTTGGATTGTTCCTGGAGGCACGAAGATGAAGAGGGGGCTTACCCGGGTGTTTGTGGCGTTCGTGCCGGCACTCGTCGTCCTGGTGGTAGGCAGTTCGGCCGGGGGGTGTGCGGCCAAGAGGAGATCGGGATTGACGGAAACGGCGCTCGAGCCGCCCATGCGTCCGAGGGCGGAGACCTGGTTGGTCGACGCCGAGGCTGCGTGGCAAGAACGAGAAGATGAGGATCGATTGCTCGAGGCCATCCTGCTGTACAAGAAGATTGCGCAGAGTTCGGCCGCGAGCCGGGATGTGTTGGTTCGGCTGTCCCGGGCACTCTACTTCTACGCCGACGGATACCTGCGGAGCGATGAGGAGAGGATCCGGAAGTACGACCAGGGCACCTACTACGGTGAGAAGGCGTTGGCCCAGAACCCGGAGTTCAAGGCGCTGATCGATGGCGGCACGCCGGTGATCGATGCCCTGGGGGTCCTCGGCGAGGGGGATTGCGAGGCGCTCTACTGGACGGCGGCGAATCTTGGTAAGTGGGCAAAGTTGAAAGGGATTCCTGCGGTATTGCGCAACACGGGCCTGTTCAAGGCCATGCTGGCGAAGGCGGACGCGCTGGATGATAGCTACAACTACGGCGGGCCGCCCCGGACCTGGGGCGCCTACTACTCTGCTGCACCCGCCATCGTGGGCGGGGACCTGGAGAAGAGCCGGGCCTACTTCGACCGAGCCATGGAGATTGCCCCGGACTACTTCGCCACGCGCGTCTTGATGGCCGAACTGTACGCACCCAAGGTGCATGACCGGGAATTGTTCGTCTCTTTGCTCACGTCCGTGGTCGAGGGCGATCCATACGTCTTGCCCGACGTGGTGGCCGAGCAGAAGGTGGAGCAGGCCAAGGCCAGAAACCTGCTGGCCGCCGTGGATCAGTACTTCCCGGACGATTGAACCGAAACCCTCCCTTCGCGCGCCGGGTCGAGCCGCCGGCCGATCGCCCGCGGGGATGAAGACCTGCGCGAGGACAGGGGGATCGTGAGCCGGGCCGAGAGCGACCGGCGTGTCCGTTGCGACCTCACGTCTCCCGGGCAGGGTGCTTTTTCTCGTTCTGCTTGCGCTCGAGCCGGCTCAGGTAGCGCTTGCGCAGGCGGATCGCCGCGGGTGTCACCTCCACCAGTTCGTCGTCGTTGATGAACGCAAGGGCGAACTCGAGGGTCATCTCTCTCGGCGGGGTGAGCTGTATCGCGTCGTCGGACCCCGAGGCGCGAACGTTGGTGAGTTTCTTGCCCTTGAGGGCATTGACGACCAGGTCGTTGCCCTTGTTGTTGACGCCGATGATCATGCCCTCGTACACCCGGTCGCCGGGGTGGACGAAGATCTCCCCGCGCTCCTGGAGTCCCCAGAGTGCGTAGGCCACCACCTTCCCGGCGTTCATCGAGACCTGGACCCCGGTTCGTCTCGCCGGCATCTCCCCCTTGTATTTCTGGTACTGGTGGAAGTTCTGGTACATGATGCCCGTGCCGTGGGTCATCATCAAGAACTCGCTGCGGAATCCGATGAGCGCTCGAGTCGCGAGGAGGACTTCGATACGGGTCGTGCCCACCGCGCTCATGGTGATGTTTCGGATTTCCCCCTTGCGCTCGCCGATGGCCTGCATGACCGGTCCCTGGTATTCTGGCGCCACGTCGATCAGCACCTCTTCCACCGGCTCCAGCACGTCCTTGCCGGCCGTCTTGAGCAAGACCTGCGGGCGGGAGACTTCCATCTCGTACCCTTCGCGGCGCATCGTCTCGATGAGGATGGAAAGGTGGAGTTCTCCCCGGCCGGAAACCTTGAACCCCTCCCCATCCTCGGTCTCCTCCACGCGCACCCCCACGTTGATCATCGCCTCGTGGTGGAGCCGTTCGCGAATGTGCCTCGAGGTGAGGAACCTGCCCCCGTCCTTGCCCGCCAGCGGGCTGGTGTTGTGGGAGAAGGTCATCGAGATCGTGGGTTCGTCGATCCTCACCATGGGGAGCGGCTCGGGGTGCTCGGGAGAGGCCAGGGTCGATCCAACCTCGGCGTGTTCTATCCCGGCCAACGACACGATCTCCCCGGCCGACGCCATGTCCGATTCCACCTGGACCAGTCCGCGGTACTTCAGGATCTTGGTGACCCGGCCCCGGCCGTGCTGCCCGTCTCGCCGCACGATCACCAGGGGATCGTTCGTTCGCACGTGTCCGTGCACGATCCGGCCGATCGCGATCCGGCCGACGTAGTTGTCGAAGTCGAGCATGGTCACCAGCATTTGAAACGGGCGGCCGGTGTCGGCGATCGGGGGAAGCACGCGCCGGTGAATGACGCTCAACAACGGCTCCATGTCCACGCGGGGGTCGCCGAGGTGCAGCAGGGCATACCCTTCCCTGGCGGACGTGTAGACGATGGGGAAGTCCAACTGCTCATCCGTCGCATTGAGTTCGCAAAACAGGTCGAAGGTCAACTCCGCCACCTCGTCCGGGCGCGCGTTGGGCCGATCGACCTTGTTGATCACCACGATGGGTTTGAGGTGCAGCTCGAGAGACTTCTTCAGGACGAACCTGGTCTGGGGCATCGGACCCTCGAAGGCATCGACCAGGAGCAGCACGCCGTCGACCATCTTCAGGATTCGCTCGACCTCGCTCCCGAAATCCGCGTGCCCCGGCGTATCCACGATATTGAACAGCGTGTCGTTCCAGAAGAACGATGCGTTCTTCGAAAAGATGGTGATGCCACGCTCCCGCTCCAGCGGGTTCGAGTCCATGATCGTGGTCTCACCCTTGCGGAAATCGTAGGCCCCGGTCTGCTTGAGCAGGGCGTCCACGAGGGTCGTCTTGCCGTGATCCACGTGCGCGATGATCGCCACGTTCCGAATGTCCTTGCGTCGCTTCTGGGCTCCTGGTGCCATGGGTTCCATTCCTGGTCTGCTGAGACTCGAGTGGCCGGCAGTGGATGGCGGGCCGTGCTCTGTCGTCGTTTTCCCCTGGGCGGGCCTGGACCGGCTCGAGGGCGGAGACGGGAAGATACCTGTTGCGCCCCGGTACGGCAAGCGAGAACCGCTCCCCGGGCTACCGGAGACTCCTGGCGCAGCGAAACCCGATGTGTTGGCCGGTCGTGTCCGGCGGGAGATGGTAGCGCATCCAGACCCGGTGGCCGATGTCGCTGGCGTCGCCGTAGCTCCCCCCGCGCAGAACCCGGTCGGTGCCCGACGGAGGACCCCGCGGATCGACGCTGTCGGAAAGGAAATAGGCGTGCGCGTCGTAGTAGTCCGCGACCCACTCGAGCGCGTTTCCCGTCATGTCGAGCGCACCATAGGGGCTGCGTCCCGCGGGATGGCTTCCCACCGGCTCGGTTCCTCCCCGGCATTGCTTGTTCTCGATGAACAAGTTGGCTCGAGAACAGGTCGGAGCGGCTTCGCCCCAGGGATAGCGCCGCCGGTCGAGGCCTCGAGCCGCCTTCTCCCACTCCGCCTCGGTGGGCAGACGCCCCATCGCCCACAAGCAGTACCTCGAGGCCTGGTCCCAAGTGACGCAGTTGACCGGGTGGTCGTCTCGATTCGGAAATCCGAGGTTGCACCTGCGGGTCGCCATCCGGTTCACCGGCTCGGTGCACACGCCGGCCTCCATGCACTTCCGGTACGCGCCGACGGTGACCTCGGTCCGGTCGA
Organism: Myxococcota bacterium; assembly: GCA_024278455.1. Taxonomy (GTDB): domain Bacteria; phylum Myxococcota_A; class UBA796; order JAJRTE01; family JAJRTE01; genus JAJRTE01. The sequence continues at coordinate 24,689 of JAJRTE010000055.1, forward strand.
TGGCGAACGAGGACAGCGTCACCTCGTGAACAGGCTGCTCGTCCCGGTTGCACGGGTCCTCGGCGCCCGGGGCGCAGCCCATCCAGAAGACACCCGCGGGGACCGCCACCATCGTGGCGTTCTCACAGGTCCCGAGGGGCGTACACGAATATTCCGGGGGGCACTCGAGCCCCAGCTCGCCGCACGCCGAACCCGCCGGCGTGGTCCCCGGCTCATCCTCCACCGGCTCGGCTTCCTCGAGAATCCGCGCTGCCGCCTGCCTGCCCGCCCGCGCGCGCTCCGCCTCGCTCTCCAGGGCGGGCGTCTCGGCGTCCCCCTTGGTGGCCGTGCCGCCAGGATTCCCCGCGCCGAAGTAGACACCGAGCAAGATGGCGGTCACCACGACCAGGCCTGCCGCGATTGCCGCGACAAGCCGCCTCCCCGGAGTCGGGGCCCGGTTCGTAATGGCTGCGTCCGGTTTCGCCGGCTCGGACATGCCTGCCTCCGCGTCGTTCGTTCTCCGCCATTGTACCACGGAATCCGGGAGATGCACCGTCCCCCGTTCCGGTTGCTCGCCGCATGCCAGCCCCACGAAACCTCGATGCGCGATGGCGGCGGGGCCAGCCGTCGAGTGCCCCGGTGGTCGTTGCTGAGCCACGTGGGAGACCAGGTGGAGCCAGGTGGCGGATGTGGGAGGCATGGCCTGCCATTGACAGAGACGCATGACCGGTGTGAAAGTAGTCCAGCAAGCTCGAGGCGTGGGCGCGGGTGCGCGGGACGCCGGATGGTGGGGCGGCACGAGCGGATGGAGCGGCGGAAATGACCGATGGCGCGCTGGAGCGGAGCAGGGCGGACGGCAGCACCTCGAGCAGCGGGCTCGCCCGGCGATACGGCGTGGTCACGGCAGGAACGATCGTCGTGGCAAACATGGTCGGGTCGGGCATCTTCACGACATCGGGGTTCATGGCATCCCTTCTACCCGGCCCCGGATGGGTCATCGGCTGCTGGCTCCTTGGCGGGCTCATCGCCCTGTCGGGCGCCCTGGGCTACGCTGAACTGGCCACCCGGATGCCTCGAGGCGGGGCCGAATATGTCTACCTGAGCAGGCTCTACCATCCATCCCTCGGGTTCCTGACCGGCTGGACCAGCTTCATCGTGGGGTTCTCGGCGCCGATCGCCCTGTCCGCGCTCGGTCTCGTGGCCTACCTGGCTCGAGGCTTCGGTCTCGAGGCCGGCGGGCTCGACGCGGCGGCAACCCGGTGGCCGTACAGGGCGGCGGCCATTCTCGTGATCCTGGCGTTCACCGGGCTGCACTACGTCGGCGGGCGGCTGGGGCCTCGAGTGCAGAACGGGCTGACCGCGGTCAAGGTGGGGATCGTGATCGGCATTGCCGCCGCCGGGCTGGCCGTGGCGCCGGAATCCGTGCCCGTGCCCACGACGGTGTTGGAACGACCGTTCGATCCATTGGATTTCGGAACCGCCATGATGATGGTGATGTTCGCCTACAGCGGGTGGAACGGCGCGGCCTACATCGCCGGGGAGGTGCGCCGTCCGCGAAAGACGTTGCCCATCGCCTTGGTTGGCGGCACGGTCGTGGTCATCGGGTTGTACCTTGCGGTGAATGTTTTCATCTTCGCCGTCGCCCCGTGGGATCGGCTCGAGGGCGTGGTGACGGTGGTCGAGACAGCGGCGGTGGAGGCGTTCGGGCTGGGTTTCGGCAGGGTGCTCAGCCTCCTGGTGGGTGTGGCCCTGTTTTCGTCCCTGAGCGCCTTTGTCATGATCGGGCCTCGAGTCTACCATGCGATGGCGGAGGACGGCCTGTTTTTCGGGACCGCGGCTCGAGTGCACCCGCGGTTCGGTGTGCCGAGCACGGCGATCCTGATCCAGGGGCTGGTTGAGTCGCTCCTTGTGGTTCTCGGCACGTTCGAGCAACTACTGGTCTACCTGGGGTTCGCCCTGGGGTTGTTTCCCTGGCTGGCCGTGGCCGGTCTGTTCGTGGCTCGCGCGCGCGGGGTTGGCGAGGCACGGGCGGCTCGAGTCTCGGGGTATCCTGTCGTTCCCCTGTTCTATCTCGTGAGCAGCCTTGGACTGATGGTGGTGGCCTTTCTCAACCGGCCCTTCGAATCATCGGCGGCGATCGTGACCGTGGGGGCAGGCTGGCCGATCTACCTGGCCTGGGAGCGCTCGCGGCATCGATCCCGCATGGCCGGCTCGGAGCGGAAGGGGAAGAGAGCCGGACAGGAGTAGGGCGAGGTCGGTCGCAGGGGTTCGTGGGTGGCGACCGCGCTACTCGGTGCGAAGCGCGACGATGTCGGCCATGGTGTAGTAGAGGAAGTCGGCGCCTCGAGGCCCTCCGTAGGCGCCGATGTCGTTCGTGGAGCCATCGGTGTCGTTGTACTTCTCGTCGGAAGCGCCGGAGTCGATGGCGGTGGAGTCCTCCTTGAGGCGGTAGTCATCATCCTCGACGACGAAATCGGTCGGGTCATCGACCAGGCCGGGGTCGGCCACGATATCCTGGGCGCCCAGGGTGAAGCCCACGACATCCGAGGAGCCACCGGTCGAATAGTAGATGTTGAAGTTGGACATCAGGCCGGTTTCGGACACGGAAAAAGCATTGGCGCCGCTGGCGGCCTTGTTGAACGCGACGATGTTGTTCCTGGCCGTCACGCTGCCGGAGCCGACCCGGATGCCTCCTCCCTCCTCGATCGCGTCGTTGCCGGTGATGACGTTGTTGATGAGTTCGCCGCCCTCGGCGACGTTGAAGATGCGCACGCCGCCCGCGTCGGGGTTGGCGTCGTTGTAGGCGATCACGTTGTTGGTGAGTGTGGGGTAGGAATCGTGGAGGCAGACCCCGGCGCCGCCGCCCGGGATGGGTTTGCTGTTGGTCACCGCGTTGAACGCGATGATGTTGTTGGCGACCAGTCCGCTGCTCTCGTAGGCGAAGAAGCCCCCGCCATACCGTCCGGCCTCGTTGTCGATGATGACGTTCCCGGTGATATCGCCCGAGGACTGGGACAGGTTGATGCCGCCCGCGTCGTAGTCGGCGGAATTGTTGCGGATGATGTTGTCGATGAGATCCACGGGACCTTCGTCGAGGTAGAGAGCACCGCCGCTTCCGTCGACCGAGTTGTCCTCGATGATGTTGCCGATGAGGACCGGTTCGGCGCCGCGCGTGCACACGGCGCCTCCGTATCGGAGCCCGGTGACTTCTCCGAAAGCGTTGCCGCAGATCTCGCCATCGGTGCCGCGGCCGCCTCGAATGGTGAACCCGCGGACCACCGCCTCCCCGCCCTCCGTGCCCTCGCCGTCGACGAAGAGGAAGATCGAGTCTATATCGTCGTCGCTGTCGGTCCTTCCGCCGCCGTCCACGACCGTGGTTTCGGGTCCGAACATCGACGTGAGGTAGATGTTCTTGCCGTTGAATCGCACCTTTTCGCGGTACGTGCCCGGGCCCACCGCGATGGTCTGGCCCGTGTAGGCGGTGTCGATCGCCTCCTGGATGCTCGTGACGGCGGGCGCGTCGCTGTACGGGTTCGTGCCGTCCACGGTCACGTAGAGGTGCACGGTACGGTCCACCCCGTCACAGTTCTCGTCGACGTCGTTGCCGTCCACCTCGAGCGCCCCTGGTTGGAGGGCGGCGCTCGAGTCGTCGCAATCGAGGTTGTTGTCGGCCATCCCGGTGGTGCCCGGGCAGGCCGCGATGGGGTCGCCGGCGCCATAGCCATCGCCGTCCAGGTCCGCATAGAACGTGAGGTCGGGGTCCTCATCGGTCACGTTGTCGCAGTCGTTGTCCTTCTCGTCGCAGATGTCGGTGGCGCCCGGGTAGACCGCGGGGTCGTCATCGGCGCAATCCCCGGGGTCGCTGACGTAGCCGTCGGGCTGGGCGCATTCGGTATCGTTGACCGTGGCGCCGCCGTAGCCATCGCCGTCCTCGTCCAAGTACCAGGTCCGGGCCAGCTCCTCGTCGGTCTGCCCGTCGCAGTCGTTATCGATTCCGTCGCACACCTCGGTGGCGTCGGGGTTCACGGACGCGTCGCTGTCGTCGCAGTCCTCGCCCTGGACGTACCCGTCGGCGTCCTGGTCCGGAACCGGTGTGATGGTTGGGGCCCACGTCGGGGACGGATTTGTGTCCTCATCGTCGTCGTAGCAGCCGGGCAGTGCGAAGACCGTGGCCGCAAGCGTGATGGGAACGATCCATGCACCAGGGCAAGAATGTCCGAACGATCTCATCGATTGTGCCTCCCATGTTGGATAATGACATTCGCAAGTAGCCGCCGATGCGCCGGTTCAGGCCGGTGGCGGTGCGTGTTCCAGTCTTGTTATTGGATGTAGTCGCCCGTGACGTTTTCTGGAGTGTCACGGCGCCGAGTGGGATGTGCAGGTTTTGTGCCAACACGGCCCCAACAGGCACGTCCGGTCCGGTGGCCCTGGACAGGGGGAGGACGATAGGCCGGGGGGGCGCCGTGAGGGTGCCGTCCGCGCCTTTCCCGTGCCTCGAGGATCCTTTGCGAGCCGCCACCCCGTTGGAACGCATTGCCGCCGCCACGTCTGCTGGTGCAACGTGCTGGGAGCCTATCATACCGGCGGGAGCAGCGCAAGTGCCGGCTGTGCGGTGCTTCTGGCTCCGGGAAAGCGGCTGGCCGTTGCCCCGGGCCGGAGCGCGGGCGCGGGTTCAGGTATTGAAGCTGGGCTCCACCACCGCGGAACCCACGGCGTCGCCGAACACGTTGACCGCTGTCCGGAACCTGTCCAGGAGCCAGTCGACCGACAGGATGATGCTGATGTACTCGACGGGGAGCCCGACCGCGTGGAGCACGATGATCATGGTGACCAGGCCCGCCTCGGGAATGCCCGCGGCGCCGATGGCGGCCAGGGTGGCGGTGATGGCCACCGTGACCTGGCTCGTGAAGGTCAGGTCCATCCCGACCACCTGGGCGATGAAGATCGCAGCCACCGCCTCGTAGAGCGCCGTGCCGTCCATGTTGATGGTAGCGCCGAGGGGCAGCACGAAATTCGTGGAGCGCCGGGAAACCCCCGCCTTGACATGGGCACACTCCATGGTAACCGGCAACGTCGCCGAGGAACTCGCCGTCGAGAACGCGGTGAGCAGCGCTTCCGACATCCTGAGCATGAAGCGGTAGGGGTTGCGCCGCCGCACCAGGTAGTAGACGGCGGGCAGCGTGATGAATGCGTGGATGGCCAGGCCGGCCAGCACCACGATGACGTACTGGCCGATGCGGAGCAATTCCTGCACGAACGTCCCCGAAGCCTGGGCTTCGCCGAATCGCGCTGCGACCAGGCAGAAGATCCCTGCGGGAGCCACCTTCATCAACAGGAGCACGAACGACATCAGGGCGTCGTTGACCTGGGAGATCATGTCGGTCAGGGTGCGGACCCTCTTGCCCATCGTGCTGAGCATGCCGGCGAAGATGATGCTGAACGCGATGAGGGGCAGCAGGTCGGTGCGAAGGGCCGAGCCAAACAGGTTGTCGGTGAACAGCATGAGGAGCAGGTTGGTGAGAATCGTCCAGACCGTAGGCTGCGCCGCCTCGAGGCCCTTCTTGAGCTGGGGAAACACCGAGACGATATCGGCCGGGGGCAGGCCGGTGTCCTTGGCAAGCGCCTCGAGAAGCACCGGTTCCGGCCCCGGTCCTTCGCTGGTGAGAGGCGATGTCACACCGGCACCTGGCTGCACCAGGTTAACCACGATGAGTCCCACGACGACGGCCGCGAGCGTCGTGGTCAGGTAGTACAGGATCGCATGGCCTCCCGGCCGGCCGAGCTTTCGGATGTCTCCGACCCCGAGAATCCCGTTCATCACCGACGCCACGACGAGGGGGACGACCACCATCTTGAGGAGCCGGAGGAAGATCTCGCCGCCGACGTGCAGCCTGGTCGCGGCATTCGGAAAGAGCAACGCAACGCCGATTGCGGCGACAATCGACACGGCGATGTACAGGGTGAGCCGGTTCTTGCCCTTTGGAGAGCCATCTTGTGGGGAGTCGCCGGGAGGGGAGGGAGGGGGCACGCCGCCCCGGTTCCGGGAAGTCACCCCGTCCGGGCCGGCCTCTCCTCGTGAACCCTCCCCAGAGCGGTGTCCTGTCGAGTCGTCGTCGTCCGGAAGGCGGTGGTCACCATCCATCGAAATCTCCATGCGCCTGGCGCCCGTTCCGGTCCTCCATGGCCGGGCGAGGCCGCGGAGCCGGGCTCGAAGGACGATAGAACGCCTCCTGGCGCCGTGTCAACGGTGAAATTTTGCTTGAATGCGATTCGTGCAAGAGGTAGAACCCCCAAGGGGGATTCAACGATTCGGGCGGTCGAACGTGACGGCCGTCCAGGTGGTACCGCCGCAGCGGCGTGGCGGTTGCGTGTTGGAGCATGGAGATCATCACTTTCGTTCTGGACGGGAGCAACCTCGCAGCACTCGACAAGGCCAGGGGACATTGCCTCGAGACCATCGAGTCCATTCGGGTCGCCCTGCGAAAAGCCTACCCAGGTTGCAGAATCGTTACGCTTGTCGACGCTTCGCTCCGGCACCGTGTCGACCGGTCGCAGTTCGACGAGCAGGAGACCAAGGGGATCCTCTTTTCGGCGCCCGCAGACGAAGATGCCGACTTCTTCATCCTCTCGTTCGCGCGCCGGCGTGCCGCGGTCGTCGTGACCACGGACCGGTACATCGGCCAGGCGCAAAGGGTCGGCGTGCCGCTCCTCCGGCCCATGCTTGCCGACGGCGAAGTCATTCTTGGCGAGCCTCGAGTCTTCCGCAACGTGCGGGGCCGGCGCAGCGAACCCTTCGACCTGGACGATCTCGCAAGCCCGCAAGGATCCGGATCGGTGGAGGATTCCGCGACGGTCGCGGCACCCGCGGCGAAGCCCACGCCGGCCGTGGCCCCGGATCGGGCACCTCCAGGCGGGAATTCCGGTGCTGACAAGAGGGCGGACAGGCACGGAGGCCGCGGCCGTGCCGGGAACGCGCGCTCGAGACAGCCCGACAGGGCGCGAGCGCCCGCCGGCCAGGCGTCCGGCCGGTCCGCGCTCCCGGAAGTTCCCCTCGCTCCCCGCGAGCAGCGAGGACGCCGGCCCACCAGGGCCCAGGAAGCTCCGGCCGACCCTGCAGCAGGGCCGCGACAGGCCGCCCCCAGGTCGTGGCGGGACGACGTGGCACCCGCGGTGCGGAAGCTGCGGCGCGCATTCGGTCTGAAGTCTCCCAGGGGACGGGCCCGTACGGAACAAGGACGCTCGGCCAGGGCACGCCGCTACGCATGGCTCCAGGACGTGCTCCACGCCGCCCGGCATGCCGGACTCACCGACGCGACGCGGCGGGAACTCCTCCTCGCCGGTCTGCCTCGAGCCTGGTGGCCCTACCTGCCGCACCGCTACGCCCCCTCGGAACAGATCGCGTTCGATGTGTGCGTCCTCGCCCACCTGCCTCGAGCCGGTGAGAAGTCTCTTCTTCCGCTGTCCATCTGGTTGAGAAACGCCCATGCCCTGGCACAGCCGCTTCGGCTGGCTGCGTTCTTCCTGGAGGCCGTCGAGGAGCAGGAGAAGAGTGGATCCATGCCGCTCGTATGGCTGCCGTTCCCCGATTCTCCTTATGAGGGCCTGGACCGGGCCGCCTACCTGCTCGCGCAGGGTCATGCCGCAAGGCGGCCGATCGAGGCCAGTGGCAACGACAAGGCGGATGTCCCCGCTCCGGAGCCTCTCGAGCCGGATGAGTCGGCAGGTATCTCGAGCCCGGCGCCGAACGATGGCGACCCGGCGGAAGGGGCCTCAGCCGCGGGCGACGGGACGGTTTCCCCCGCATCCGAAGCCTGCCCCTACTGCGGCGGACGGGCGTTGCCGCTCTACGACTTCTACCTCGGACGTTCCTGCGTCCCTTGCTTCGTCGATCGCGAGGAGGCCGTGCAAGAGAAGTTCGAACAGGAACAGGCCCAGCGCCGTCGTTGGCCTCGAGAACCTCTCTAGAACGTAAGCGGTCAAGAAACCACACCCTTGCTTTTTCGAGGAGTTTGGTGGTCGGGGAAGTA
>JAJRTE010000056.1 GCA_024278455.1 Myxococcota bacterium
ACGAGCACGAGCACGAGTACGGGGATGGAGAGGCATGCGAGCACGAGCACGAGCACGAGTACGAGCACGAGCAGGGGGATGGAGAGGCATGCGAGCACGAGCACGAGCACGAGCACGAGCACGAGTGCGGGGATGGAGAGGCATGCGAGCACGAGCACGAGCACGAGTACGGGGATGGAGAGGCATGCGAGCACGAGCACGAGTACGAGCACGAGCACGAGTACGGGGATGGAGAGGCATGCGAGCACGAGCACGAGCACGAGTACGAGCACGAGCAGGGGGATGGAGAGGCATGCGAGCACGAGCACGAGCACGAGTACGAGCACGAGTACGAAGACGAGGGGAGGGTGCGGGTACGAGGGCGAGGCGAACGGGGAGCACGAGCACGAGCACGAGATCGCCACCGTCTACCTGCCGAGCGCAATCCGCCGTCTGGCCGCTCGGTCGATGTTGTGCTAGAATGCAGCCGTGCTCGAATCCATGAGCCGCCCGCGTGATGGAACCATCGGGACAGCGGGCAGGTCCCGCTGGCAAGCCCCCCGCCGGCGTCGTCGGGAGGGGGCGGGAGGGGGCGAGAGAATCCAGATGACCCACGAAACAGAAACCACGCGCACGACCGTTTCAGGAGCAGACGCCTCCCCGGGACTTGCTGTCCTGCGCGCGGTCCGAGCGGCGGAGGTTCCGTTGCTCGCGGTGGTGGGGGGGCTTTTCATCTTCGAGGTGATCGCGCTGGCCTACGGCGAGCAACCCGCGGCAGTCCTCGGCGATCTGTGGGCCGGCACGTGGGGTACGGGCTACGGGATCGGGCAGGTGCTCTTCAAGACCACGCCGCTCATTTTCACCGGTCTCTCGGTGGGCGTGGCGTTCAGGGCAGGCCTGTTCAACATCGGGGCCGAGGGCCAGGCGGTGCTGGGGGCGCTCGCGGTGGGTGTGGTCGGCTCGAGCCTTCCGGAGAGCACGCCCGCGGTCGTGGCGGTGCCCCTGTGCATCGGTGCCGGTTTCGCCGCGGGAGCGGCGTGGGGGGTCGTGCCCGGTATGCTCAAGGCGCGGTTCGGCGCCCACGAAGTCATCACAACCATCATGCTGAACTTCGTGGCCATGGCGATCTCGAGCTGGCTGGTGGTCACCTGGCTCGTGGTTCCCGAGACGCTGCACACGCGAGCCATCATCGAGCCCGCGCGTATCTGGCGGCTCGAGGCGTTCATTCCCGGGTTTCGTGGCTCCCCGGCGAACGCGGCGTTCGTTCTCGGCCTCCTGGTCGCTGCTGCGATGTCCTGGGTGCTGTTTCGGACTCGAGTCGGCTACGACCTGCGTGCCCTTGGGCTCGCTCCCGCTGCCGCGGAGTACGGTGGCGTCCTGGTCAAGCGCATGACGGTGCTGGCCATGGGTCTTGCCGGGGGGCTTGCCGGCCTGGTGGGCACCAACTTCGTGCTCGGCTACAAGTATTACCACGAGGAGGGGTTCAGCGCCGGGGTCGGGTTCCTGGGCATCGCGGTGGCGCTGCTGGGACGGAGCCATCCCGTGGGGATCGTGCTGGCGGCCATGCTGTTCGGCACCCTGTCCCAGGGCGGCCTGGCCATCAACGCACTGGTCCCCAAGGAGACCATGGAGATCCTCCAGGCGGTCATCATCCTGGTGGTCGCCGCGGCGGCGGGTATCAGTAGCAGGCGGAGACTGCAGGCATGATCAATTGCGACCTCCCGGTGCAGGCGTTGCGCATCTCCGTTCCCTACGTGCTGGCGGCGCTCGGGGGCGTGGTTTCCGAGCGTTCGGGGGTGATCAACATCGGGCTCGAGGGCATGATGCTGCTCGGCGCGTTCGGGACGGTGGTGGGCACGCTGATGACCGGATCACCGCTGGCGGGGCTCGGGTTCGGTCTCCTCGCCGGGTTGCTGCTCGCGGCCGTTCATGCCACGGCCACAGGTGTTTTCCGTGCCGACCACATCGTCAGCGGTCTCGCCATCAACTTGCTCGCTGCGGGTGCGACTCGAGTCCTGTTGAAGCGGCTGTACCATTCGTCGAGCAATTCACCGCGGATCGAGGGTATCACCAGCCTGGTGACGGGACACGGTCTGCTCGCACTGCTGGCCCATCCGCTGGTGTGGGTCACGGTGGGCCTGGTCGCCGGCGTGTGGTGGCTGCTGAACCGCACGGTGCTGGGGCTGCGGCTGAGTTCGGTCGGAGAACACCCAGAAGCAGCCGCCGCAGCCGGGCTCAGGGTCCTGCGGCTCCGCGCCATCGGTGTCATGATGTCCGGCATGCTCGCCGGAATGTCCGGGGCCTGGCTGGCTTTCGATCAGCACCAGTTCACGGATGGGATGTCCGGGGGACGAGGCTACATCGCGCTCGCGGCCATGATTTTCGGCAAATGGCGCCCCGTGCCCGCGGCGGCGGCCTGCATTCTTTTCGGGTCGGCGGAAGCGATCCAGATGGCGCTGCAAGGCGGCTCGGCGGGAATCCCCGTGCAGCTCGTTCAGACCCTGCCTTACGTGCTCACCCTCGTCGCCCTGGCCGGGGCTATCGGGCGTGCGCGGCCTCCTGCAGCGGTGGGACGTCCCTATCCGTAGGGATGGAGAGGATGGACACCCTTCGAAGCGCCCGAAGCCCACGTGCCGTCCCCCCCGCAGGGACGGAGATGTTCCTGCTCGCGAGCCAAGGCAGCCTCGAGCGGCCGTCCCAAGCCGCAGGAAAGGAGAACCGCCTGGCCTGGGCTGCGCGGCAAGACGACCTCGCAGCCAAAAGGGAGAGGGGTGCACCGAGAGAAGGCGTTCCTGGCTCCAGCGACGCTGGTCAGTAGCCGCACACGGTGAGGGAATAGGGTTCGCAACTGTTGCTCAACGCTACCGTGTCGTCGGCCCAGACGCGGACGTAGAACGTGCGCGTGGCCGAGTAGGGGACCATGTCCACTTCGGCGCTCGCTTCCGACGGCCCGTAGGCGCAGGCTGACGCGAGAGGATTGTCCGGGTCGTCGTCGATGAGCGCCACGCAGTAGCGTGCCCCGACCGGGACCTGGGCGCTTGCGGAGATGAGCCAGTTGTCGGTGAGCTGATCGATGGACTCGAAGGCGTAGACGTCTTCATCGGCGGCCCCGACAATCTGTCCGGAGACGGTGGTGCACGGTTCCATGCCGCTGCTGTCGTCCAGGGTGCCGAGTTCCACGGCGTCGCCAAGGTCATCGTTGGGTTCCGGGTCCTCCTGGGACGTGGCGTCCTCGCCCTGCTGGCCGTCGCAGTCGTTGTCGATGTCGTCGTCGCAGGTATCGGTGACGCCCGGATGCACGTCCGGGTCGGTGTCGTCGCACTCTTCGCAGCGAACGAAGCCGTCTCCATCATCGTCCAGCAGCTCTCCTTCGGGTACGGTCCCGTCGCAGTTGTCGTCGATGCCGTTGCAGGTTTCCAGCGCCCCGGGGTGGACATCGCTGTCGGTGTCGTCGCAATCGGTGCAGACCTGTATCCAGCCCTCGGGGCCGGTCCCGTCGCAGACGAACACGATCTGGCCGGCGTCGCCGGTCCCATCGCCATCGGCGTCGGGGCACCAGGAGCCGGCGGCCGTCTCGTCGATCACGCCGTCGCAGTCGTTGTCCTTTCCATCGCAAAGTTCGTAGGTGCCTGGGCGGACGCTGGGGTCGGCCGGGTCGCAGTCGTCGCAGTTGGGTGCCCCGTCGCCGTCGTCGTCGGCCTCGTCGATGGTGTCGGAGCCGAGCACGCCGTCGCAGTTATCGTCCACCCCGTTGCACTTCTCCTCGGCGGTGGGATTGATCGCCGGGTCGTTGTCGTTGCAGTCGTCGAGGCAGAACGAGAAGCCGTCGCCGTCCTCGTCGAACCCCTCGTCCACGACCTGGTCACAGTCATCGTCCCGGCCGTTACAGAGTTCAGGCGTCCCCGGCTTGATCGATCGGTCCGAATCGTCGCAGTCCGTGTTGTCCAGGGCATAACCAGGGGGAACGGTACAACCTTTTATCGTCCCCTCCTCCGCGTCCGAACTGCCGAACCCGTCGCCGTCCTTATCGACGTAGTAGGTCTTCTGCACGCCGTTGTCGATCTTGTGGTCACAGTCATTGTCGATACCGTCGCAGATCTCGGTGGCACCGGCATTTCGGGCGAAATTGGCGTCGTCGCAGTCCTCTCGAGCCGGGTAGCCATCGCCATCGCGGTCGAGGTCCCCCGGGTCGATGCCCTCGACAGGGGCACAGGTGGCGAGAAGTACCAGGGAAAGCACGATCGTTGCCAATGCTCCACGGTCGGGTCTGTGCATGAACACCTCGAGGAAACACCGGCTGACGCCGGTGGAAAGCGTTTCATGGGGGCGACATGACGGCCGATACAAGGTACCACGAGTGACGAGCAAAAGCCAGCGAAACCCGCGGTCACACGGGATCGGGCCTGCTGCACCTCCGATGGGAACCGGCACGTGCAGAGGACGCGATACGGCCTCGTGCGACGGTCTGAACGGGACGGGAATGGCTCAAGCGACACGTTGTGTGAATCACCCGCGCCGGGTGGCCAGGACGGCCTCGGCAACAAGGATGCCGGCAGCGATTTCGCCTTCGAAACCAAGCATGGGGAACGCTTCCGAGCCGGCATGGAACAGGTTCCAGTGGGGGAGTCCGGGACCCGGGCCGAGGTCGGGACCGAAACGGGCCCGGATGGTCCCCACGTCGAACACCGGGTCCCCGGCGTCGTTCTCGTCTTCGGGCAGCGGGACGAACAGGGTGCGGACGTACTGCTCCATGAACGGAACGACCTGCTTGAGGACGGTGAGCATGCGCGTGGCCACGTCGCGTCGCTTTTCGCCCGTGCGATGGTCGGGTCCCCACGGCACGATCGTGGTGAGCGTCAGGGACCGCGTGCCGGCCGGGCCGAAATGGTCGGCATTCTGAGGACTCATGCTGACGAACACGAAGTTTCCACTGTCCAGCGGCTTTTCCAAATCTCCGACGATGATGGCGTGGTCGTGCATGCCGACGGGAATGACGACCTCGTCGAGGGCGATGTGGATGGAATACCGTTCGTAGGCGGGCTCCGGCAACCTGTCGTGGTAGGCTTTCTGCCACATCGACGGGGCCATCACCGTCTCCAGGGCGGCGAAGGGTGCGTTCCAGACGAGGTAGTCGCAATGGAACGGGTGCTCGTACCCCTTGAACCGGACTTCCTGGAGCCTGCCCCATCCGAACGATAGGCTCGAGATGCGCTCGTCGGGCTCCACGTCGCATTGTAGGGACTTGAGCCGGGCGGAGAGCAGCGAAACGAGCGGTTCGGGGCCGGCAGCGTCGCCGTAGATACCGCCTCGAGCCGACGTCAGGAGGTGGGCGGCGATCGGCATGGGGACGGCGAGGGGGTCGGTGCAATAGCCGAAGGTGCGAAGCTGGGCGGAGACGAGGGTGCGCACATCGGCCGGGGCATCCATCAGTGCCAGCACGTCCCCGACGGTTTCCGTCTCGGGGGGCAGCAGCGGCCTGCTTCTCCGGGGTGCTCCGCGAAGCCCGATCTTCTGCACGATCGATGGTGTCGGGGGCTCTGACCGCTTGTTGGCCCAGGCCCGGATGAACACGCCGGCCTCGTCGCGAATCCGGTCGTACAGGGCCGAAAAGGCCACATCGTCCCGGGGGAACTCGCGCTCGAGTTCCGAGACGAACCGCTCATCGGGGTAGACGTCGACCCTCTGGCCAGGGAGAATGACCTGGTAGGAGGGGATCGATGCCTGGATGTGCTTCCGCTCGTTGGGATGGATGGTCAGTTCATCGATGGCTCCGCCGAGCAACTCCCGGTCATCGAAACCGATGAACGGGTAACGGTGGGAGGGGAACGTGTACTTCCCGACGGTCACCGGAGCCCAGCCGTCCTGGTTGATGGCCAGGACCCGCAGTCCGTGCTTGGCCAGGAGCGCGCCCGCCAGGAGACCACCAGGGCGAAAACCAGCGACGATGACATCATAGCTTCTGGTAATCATGAACGTCCGATGTGCCGGCGAGGCTCCATCGCCCCCGGAAGACTACTCGAGACGGACCGAAGGAGCATCGGTTTCGCGCCGAACGATTTCTCCGACCACCCACGCCTGTTCCCCAAGGCTCTCCAGCCGCTCGAGAACGCCCTCGACATCCTGCGGCGCAACGACCACGATCATGCCGAGTCCCATGTTGAAGGTGGTGAACATCTGGTCGTGCGTCAGCGCCGTCATTCGGCGTAAGTACGAAAACAGACCGGGCTGCTCCCAGTCTCCGGGGCGCAGCAACGCCTGGCACCCCCTGGGGAGCTGGCGCCCGAGCCGGTACGCGATACCCCCCTCGCCGACGTGTGCCAGGCCGGCAATGCGGAAGTCGCGAACCAGGTTGAGGATCGTTTTCCCATAGATGCGCGTCGGGCGCAACAACGCGGACTTCAGGGTTTCGCCGCCCAGGTCGGGCACCTGCTGATCCAGGGCAGGGGAAGGCTGCGCGGCGAGCACACGGTGCACGACACCGAATCCGGCCGTGTGCAGACCACTGGACGCCATCCCGATGACCCGGTGCCCTATCCCGATAGATGACCCGTCCACCAGGCGATCCTGGTCGACAGCGCCGACCGCCACGCCGGCGAGATCGAACCCGTCATCCCGGTATACCGCCGGAACCTGGGCCGTCTTGCCGCCAAGCAGGGTGCAGTGGGCCTCCCGGCATGCGGCCACCAAACCCTCGACGATGGACAGGGCCATGTCGCGAGACAGGGAGCCGGTGGCGAAGTAGTCGAGGAGAAAAAGGGGTTCCGCGCCGCGCACCGCCACGTCGTTGACACAGAGTGCCACCAGGTCGACCCCGACCGTGTCGTAGACCCCCGCGAGCTGAGCCACCCGGGCCTTGGCACCCACGCCGTTGGCCGCGGATATCAGCACCTTGTTCCGGTACTTCTCCGCCGCGATGGAGAACATGCCCCCGAGCGGTCCCACGCCCTTGATGACCTCGGACCGGAACGTGGATCGTACCAGTGGCCTGATACGCTCCAGAAACGTGGGGTCCTCGAGGCCGACTTCCGTGCTTGCCCTTTCCGCCACAATCGCCGCCTCCGGCCCGGTGTCGACTGGTCTTCCCAAGCGGTTGGTAGATTATGACATGGTCGGGGGTTTGTCAACGCCTTTCGCTCCAGTTCCGCAACCGTACGCGGGCCGTCAAGTCCCTATCACCTGCGTGCTGCGGCAGTGTGAGATGGCGGTGAACGCGGCCGGCTATGGGCTCGAGCCTGTCCCGGTTCCCGACCCGCTGCCGGTGCCCGAGCCCGACCCGGTGTCGTCCTCCCCGTCGACGCCGTCGCAATCCTCGTCAACACCGTTGGCGATGTCCTGGTACTGCGTGTTTCCGAAGTAGACGGTGGGATTGAAGTCGTTGCAGTCGCAGGCCTCCTCGGTCTGGCCATCTTCGTCGTCGTCGGTGGCGCAGTCGCCGGCGCAAGTGATGGTGCCGTATTCCGAGCAGGCATCCGTCGTGTCCCCCGGGTTCTGGCCAGTGCCGGTGCCTGTTCCTGTTCCTGTTCCCGTTCCCGTCCCTGTTCCCGTGCCTGTTCCCGAGCCCGACCCGGTGTCGTCCTCCCCGTCGACGCCGTCGCAGTCTTCGTCGACGCCGTTGGCGATGTCCTGGTACTGGGTGTTCCCGAAGTAGACGGTGGGATTGAAGTCGTTGCAGTCGCAGGCCTCCTCGGTCTGGCCATCTTCGTCGTCGTCGGTGGCGCAGTCGCCGGCGCA
>JAJRTE010000057.1 GCA_024278455.1 Myxococcota bacterium
CTCGGATGGGGTGGCCCTGTGCGCGGGTGATTGCGATGATACCGATCCAGCCGTCTCGCCCCTGGCCCAGGAGCTGTGCGACGGAATGGACACCGACTGCGATGGCATCATTCCCTCCTCCGAGCTGGACGCGGATTCAGACGGCTTCACGACCTGCGAGGGGGACTGCGACGACACCGGCCCGGCGACATTTCCCGGCGCAACGGAGATCTGCGACGGTATCGACAACGACTGCGACGGGTTGCTCCCCTCAGAGGAACTCGACCTGGATGCAGATGGTGTCACCGGCTGCGGGGGCGACTGCGACCCCCTCTCGCCGGTGGTCTACCCCGGGGCGCTGGAGATCTGCGATGGCATCGACGACGACTGCGATGGCGACCTGGGCCCCAACGAACTTGACGCCGACGGCGACGGCTTCTGGGCCTGCCAGGGGGACTGCGACGACACCAACGCCGCCGCCTTCCCGGGCGCCGTCGAGCTGTGCGATGGGGTCGATACGGACTGCGCAGACGGGATCCCCTCCAACGAAGCGGACGTGGACGGTGACGGCTTTATGCTCTGCGAGCATGACTGCAATGATGTCGCACCCTTCGTCTACCCGGGAGCGGAAGAGCTGTGCGACGGCGTGGACAACGACTGCGACGGATCCGTCCCGGCGAATGAGCTGGACAAGGACAGCGATGGTTTCAGCGCCTGCCAGGGAGACTGTGATGATTCGAGCGTGGTCTTGTCTCCTTCATCCACCGAGCTGTGCGACGGGCTGGACACCGACTGCGATGGGACGGTGCCTGCCAGCGAGGCGGACGCAGACTCCGATGGGTGGATGATATGCGAGGGGGACTGCGACGACGAGGTGGCGGCCGCGCACCCGAACGCGACGGAGACCTGCAACCAGGTGGACGACGACTGCGACGGGGTGGTTCCGGCGGACGAAGTGGACGCCGACGGTGACGGCTTCGCACCTTGCGAGGGAGACTGCGACGATGCGGTGGACACCACCTACCCGGGCGCAACGGAGCTGTGCAACGGGATCAGCGACGGCTGCGCGTCGATCCCCGAGGATGAAGTGGACAGCGATGGGGATGGATGGATGGCATGCGAAGGGGACTGCGACGTCGAGAGTGACCAGACCTATCCAGGCGCCGACGAGCTATGCGATGCAAAGGACAATGACTGTGACGGGATCGTCCCGGTCAACGAGCTGGACGATGACCTCGACGGCTACCCCACCTGCAACGACGACTGCAATGACGCCGATCTGTACACAAATCCTGGAGCGGCAGAGCAGTGCGATGGCATCGACAACGACTGCGATGGGGGGGTAGACGAAGACTGCGTCACCTGCGATATCGTCGTCCCAACGGACCTGGACTCGGTTCAGAGCGGAATCGACGCCGCCGGCACCGGGGAGGTCGTCTGTGTGGAGCCGGGGACCTACCTCGAGAACATCGACTTTGCGGGCAAGGGAATCACCCTGGCATCGCTCGCGGGACCCTACGCGACCACCCTGGATGGGGGCACGGCCGGATCGGTGGTGACCTTCGAAAACGGGGAAGGCCTCGACAGCGTGCTCGCTGGCTTCGGGATTACCAACGGCTACGTACAAAAAGGTGGGGGCATCCGCATTCTCGATGCTTCCCCCACCATCTCGAGCTGTGTGGTGAGCTGGAACTTCTCCGCTTATGGGAGCGGGCTGTACCTGCAAAACTCGGGCGCCGTGATCGACGGCTGTGTCATCGAGGACAACGACTCCTCAAGCTACGGTGCTGGAATGTACATCACGTCTTCGTCCCCCGTGGTAACGCATGCGCAGATCCGGGGGAACCACGCACCCAACTATGCAGGGGGCGTTTACGTAACCGGCAGTAATTCCGCGCGGTTCGAGGACGTCGCTTTTTCCGCCAACTCTGCAAACTACGGCGGAGCGGTCTACGTTAACTCCGGCACCCCCCAGTTCGACAACAGCAACTTCACCTCCAACTCTGCAAGCAACAGAGGCGGAGCGGTCTACGTTGGCAGCGGCAACTCCCAGTTCGACAACAGCAACTTCACCTCCAACTCTGCAAGCTCCGGGGGAGCGGTCTACGTTAACTCCGGCACCTCCAAGTTCGACAACAGCAACTTCACCTCCAACTCTGCAAGCAACGGCGGAGCGGTCTACGTTAGCTATGGCAACTCCCAGTTCGACAACAGCAACTTCACCTCCAACTCTGCAAGCTACGGAGGAGCGGTCTACGTTAGCAGCGGCGCCCCCCAGTTCGACAACAGCAACTTCACCTCCAACTCTGCAAGCTACTACGGAGGAGCGGTCTACGCCAACAGCGGCACTCCGACCTTCACGAACATTTCATGTATCAACAACAGCACTGCGGGGGGGGATGGCTCCGGAGGTTGCGCCTACTTGGGAGCAAGCGCTAACGCGCTGTTCACCAACGCCCTCGTCTACGGCAACCAGGCCGGCGCTTCAGGCGGCGCCTTCTACTTTGCGAGCAACAACGTTGGCTCCCTGACGAACGTCTCCATGAGCGCCAACGAGAGCAGCACCGGCGGAGCGGTCTACTGCGATGGCTGTTTCGCCACCTTCGAAAACACCAACGCCTGGGGAAACACCCCCGACGAGTACATCGGCATGGTCGATCCCACTGGCCGCAACGGAAATATCTCCGTCGATCCGGAATACCTCGATCTCGGCTCCCCGGACCCGGAGCTTTGGGACCTGCACCTGTCGGCGACTTCCCCCCTGATCGATGCGGGTGCCTCATCCATCCTCGACCCTGATGGAGGCCCTTCGGACATCGGACTCTACGGCGGCCCCGGCGCCGCGTTCTGGGACCTGGACGGTGACGGCTATCCCCTGTGGTGGCAGCCGGGGCCCTACGATGCATCGCTCTACCCCGACGAGGGTTGGGATTGCGACGATCTGGATGCGGGTGTCCACCCTGGCAGTGGCTGCTGAGAGAAGGAATTCCGGGGTGGGCTCGGGGATCCGTTTGGGCGGATACAAGATCCGCCCCTACATGTCCGGGGCCGTGACGTGGGTTTGCCGGCGGATCCGGGGGGCCGTGGTGGAATTCCGGGGTGGATGCGGGGACCCGTTTGGGCGGACACACGGGTCCGCCCCTACATATCCCGGGCCGCGACGTGGATTGGGTGGTGGATCCGGGGTGGCCGTGGTGGAATTCCGGGGTGGATGCGGGAATCGTTCGGGCGGACCCGTGGATCCGGCCAGACGCGTGGTATGGGCGGTAGGGGCGGGTCCATGTCCCCGCCCCGTTTTCGGGCAAGCGCTCAACAAACCGCACCCTTGCTTGTGCCTGTATCTTGGTAGTGGGGGAGTATGTCAGGTGCCTGGGCTGTGGCAGGGGGCCGGGCCGGACTGGCCCGGTCACGCATGGGACACGTGCTTGTTGGCATACATCAGGGGGGTCATGGGGAGATGTTTGACCGACGGCCGGGTTCCGGGAACACGAACACACCACACCGAACCCCGACCGAGACACACCAGCGCTCACCGGCTCAGAGCCACGCGCCACGGCAGAAGCGCCTCGTAGTCCTCCCGTTTCGTCGCCAGCGGCAAGCGCTCGAATTGCCTGACGCGTCTCGTCAACCTGCACATACCCCCCCTCCAGAACATCTTCTCGCAACAGGTTCGACAACGGCTGACACGCTCGCGCCGCTCGACGAGCCCAGTGGCTCATCGTCCCACGGCTCACATCCACTCCAAGGTGGGGTTTATTGAGCGCTTACCCCCATTCCCCATTCCCTGTGCTCACCCGGAACGGCGGCGGACGGCGGGGACGGCGGCGAAAAGGACCAGGGAGAGCCACGCGAGGGTCCCGGAAGGTGCCGACCCGCTGGCGTTGCACCCCGTCGAGCGTGCGCGCGAATCGCCGGTTTCGATCTGGGTGTAGGTCGTGCCGCCGGTACCGCTGTCTGGCGGGGGCGTGACGCCAGGGTCGCACAGGCACCATTGCGGGTCGAGAGCGTCGAGCGCGTTCCCCTCGAAGGAACCGAACGCGCTGGCGGCCGATCCGTACTCGGCGACCCAGTAGGCCTGGTGCGCCTCGAGGTCGATGCGCACCAGGACGCCGTAGGCAATATCGATGGCGTAGAGCGTTCCGTCGCAACCGTGGGCGAGGCTGAATACCGTGTCCACCCCGGTGTGCGCGTCCTGGTGACTATCAGGGACGGTCATGCGCTCTGTCATCGTGCCGTCTGGAAGGACGGTGGACAGGACCTTCCCACCCGGATCGTAGACCCACAGTTCGCCGGTGATAGGGTCGAAACTGGCTCCGCGGATCTGGTTGGCGGCCAGCGACGCGAGCGGCGTGGCTTCTCCAGTCGCAGCGTCGATCTGGAAGAGGCAATTGGGGCCGCATCCTTCCATGCCGTCGACGCTGATCCCGTAGAGGGCACCGGGCATGAAACCGTGGGCCAGGGCCTGCGGCGGCGCGAAGTCCATGGCCTGGAGGTTGCTCGCACCACCGGTGAGGGGGCCGATTTCGAGTACGTCGCCGGTCGCCGGATTCAACGCACGGAGCCTGTCGTCCCCTTCCCCGGTGGCCAGGTAGACGAGCCCGTCGAGGGGGTTGACCGCTGCCGTGGTGGTCCCGGACAACCCCGTGGTCACGGTGGAACCACCGGCCTCGAGGGGCTCCGTGTGACCGGTGTCGCTCCGGACGGTCGAGATGGCTCCCTCGGCGTCGCGATAGGCCAGGATCAGCGTGGTGGTACCGTCGTCGTCCACGCAGGGTTCGGGGATCAGGCCGGCGTCGATGTCGAGTCGCATCTCCCCGGCGGCCAGGATGATGGCGCCGGTGGCACCTGTCCCGGGAGCGGCGTCACTGTCGAGGGTATCGTCATCTCCCTGGTCGGGCAGAGTGAATTGGGTGCCTGGCAGGGGGCTGAACTGGATACAGTAGGTTCCTGCCGGCAGATTCTCGAACAAATAGTAGCCATCGGCGCTGGTGACAGCCACGGCCAGCCCCGCTTCGTCACCGGTGTTGCAGGTGCCGTCGGGACCGGCTGCCATCAGGCTTGCCACTGCACCCGGGACGCCGGGCTCGCCGTCGTCCTGCACCCCGTCCTCGTCACTGTCTTCCCATACGCGGTCGCCAATGGCGCCTGTCGCGGTTTCGGGCACCGGCACTTCGATCACGGTTTCCTGGTATCCCTCGAGGTGCAGGCCGTCCACGTAAAGAATCACGGCCATGATGTCGCCCTCACCGGGGACGTACCCGTCGCCGAACGTGCCGGCGGCCTCGAGCATGGCCAGAGCTGCCGGGGTCAGCTCGAGTGTGGAGGCGTCCCCCCAGATCAGTTCCCAGATGGCGGCCTGGACATCCTCGCGGCCGCCCTGCTTGTGGTTGACCATGTAGTTGATGCGGTCCCACGGGACGGGATCGCCGAGGGAAACCGCGCCATCTTCGACCAAGGGGATATCGTCACTTTGGTAGAAGGCCACCTCGGAAGGCATCTCCGGGTCGTAGCTCGAATAGAGAAGGACCTGGAAGTGGTTGGGTGCGCCGTTGTTCTCCACGCACCAGCCGTCGTAGGTGCCGTCGGAGACGTCGAACCCCTCCCCGATGCCCTCGAGCGTGATCGCGAAGGTGGTGTCTGCGCCGGGCGTGTAGAGGATGTCGGCGACCACGACTCCGGTGGGCAGCTCGAGTCCGGCAGCATCGGCTCGCACCTGGCGAGGTACAGCGAGCCATGTCAGCGTACCCAGGAAGCTGAGCGTCAATACCAGTCGACGAACGCGAACCACGCGCCTGTTCACGGAACACCTCGGTCGAGAAGTTGACAGGTGACCATCATCCTACAGTGTGTCGGGCCGAGGCCGTCCCAAGCAAAGGTCTTTTGGGGGGAGCCGGTTCCGGCGTCCCGACAGGCCCCGCCAGGGACTTGTGACACAAGAACGTGCCGATACGAA
>JAJRTE010000058.1 GCA_024278455.1 Myxococcota bacterium
GCTGTGATATTCGTTCACGTCCTCGTGGGGATGTAGCTCAGCTGGGAGAGCGCTGCGTTCGCAACGCAGAGGTCGGCGGTTCGATCCCGCTCATCTCCACCACGAGAAAACCGAAGGCCCGCTCCCTGCTCCAGGGGGCGGGCCTCGTTGTCTTTCCCTGGGCCCCGGCCCGCCCGCTTCCTGTCCGCGTCGACCTGGGCACCCGCGCCACCCGTTCTAAGCGGCGCCAGAGGACCGCGCCCCACCCCTTCGCCACCACCGGGAACGCACCGTCTGGCACGGCATCCGCCGGCTCCCGGGTCGTTGAGGGACCGTGGGGCGCGTGGTACCGTGATGGCCCCGTACCGCACGGGGTCGCCCATCTCCGGACGCTCAGGCCCTCCGGCGTCCACGGGGTGTGTGCCGGCGGGCGGCGTTATAGAGACCTTCAAAAGTATTGCCGCATGGCCCCGGGGCGGCGCCCGGTTCCGGCCGGGCGCGAGCGCGGCACCCGATCGCCGCGCCTTGTGATGCCGCTGTTTGCCGGCCGGTCCGGGCCTCGACCTCGGCACCCTTGGCGTTCGGAGACGATCCGGGCGTTCGAACGGCGCGGCGAGTCAAGGGGCCGTCCCCGAGAGGCCGTCGCGGAAAACCCGCGGACGGGGTTTTTCCGCATCCTGGTAGTGGAGAGACCCGTACCAAGGCAACAGAGAGGAACGGTCGATGGCTGTCAAGAAATCCGAACTCTACGCTTCCCTGTGGGCGAGTTGCGACGAGCTTCGGGGCGGCATGGATGCCAGCCAGTACAAGGACTACGTCCTGGTGCTGCTGTTCGTGAAGTACGTCAGCGACCGGTACGCGGGCGACCCCTACGCGCCCATCCAGATCCCCGAGGGCGCCTCGTTCGAGGACATGGTGGCCCTCAAGGGCAAGAGCGACATCGGCGACCAGATCAACAAGAAGATCATCGGCCCCCTCGCCGCCGCCAACAACCTGTCGGACATGCCGGACTTCAACGACGCCACGAAACTCGGCACCGGCAAGGAGATGGTGGACCGCCTCACCAACCTCATCGCCATCTTCGAGAACCCGGCGCTGGATTTCTCCGGAAACCGAGCGGACGGCGACGACATCCTGGGGGACGCCTACGAGTACCTGATGCGCCACTTCGCAACGGAGAGCGGCAAGAGCAAGGGGCAGTTCTACACCCCGGCCGAGGTCAGCCGCGTCATCGCCAGGGTGTTGGGTATCCGGGAGGCCGAGACCAGCCGCCAAACAACGGTTTACGACCCCACCTGCGGCTCCGGATCGTTGCTCCTCAAGGTCGCGGACGAGGCCACCACCGAGGTCACGCTCTACGGCCAGGAGAAGGACGCCACCACGGCCGGCCTGGCGCGCATGAACATGATCCTGCACGACAACCCCATCGCGATCATCAGACAGGGCAATACCATCGCCAACCCCCTGTTCCTGGAGCACGGCCAGCTCAAGACCTTCGACTTCGTGGTGGCCAATCCCCCGTTCAGCGACAAGCGCTGGAGCACCGGGCTGGACCCGGAGTCCGACCCGCACGAGCGCTTCAAGCACTTCGGCGTGCCGCCGGCCAAGCAGGGCGACTACGCCTACCTGCTCCACATCGTCCGGTCCCTCAAGAGCCGGGGGCGGGGGGCGTGCATCCTGCCCCACGGCGTGCTGTTCCGGGGGAACGCCGAGGCAGCGATCCGCAAAAACCTCATCCGCAAGGGCTACATCCGGGGCATCATCGGCCTGCCCCCCAACCTGTTCTACGGCACGGGCATCCCCGCCTGCATCGTCGTCATCGACAAGGCCGGGGCCGCGGCCCGGCGCGGCATCTTCATGGTGGACGCCTCGAGGGGCTTCCAGAAGGACGGCAACAAGAACCGCCTGCGGGAGATGGACATCCGCCGGATCGTGGACGTGTTCACCGCCCAGGTCGAGCAGCCCGGCTACTCCCGCATGGTGAGCTTCGAGGAGATCGAGAAGAACGACTTCAACCTCAACCTCCCCCGCTACATCGACAGCCAGGAGGAGGAGGACCTTCAGGACATCGACGGGCACCTGCGCGGAGGGATCCCGGTCGCCGACGTCGACGCCCTCGGCGAGTACTGGGAGGTCTGTCCTGGGCTTCACGCCGCGCTTTTCCGGGACCTGCGGCCCGGATACGTCGAGCTGGCTGTGGACAAGTCCGCCATCCGGGACACCATCCACAACCACGCCGAGTTCGTGGCCTTCATGGGGAAGATGGAGGCCCTGTTCGACGAGTGGCGCGAGCAGGTCGAGCCGTCCCTCAAGGCGCTGGAGCCGGGATCCCACCCCAAGGGGCTCGCGGCCGAGCTGGGCGACGGCCTCCTCCGGCACTACGAGGACCGCCCGCTGCTCTCGAAGTATGGCATCTACCAGCACCTCATGGACTATTGGGCCGAGGTCATGCAGGACGACGCCTACCTCATCGCCGACGAGGGCTGGAGGGCCGAGCCCTACCGCATCCTTGTGAAGGACAAGAAGGGCCGTGAGAAGGACAAGGGCTGGGCGTGCGACCTGGTGCCCAAGGAGCTGATCGTGGCCCGGTACTTCGCGGACGACCAGGCCGTGATCGACGAGCTGCAAGCCCAGCTCGACAGCGTTTCCGCCCGCCGCACCGAGCTGGAGGAGGAGCACGGCGGGGATGACGGCCTCTTCGCCGAGCTGGACAGGGTCAACAAGGCCAACGTCACCGCGCGGCTCAAGGAGATCAAGGGCAGCGCGGAGGACGAGGAGGAGGCGCGTGCGCTGCAGGAATGGCTCGACCTCTACAAGCGCGAGGCCGAGGCGAAGAAGGCGATCAAGAAGGCCGAGGCCGCGCTGGACGCCAAGGCGCTGGCGAAGTACGCCGCGCTGACCGAGGCCGAGATCAAGTCCCTCGTGGTGAACGACAAGTGGCTCGCCAGCCTGGGTGCGGCGATCCACGGCGAGGTGGAGCGTATCGGCGAGGCGTTGACTCGCCGCGTCAAGGAGCTAGCCGAGCGCTACGAGACGCCGCTGCCCAAGCTGTCTGCAAGGGTGGCCGAGCTGGAAACCAAGGTCGACGAGCACCTCAGGCGCATGGGGTTCTCATGGTGAAGCCTGGATACAAGCAGACCGAGGCAGGGGTGATTCCGGAACACTGGA
>JAJRTE010000059.1 GCA_024278455.1 Myxococcota bacterium
CGACTACTTCCCGACAATCCCCTCCAGCAACCTCGACAGGTAGGCTTCCAGCGGGTTGGCCGGGATCGCATGGTGGGACGCCTGGGTACGCTCTTCCGGTTGCACCGCGCGATCGCCGCCCCGGTCGCGAAGGGTGGGGCGGTTCTCGACGTGGGACTTGATCGTTTCGACCAGCACACCCGCCCCGCTGGCGGATGGTGTGACGGTGACCATGAACATGCCCAGAACAATCGCGGTGACTCTCTTCATCGTGACCTCCCAGAGAACGAGATTCCAAGAAAACGCCGAGCAGCGAACCGCTCCGCTCCGCAAGAGAGCACTCAGCACCGCACCGCTTCCTGTCACATTGTGAGACGCGCTTCAATCACCGTTATTGCAGTCCGGATCCTCCTTGAAAGCAACCCCAAGAACGACTGACAAATCTCCGCTGCCACCCTCGGCAGAAAGCGCCCGAAAACGGCGCCTCAAGAACTGCCTGAACTCGACCACGGCCTCCCGGCCCATCTCCGGCGGCACCTGGGTCGTGAAGGACAAAAGGTAGCCAGACTTGTCTTTACTCTCCGCTGCAGGGAGGACGCGGTGGAGAAGGAGCCTGAACGCATGATAGATGTGCCAACCAGCCTCTGCTGGTGTTTTCGCGTTCAACACCGCCCCGGCTTGCGTCAAAACATACTGCGGTTCCTCCCCGACATTGCTGGATTGCGTGACGACGTGACGCCGTTCGAGCGCCAGCAGGTGGCCTCGGAGTCGCTCTTCGGGAACCCCGGCAAAGCGCCTTCGCAGGACCGGTAGGGCACAGGGTCCGGGTAGGAACGGGCCAGGTACACCACGATTTCCCAATCGACCCCGCCCGAGCCGATCTTGTAGACAAGCAACAGGTCCTCAAGTCCCAGTTCCTCGACCACCTTGTGGGCTGTGGGATCACGACAGTACGGCCCGGCCGGCGTGGTCTCTTCCGGCTCCGACACCAGATAGTCCAACGAGACGTCCAGCCCGGCCGCCCATGCCACCTATCGCCATGTCTGCAAAGGGGTTTCCGCGCTCCACCGTGGCGCCTCCAGACGCCACAACGCACTGTATTGCATGGCTCGGTGATTCGCAAGTGATCCGTGGCGAGGGGGGATCCTAGCCCACGGCAGATAGGACGTCATCCAAAAGAAGCGGCCGCAATTCGCTCATGGTCCTGAATGCCCGGTCATTGGTGAGGAACAGATCCGTGCCTTCATGAAGCGCTGTTGCGGCGTGAATGGCATCAGGCGTTCGCAGGCGGGTCCCGGCCCGCACTCTCGCTGCGCGCTCCAGAACATCGAGTGAGACCGGAATGAAATCGACGTTGCCAGAATCGAGGGCAGCTTTGTATGCTGCCACCACCCGATCATTCTTCGACTTGAATGGACCGACAAGGGCCTCCATCAGCGTGAGTTGGCTGGTCACGATTGAGGCTCTGCCCTCGAAGCGTTCTGTCCACAGCATGTCGAGTATGGGCCAGTATCGGGGGTGGCGCTCAATGCTATAGATCAGGATTTGCGTGTCGATGTAGACCCGAATCCCGGTTGGAAACACTAGTCGTCCCATGAATCCCTTTCCGTTTCCAGGAACTGGTCCACCTCCTCCGGTGACTTGAAGAGACCAGGCGGAGGAATCTCCGCCAGGATCTCTTGCATGGAACGACGCGGCCGCGTCGGCGTTCGTCTGCGTGCCGTCACGGTCACGTCCACCTCCTCTCCGACAGGCAGGTCGGTGGAGGTGATTTCTATCCTGTGCCCTGGCAGCACGCGACATCGTTTCTTGACGGTGACATCCATGCGATCCTTACTCCACGAAAAGAAACCGGTACATCGCACGCTCGAGCATACTGTAACATGGAGGCAACGAGGAACCAAGGACTACCATGCCCCACGTGGGGCCACGCCCTGTGCAGATTCCGCCCTGCGCGAGGGGCTACCGCGTCAGCTCATCGAGATTCGGCTCACCACCCGCATCCCCTGGCTTGTAAACCTTGGATGTGCTGGTTCTCCGCAAATGGAGGCGCAGAGCCCCGGGTAGGGGCTATTTCGAGCGGGGGCGCTGCCCACAGCATGATTCTTCACAATCCCCTACACACCGGGAACGCACAACCCGCCGCCGCCAGCCACGCTTCGAGGAACCCATCCCCATTCCCCGACAGCGATCGTGAAGACATGAGACAGCACTGCCAGGTACTGGCGCACCGTCGCCGGAGAATATGGCATGCAGCAGGCAGTCCTGGCATTCGAGAGCTGGTCGCGCCAACGAACAATGTCCGCAGGAGCGATCTGGTCCAACTCGATCCGGCCGAGCCGCTCGCGCCACCACTGAAGCTGTTGGGCCTGGCTGGCTCGTGTGTGCGCTCGTTTCGCGGGCACAACCTCGGCCAGATACCTCTCGAGGACCTCGTCGAGCGTGCGATGGACCACGCCATGCCGCCCCGCGCGCAACTCGGCCTCCGCCCGAATCGCCCATTCCTTCGCGTCCCGAAGCCGGTCGAAGGTGGCGCTCACTGGGTCGTGACCCTTCAGCCGAATCAACACGCGATACGTGGTCCTGCCGTTCTTCCACCTACGCTTGGCGATGCTCGACATCTCATCCCCGATGATCCGTCAGTGCTCCGCAGAACGCAACAAGGGGCCACGGCAACCGCCGTAACCCCTTGAAATGCCTGGCACGGGTGGTAGGACTCGAACCCACGGCCGTCGGATTTGGAATCCGATGCTCTACCAACTGAGCTACACCCGTAAAGCGCCCCCACTATAGACATGAGCCAGGCCGTTTGTCAAGCCCCTATCGCGCGGAAAGGCGCTCGAGCAAGAACCGGGCGGCCCAGAACTCGTCGGACAGGCGCTGCCGGCACGCAACAGTGGCCTCGAACCGGGCACGCGCTGTCTCGCTGTCCCCCAACTTCATCGCCTGGTACCCGGCGAAGAATGTGGCAAGGCTCCGGTACGCCTCCGGGTCATGCCATCCGGCAGGTGTTGCCTGCAGCAAGGCTGGCACGTCGATCTCCCCGGCAAGAAACCGGAATATCGGCGCAAGCCTCGAATCGGCCCCCACCCGCTCCAGAAAGGCTCGAGCATTCCGGACCCCCTCGTCCCGGGTCGCGCCCTGTTCCAGGTCGACCAGCAGGAGCCACAGCAGGGCTTCGGGCACCCGCTGCCTGGCCTGCAACAGCGTGTTCAAGTCCTCCCTGGCAACGTGGGCGTCCCCGGTCACCAGCGCGAACGGCGCCCGCCCCGCACGGATACACACGGCATCCGGCGCCGATTCCGCACCCCGGTCCCACGCCTGCCTCGCTGCCGCCTGGCGGCCGGACAGCTCGAGCGCCCTGGCATGCACGGCATGGTTCTCCGGGGTACTCGGGTCCAGCCGCGCCGCACGTTCGGCAGCCTCGACGGCCGCGCTGAAGTCTCCTTCGGCGATGTGCACCTTGGCCAATCCGCGCCATCCGCCGGCTGCTCCCCCGTCCCTGGCCTCCAGGTAGTCGGCTCGAGCCCCAGCCAAGTCCCCGGTCTCGAGGCGGAGATCACCCCGGCGCACCCGCGTGGCAGGGTCGGGCGACACCTGCAACGCCTGGTCCACGTCGCTCAACGCGGCGTCAAGGCGCCCCTGCGCCTCCCACGCCCTTGCACGGATGAGATACCCGAAACCGCTGTTCGGATCGAGACGGACCGCCCGGCCGGCGGCATGGACAGCCTGGCCGGAACGCCCCTGCTCGAGGAACGTTCGGGCGCGCAGGAGATACCATTTCGGGTCGTTCGGGCGGGCGGCGATCATGCGCTCGAGGTCTTCCTGCACCTCGTCGAACCGGCGGAGTTCGAAGAGGACTTCGGCCCGCTGGCCGATCGCCTCGATCCGGCCAAGTTCCGCCGCACGGGTGAAGTCTGCGAGCGCGCCGTTGCGATCGTTGGCCCGGAGGCGCTGTTCGCCTCGAGCAAGAAACTCCGGGCCTGTGCGGGGCATGTCCGACCGCCCACATGCGCCGGCCAGCATGATCATGACAAGGCCGAACGACCACCAACCCAGGGTCCACAAGCGGCATCCTCGCCTCGACCGGTTGTCACGCACCGCCGTACCTCTCGTCCTGCCTCGCCGCGCCCCCCCGCACCCTGGCAAGGTGCAGCAGCTTCAACGTGAGGCGCACGAAGTCTGACTCGGTAACGATACCCACCAGCCTGCCCTGCTCGACGACCGGGAGGCAACCGAACTTGCGCTCGAGCATGAGTGCCGCGGCGACCTCGAGGGCGGCGTCCGGCTCGATGGTGGTTACCGGGGAAGTCATCACGTCGGCGACGGAGATGGCCCTGAGCAACTCCCACTGTTCGTCCCGGTCCAGGCCCGCCAGGCTCGAGACGCTGGTGGCAAGGAGGTCCCGGTGTGTCAGCAGGCCCACCACCTGGTCTTCTTCGTCAACGACCGGGGCATGGCGAACGCGGCGGGATTCCACCATGAACTGGAACACGTCGAGGGTGTCGGTCTGTCTCAGCGCGTACACCCGGGTGACCATGATATCCCTCACGCGGAGTGTCAGGCCGCGCTGAAACGTATGGAGAAGGTCCGACATCTGGTGCTCCTGGATCTCCCGGCGTTGGTTGCTCCGCCGCCCCCCGTGGTCGTCGATGGTCCGAAACGGACGACGAGGCCGCGGCCCGGCTCGAACCACTCCCTCGCCCTCCCGCCTGCACGCCGGATACCTCGAAACGACACGTGGCTGCCACCGCATCGAAGCTCCGACCCCGTCATGCCGACAGGCTACCATGCCCGAACCAGCCGCGCAAGCCCCTGGTTGTGCCCCAAGATCCGCCAACGGCCCTGCGAAAGCGCTCAATAAACCTCACCCTTGCCTTTTCCTGTGTCTTGGTGGTCGGAGAGTCTGTCTGGTGCCTGGGCTCTGGGCAGGGGGCCGGGCCGCACTGGCCCGGTCACGCATGAGACACGTGCTTCTTGGAATACATCAGGGGGTCATGGGGGGAAATGTGTGACCGAAGGCCAGGTTCCGGGGACGCGAACACACCAGACCGACCCCCGGCCGAGATACACCACCGCTCACCGGCTTAGAGCCGCTCACCACGGCAAGAGCGCCTCGTGGTCCTCCAGTTTCGTCGTCAGCGGCAAGCACTCGAACATGTGCCGCACGTACGCCCAGGGTTTCGTGCTCAGCCTCAACGGGTGCTCGATGAGGCATGCAAGGCACATCCTGACCGATTCGTCCGGAACCGACCCATGCCGCCCGCACTACCCGAGGCAGCGTGGGTCAGCCCGCCCGTGTCAAAAGAAGGTGACAGCCAAACAAGGTGTCTCATTCTTGTTGACAGCTTCCGCAACGCCTTTCGGCATCAGAGGGATGGGCAGCTCATATTCTGAGAGATCCCACTCAAGGGACCTCTCGTGCTCAACGCCTTTCGGCATCAGAGTGATGGGCAGTCCATTGCGACACGGCGATCAGCACCGCGTCTGCTAGTGCTCAACGCCTTTCGGCATCAGAGGGATGGGCAGGGCTATATCGCGATCTATCTCCCACGCAGCCGCTCGTGCTCAACGCCTTTCGGCATCAGAGGGATGGGCAGCACGTTGTCGGTCGGTGCGCCCACGCAAGCGGCGTGTGCTCAACGCCTTTC
>JAJRTE010000060.1 GCA_024278455.1 Myxococcota bacterium
CACACACACAATTCCCCACCACCACACGCCCCGTCGGCCCCGCCCCGTACCGCCACACACACAATTCCCTACCCGCATGCCCCCCGATATCGACCGACAAAATAACACGGGGGCCGTAGGGGCGGGTTTCAAACCCGCCCCTACGCCTTGACCCCGCGGCAACGGCTTGATATCCTGTCCCTACGCCACACCCCACCACACCCGGGAATACCACCGGCATGATTTTCGACAACCTGCCCGACCTGAAGAGCCGTATCGAAGAGACATCGCACCGGCGCGTTCGCGGTACGGTGAACATCCTCGAGGATACCTCCAACGTGATGGGGATTTCGGCCGGAGACGTCCTGCGGCTGGACGGCAACGACTACTTCGTGCTCGGCGATGCGACCGAAGGGCGATTCGGCATCTCGGAGCAGCCCAAGTTTTGGGTCAAGTACGTGGTCGATCTCGCCGACGGCTCCGCCAAGATCCTCAAATTGGTGTTTCTCGAGCAGTTCAAGACTCGGCTGGGGTTCCTGACCATCCAGTGTGCGCGAAGCCCGGACAAGGAGAGCCGGGTGCTCGAGCTGGTACGCGGAGACTCCCGGTTCATGCAGGGGCGGACCGTGTTGGATGCGAAGGGCAACAACGTTCGCGTGATCGACCGGATCCGGGGCAGATCGCTCTACAACATGATCGCAGACCTCGAGACGGACCACGAGACCTACTATCACACCATCATGCCGGGCGTCCTGGAGCGCGTCACCGACTGCATCGAGGCCATTGCCATGCTCAACGCGCACGGTCTCATGCATGGAGACATCCGGAACGACCACATCTTCGTGGAAAGCGGTACCGAGGCCTACCGTTGGATCGATTTCGACTACGTGGTGAACTTCAAGGACTACGACATCTGGAGCCTGGGCAACATCCTCACCTACGTTGTCGGAAAGGGCCTGTGCACGCGCAACGACGTGGAACGCGAGGGTCTTCCCCCCGGTGTCGCGCTCACCGGTGACGATGCGTTGATGTTTTTCGCCTACCGCATCGCCAACCTCCGCAAGGTCTATCCTTACGTCTCCAAGGATCTCAACGAGATCCTGCTACGCTTTTCCGCCGGCGCGAGCACGTTCTACGACGACTGCGCCACGCTGGCTCGAGATCTCCGGACCTGTCCGCTCTGAGGTCCGGCGGGGGCTTCCTCCGCCAGCCTCCCCGTTCAACCGGCCATCGACCCCGCTTTCGAGTCGCTTTCCAGTTGGGCTCGAGTTTTCCACGCGGGAATGCTATGATGTTTGTTTGACAGGCTGTCATTCTATTGCAAAGCGACTTGCGGAAGCGAACCATGTTGCGTCACAAGAGCCGAAACCCGGATCACCACGCCTATCCCCGTCCCCATCGTCCATTGCCATCGCCCGGCCCCGGATTCGTGTCCGGGCCGGAGCGGATGGCGGGCCGAGCGTGTCGCGCCGGGCCCTTGCCGGCGCCACATCGACATCCCGCTGGAGCCATCCCGGATCGACGTTCTTGAGGCCGAATCCAGGGCCTGTGGCGTTCGAATCCAGGCGAGGTGCGGGATCGTGGTGCGAACCACGGAGAGATCGTGGAGCGCGCGGCCACGCTACACGACTGACCGGTAGGCAGCTCACGCCATCATCCCCCACCCCGCCTCGATCGCCACGCCTGGCAACAAGCGTTTCTTTCAGGGGGTCTCTCGTGAAGGGCTACGACGACAGGACACACAGGTACGCTCGCGGTCGTCCCCGGATGATTGCCGCCCTGCTGCTTTTCTGTGCGCAGCACGCCTGGGCCGGGGACGGGACCGAGGGGGGCGACCTTGACGGCGGCGATCGCAGCACCGCGGTCTTACAGGCCCACTCGGGAGAAGCCCGGCACGGCCGAGCCCGGGGGGCGCGCACAACCGTCCACGTCTCCATCCCGCCACCCGGCCCGCGCCCGCTGACCATCGCTTCCACCCTGGACGCCCCCGACAGCCGGCTACGGCTCCCGGCGTCCGCGTTCGACGACCGGCTCGTGGCCCACCTGTTCCAGGGCCGGGTCAGGATCCTCAACGACTCTCTCACGTCGCGCATCACGGACCTCTATCTTGTCCAGACGCCCCATCTCGAGCCTCGCGGTCAAGGGAGGCCGGAACATCCGGGCGGACCGCACTGCTTCGCCATCCCAGCCCCTACCCCGGATGTCCGGGTGGAAGTGGCCTGCGACGACGGGGCGGTTCATGGACTGCTCGGCACCTGGGGCGCCCTGGCCAACGTGATCACGCTCGAGACGGCGTCTCTCGGCGAAGGACCGCGCGAGGGAACCAGGCTGGTCTTCGAAGACGACGCCGTGCGACTTTTCGCTCTCGATGCCCCCCCCGATCCCCTGCTGGTGTTCGCTGGCGACGAGCACGACCCCAGTCGCTCGTCAGCCAGGACCGAGGCCGGCTACCGGTTCTTCTGGGTCGATATGGACTCGGTGGAGAAGGAACTGCGTCTCGAGGGGGCGACCAGGGTGTGCGCGGATTTCCTGGTGCCGGCCGGGGGATATGGTGGTGGATTCACGAGGCTGGGCGTCCCCGGTGCTCGAGTCATCTTGTGGCTCACCGTGCCTCGAGGCTCCCGCGTCGTGCACGTGCTGAGCCCGCCCGGCGACCCGATCGCGGTGCGCGTGTCCACTGAGTTTGCGGCGGTTTCTTACCACGACAGCGACAGGCGAGCCCTATTCGTGGACAACGACACGGTCCGGCCGGTCACCGGCCGGATGTGCCTGGTCCGCACCACGGGGGACAGTGCTATCGCCGGGGAGGTCCCTTCACGCCTGCCGCTGAGCCGGTTCTTCGACCCGTTCCCTCCGCAGGCGCCCTCCGGTGTCGACGTGTCCCACGCGCTCCGGGACCCTGGTCTCGAGGAGCGGCCCACGACCCTGGCGTCCAACCTCGAGGTGCTGACCCCTGGCGGGAATGCCGTCGCCCATCTGCTCGACACGCCATCTCCCACGACGGATAGCCACGGCGGCCACGTGGTCGGGCCGTCCGGCAGCCTGACCCGGGGCACGGAGCAGCACACGGAAACCAGCGAATACCTCGCGACACCGCCGGGGCATCCCGAATCGACGCCCGCGGTTGCGCCCCCGGGGACCTCTCCGGACCGCGACCCGGCTACCTCGCTCAGGAATCCGGTGGTCGCGGGCGGCGCGGCATCACCGGCAGCAGAGACGCCACCACGGACCGGAAGATCGACGTCCCGGCCCCGCCCTTACGGCCCGGCGGGCAATCGAGCCGCTTCAGACACCGCCGCGACCGGCGGAGTCGAGGTCGCCTACGTACAGCTCGAGGCCAGGCCTGCACCGGACTCCCCCGGTCTGCTCAGCGACAAGCTATCGGCCCTCGCCCGGGAGACATCCGGGCTCTCGGAAGGACAGGACACGACACAGACTTTTCTCATCGACACCGGCGACACCGGTCTGACGCACATCAGGTTGACCGTCACCCGGCTCGAGCACGGACGATACAGCCTGCTCGCGACCAGCCGAGACGGGGCCGGGCACTGGACCATCCTGGATGTCCGCACCATTTTCGGCGCGCCGGCGTCGGGCCACGAGGCGGAGGACATGGAGCGGACCACGGTGCGACCGGTGCTCGACGCCTGGCGTGTCCTCGAGGCCGCGACACCCGGTACCCACCTGTCCTTCCCGGCTTTCCTGCGCCCGGATCTCGCCGCCCAACTGGCCGACGACCTGCAACCTCTCATCGCCAAGATACCTCGAGCCGTCATGGCATCCGGGCAGACCGGTGTCTCGTGCCATGTCCTCGTCCTGGACGACGACAAGGCGACCGTGCGCCTGCTGTCGGCTCGAGTCCGCTACCTGGGGCTCAGGGACTACGAGTATTTCAAGGTGACGCTCGAGGACGACACCGGAAGCGTGGTGGACTCGGTGGAAACCTGGCGTCCGAAGAAGGACCTCCTCGAGAGAGTCAACGCTCGAGCCGGCACCACGCTCACGCGAGAGGATTTTCCCTAGCAGCCGGCCTGGTCCGGCGATGCAGCCAGCATTTGCGTTCGTTCCGGATACCGGCCATCATGTCCACTGTCTTTCGTTGACATCCTTTCGTTCGCACGCCCGGCGGGCTGATGGGTACAGATGGACCCAGACCCCCGACCTCGACGAGGAACCCATGGACGCACTGCTGCTCGCCCTCGCCCTGTTGAGCCTGGCCGCCACATTCAACGCCCTCTGGCCCCGTTACGCGCCGCCCCGGAGGGCGCTCGCGAGCTTCGCCCTTGGTTTCCTGGTCAACGAAGCGCCGATCCACCACCTTCTCGCCCAGGTGGCCGTCGCAGCCTTGCTGCTCCACTACGGGGCGGCCGGCACGATCACTGGTCTGGCGGGGACCGCCGTCTTCGTCGTGTCATGGTGCGGCCTTGTCGGTGTCGCGGCCCGCGCCCGGCTGGTCGTTCCGGCGGTGGCTCGAGGCCTTACCGAGGTCCGGACGGGGCTTCCGCACCTTTCCGGGGCCGAATCGGCGCAAGCGGCGCTACTCGACGCTGCCGGCCAAACCGACCCGGGGAACCCGGAGCACGCCCGGGAAACGTCCGGCTCCCAGGCCCTCGAGCGCGTTGTGACCGGCGTGCCTGCCACGCGGGAGAAGACGCTCGCCAACGAAACCGCGATATCGAGAGAGGTGATAGACGATCTCGACCCGTCCGGGCTGCCCTCGCTCCCCGTGTGGTGGGTTCGCTTCCCTTTCCCGCTCAAGCCGCGCCGCGTCGTCCGGCAGAGAGACATCGTGTTCGCCCGCCCCGACGGGATTCCCCTCCGGCTGGACATCTATCATCTCGAGACGAAACCGGAAGGAGCACCGGTCCTGGTGTATGTCCACGGGGGCGCCTGGATACTTGGCAGCAGGCGCGAGCAGGGCTTGCCGCTCATCCACCGGATGGCTCTGGACGGTTGGGTCGTCGTCGCCGTGGACTACCGCCTGAGTCCTCGAGCCACGTTTCCGGACCACCTCGAGGATCTCAAGCGGGCTATGCACTGGATCCGGGAACACATCACTGGCTACGGCGGCGACCCCGACTTCGTGGCCGTCGCCGGGAACTCCGCCGGTGGACACCTCGCAGCGCTCCTGGCCCTGACCCCGAACGACCCCAGGTACCAGCCCGGTTTCGAGGAGGTGGACACCTCCGTCGCCGCTTGCGTGCCCTATTACGGTGTACATGATTTCACCGATCGATTCGGCCACTGGCCCCACCGGGGCATGTGGAGCCTGATCAAGCACAAGGTCATGAAACACGGGATCGAGAGGGGGCGAGAACGGTACGAGGAGGCCTCCCCGATGTCGAGAATCGGGAAGGAAGCCCCGCCTTTCCTGCTCGTCCACGGCGACCACGACACGTTGGTGCCCGTGGCCGAATCCCGCCGTTTCCAGGAGCTGTTCCGCCAGGCCTGCCCTGCCCCCATCGGCTTCATCGAGGTACCGGGGGCGCAACATGCCTTCGAGGTATTCCGTTCGGTCCGCGAACGGACGGTCACCGCGGGCGTGGCCAGGTTTCTCGAGGCCGTCCACCGTCGCTGGGTGGCGGCGAGGCAAGAAGGAGTGTCCTGACCCGCACCTGCGCAACGAAGTGTACACGTTCTCGTGACATGAGACACGCCACCACGGCAGCCTCGCCCGGGCGTCCAGGCGACACGCTCCGGCGACACGCCACCAGGCCGAGCGATCGTGTCCGGCCCGCGCATTCACCCCATTCCAAGCCTCCGGCCCCACCGCCCTGGCAGGCTGTCGCAGTCGAACTCGTGGCATGTCCAGAGAGCGCCCCGATTGACAAGGAGGACGAAGCGCCTACTATTACCTTCGTTGAGACGATCCAGACAACCCCTGAATGGTTCCCGTGTCCAGGCGGGAGCGGTGCAACGAGGAGAAGAACAGATGGAACGACCGGGCTACGGATTTGGAAAGGAACTGTCCGCAGGAGACTTCGAAACGGCCAGGCAGGAGGTCATCGATGCGCTCAAGAGCGAGGGGTTCGGCGTGCTTACCGAAATCGACGTCAAGGCGACCCTCAAGAAAAAGCTCGACGTCGATTTCCGGCCCTATGTCATACTGGGGGCATGCAATCCGCCCATCGCCCACAAAGCACTGCAGATGGAAAGCGATCTCGGGCTCCTGCTGCCCTGCAACGTGGTGGTTCAACAGGCCGACAACGGCAAGATCCGGGTGTCGGTCATCGACCCCATGGGGATGATGGAGGCGACGGGCAACACGAACCTGAACGACGTGGCGGCCGAAATCGGGGCGAAGCTCCGGCGCGTCGTGGACAAGCTGGCCTGACCTATCGACCCATGTTTCGTTCGACCGGTTCTCTGGGCATCGTGCTGGTGGTCTTGTGCACCATGATGGATGCCTGTGGGTCCCACCCATTCGAGGGCACGCCACAGGGTCCGGCGGACCAGCCCACGCCGACGCCCCCCCCAGTCTCCACCCCGGGACCCACGCCGACGCCGTTGCCTCCTCTCGAGGTCTCCACCCCCGTCGTAACAATCGACCCATCCAACGTGCTGGCGCTGACCGTGGCGTTCAGCAGCTCCATTCCCACGTCGGCAACCGTTCGACTCTCCGAGGACACCGGGTATGAAGTCGTCGCCGAAGACACTATCCTCGAGATCGAGCACGACATCCTCGTCATCGGCCTACACGCCGAGACTGCCTACGACCTCGAGGTGTGCGCTTTCGCGACCGCCGGCCAGAAGACCTGCTCGAGCGGCCACCGTGCCAGCACGGGCCCCTTGCCGGAGAACATCCCTGCCGGCACGGTGACCCGGTACGACTCGCAACGTGTTCAGCCTGGCTGGACTCTCACCAACATCTCCAACCGAGACCTGGACTGGCCTGCGGCGGCGGTGATCTACGACCTTTCGGGGCAGCCGGTATGGTACTACATCGACGGCAC
>JAJRTE010000061.1 GCA_024278455.1 Myxococcota bacterium
GGCTCGGCCGTTTCTCCTACCAGGAGGCGGGACCGCACCTGATGCTCCAGGCGTTCCTGCAACGGGTCGTGAACAGCGGGGGACAGGTGCACCGGGAGTTCGCGGTCGGTTCGGGCCGCGTGGACCTGCTGGTCACCTGGAAGGGGAAGCGCTACGCCATGGAACTCAAGGTATGGAAACGTCCGCAGACAGTGGACGAGGGGGTGACGCAGTTGACCCGGTACCTGGAGCGTCTCGGGGAGCCCGAGGGCTACCTGGTGATCTTCGACCGGAGGCCGGGCCGCTCCTGGGACGAGAAGCTCTACGAGAAGACCCTCGAGGGCCCGAAAGGCCACGCGATCCAACTGTTCGGAATGTAGACGCGGCGTCTCGCCGCGCAATAAAGCGCCCTCAGCACCTCGTCGTCCCATCGTATGAAGATGCGAATGCGCCCATGCACCGTCCCCCGTCCGGCCAAGGCTCTGCCATGGTATCCCCAGTACGCGGGAGAGCCACGGCATGTCAGACAAGGTAGCCGCAGCGCCTCGGGGGTGGAGGCGGCTTCCAGCCGCCTATGCTTACACACAATGCGTGGACGCGGCTGGAAGCCGCGTCTACCCTGACTCGCGTCTGCCTGCTGGCCCCACACGGTCTTGGAGCAGGTCCAAGAGACAGGCTTACTTGACAGCCGTTGCTCCGGCGTGAATACTGCCCCAAACCTCGAGACGGTGCCCGTCCGGCGCCCGGGTTTTTTCACTCGACACGGCAAGGAACGCTCATGCCGCCTCAATCAAGGCTCGAGCAGGCGCTGGCACGCCGGGTAGCGCGCGCGGTGCGACAGTTCGGACTCGTGGAGCCCGGCGACCGGATCCTGGTCGCACTGAGCGGCGGCAAGGACTACCATGCCCTCCTGCACCTCCTCGAGCGCATGCGCGCCCGGGTGCCGATCCCGTTCGAGCTGGTGGCGGTACACCTGGACCAGAACCAGCCGGGCCATGACACGAGCAGCCTCGAAGCCTACCTCCTGGGGCGAGGTTTCGAGTACCACATCTTGCGCGTGGACACCTACTCGGTGGTGAGGCAGATGACCGAGCCCGGCCAGACCACCTGCTTCATCTGCTCGAGGCTCCGGCGCGGCATCCTGTACCAGGCGGCGGTGGACCTGGGCTGCTCCAAGATCGCCCTCGGCCATCACCGGGAGGACGTGCTCGCCACGTTGCTGCTCAACCTGGTCTTCTCCGGGCAGCTCAAGGCTATGCCCCCAAAGCTCGTCTCCGACGACTGGCGCAACGTTGTCATCCGCCCCCTGGTGTTCTGCGCCGAACAGGACCTGGCCCACCTTTCCAGCGACATGGGCTTCCCCATTCTCCCGTGCAGCTTGTGCAGCGCTCAGCAAGACCACAAGCGCGACGCGATGATGGCCGTTCTCCACCGGATCGAGGCGGAGAACCCCGGGGCTCTCTCGAGGATGATCGCCGGATTGACCCACGTCCGTCCGACCCACCTCCTGGATACCGGCCTGTGGCAGGCGCTGGGTCTCCAGGGGCTGGTCAAAGGCTCAAGCAACAGCGGGGAGCCTGGCGAGCCGGTCAGGAACCGACCCCGGCAACGGCCGGCCGGCCCAGGATCGAGCCAGCGCGACCACGACGACAGCACGAGCGAGGTCACCGGTCTCGATGCGGGCGGATCGAGCACAATTCCGTGAGCACGCCGCAGGTGGAGCGGGGGTGCAGGAAGGCGATGCGCTTCCCGCCGGCGCCCGCGACCGGCCGCTCGTGGACCAGGCGACACCCCGCCGCTCGGGCCCGCTCGAGCTGGGCTTCGATGTCGTCGGTCTCGAAGGCGAGATGGTGAATGCCCTCGCCGTGCCGCTCCAGGAAGCGGGCAATGGGTCCGTCGTCCCCGGTCGGCTCGAGCAGCTCGATGTGCGTCCCCCCGGCGTCGAAAAAGGCCATCCGGGCCTGCTGTTCAGGGACCTCCTCGCGCCTGAGACAACGCAGGCCAAGCGCCCGCTCATACATCTCGACCGCGGCGTCCAACGATTTGACGGCTATGCCGATGTGGTCGATGCGTCGAATCACGTTTCCCTCCTCGGGCGGTGGCGCGCGATCGAGCAGCCCCGTGCCAGGTCCGAAGGCTGGGTCTCGAGGCGGCCGGGTGCGGGTGGTGCCGGCTCGAGGCTTCAGCCGAGCCCCATTGCTTCGTGGACTCGAGCCAGGGTTTTCCGCGCGATCGTCCGGGCTCGTTCAGCGCCGCTGGCGAGCACCGACTCGAGCCAGGTGAGGTCGGACATGAGTTCGTCATGCCGCCGCTGCAAGGGTTCCAGTGCCTGGATCGTGGCGTCGGCGACCTCCTTCTTGAGGTGACCGTAGAGCTTGCCGGCGAAGTGCGCCTCGATCTGGGCCTCGCTCCACCCGGTCAGAGTCCGGAAGATGCCGAGCAGGTTGGTGATACCGGGTCGCTCGGGGTCGAATCGGACCTCGGTCAGGCTGTCGGTCGTGGCCCTTGCGAACTTTTTGCGAATGGTCTTGGGCGAATCGCCGAGTTCGATCCTGGAGCGCGGATTAGGGTTGCTCTTGGACATCTTGGAAGTCGGGTCGTCGAGGGACATGATCCGTGCGCCGACCTCCCGGATCAGCGGTTCGGGCACGACGAGCACCGGGCCGAACCGGCGGTTGAACGCCTGCGCGATGTCCCGGCACAGTTCCACGTGCTGCTTCTGGTCGTCACCCACGGGAACGACATGGGCGTCGTACAAGAGGATGTCCGCGGCCATCAGGACGGGGTAGTCGAACAGCCCCACACTGACGCTCTCGCGCGCTGCACCCGATTTTTCCTTGAACTGTGTCATGCGCCCGACCCATCCCATGGGGGTGACACAGTTGAGCAGCCACGCCAGTTCGGAATGGGCCGACACATGGCTCTGGACGAACAGGATACAGCGGCCCGGGTCAAGGCCTGCGGCGAGGTACCATGCGGCCACGTCCCGGGTGGCGGTCCGCTGCGTAGCCGGGTCGTGGGGCACGGTCACCCGGTGCAGATCGACCACGCAAAACACATTGTCGAAGTCGTCCTGGTGGAGGACCCAGTTGCGAATGGCTCCGAGGTAGTTCCCGAGATGGAGTCCGCCCGAGGGCTGGACCCCGGAGAATGCCCGGCGTCGAGACTGTCCTGGCTGTTTCATATTCTTCCTCTTGCCCTGCCGCGCGCGCCGCTCACCCTTCGCCCGGAACGACGATGATGACATCCTGCTGGTCGAGCCCGGTCGACTGGTCGCCGACGACGACCAGGGTGATCACGAAGATCTGGTCGTCGGCTTGGGCGGGCACGGCTCCGAGAAACGTCACGTCAAAGGTCAACGTGTCCCCGGCCTGCACGTTCTGGTATTCCTCCGGGTAGGCACCGGCCATGAACCCGTAGGGGTCGGACTCGCTCTCGAGATCGGCCCTCGAGAAGGACCCTGCGCTCGCGAGCGACGACACACCCTCGACAATCGCCGCGGAGATGGTCGATACGCTTCCGAGGTCGAACACGAGGGGGTCGTCGATACCGTCGTGGTCCAGGTCCACCATGGATCCAGTCGCCGTGGCCATGGATACCATGACCTGCTGCAGATCGGCAACCCCGTTCACGTTCACGCCGATGAGCCGCGCGCCCATGGCGACGGCCTCGGCCAGAACGAGAGAGGTTCCAGCGGGCGCGGACGTGGCGGGAGGCGCACACGCGTCCGGTACGGGATTCAACGGGTCGTCCAGGTCTGCGTCTCGAGGCACGACGTCGGTGCCGTAGACCAGGATGGGCAGGCTGTGAGCCCGGAAACCACACCCGCCGCCCATGCCCGGGGACGAGGGGTCATCGACACGCGACCCGGAGACCGACCCCTGAAAGACATCGGACGGGGACGCGATGAACGGCCGCACGTCCTCGCCGGAATCGAAGTCCATGTCGCAATCCTGGTCGAAGCCGGTGCCTGCCAAAGCCTGGTGGAGGGCCTCGATGGCGCTGGTCTTGCCCGACCCGCCGCTCCCGGAGAGGCCCATCAGGGCGTTCTCCACCGCTTCCTGGTCCGTGGTGACTTGCTGGACCAGTTCGAACGGCTGCACGTTCCCGCCGAACCCCTTTCCGTGGTAGTCCTGGAACGTGGCCACGCCGAACGCCGCGTCGGGCACGCTCGATCGCACGTCCTCCACCACCTGGCTGAAGTCCATGGAGAGCCGTTTGATCTCCTCGGTCATGCTCCCGGTGTCGTCCAGGATGAACACGATGTCGGCACTGCCGATGGCCACCTGGAACACGAAGGTCCGCACCGTCACCGCCCGCTGCCGCACCTCGAGCCACACGGTCTCGGGCAGGCTGTCCGCGTCTACCGGGTCGGAGCCGGCCACCGACTCCACACCGTCCGGCACGCCGTCGCCGTCGGTGTCGCGGGCGTAGGCGTCGGTCCACCCGTCGAACTCGAGTTCGTCGGCGAGGCTGTCTCCGTCGGAATCCAGGTCGACGAAGTCGGGGTCGCCGTCGTTGTCGGTGTCTCGAGGCGGTGTGCCGGGGTCCTCGTCCCCGGCCTCGAGACTGTCGGGCGCGCCGTCGCCGTCGGCATCCTGATCCCGGTAGTCGGCCCATCCGTCGCCGTCGAAGTCCCTGGGAGGATCGCCGACGGCGATATCGCCGGCCTCGTCCGCATCGAGAATGGTGTCGCCGTCGCTGTCGCTGTCGTAGTAGTCGGGATAGGCGTCCCCGTCGGTATCCACGGGGATCGCACCGGCGATCTCGATGGTGTCGGCTATCCGATCGCCGTCGTTGTCCATGTCGGCGTAGTCGGGAATGGTGTCGCCATCGAAATCCAGTGGTTCCAACGGGTTCGGGCCGACTTCCACCATGT
Source organism: Myxococcota bacterium (assembly GCA_024278455.1). Lineage (GTDB taxonomy): Bacteria > Myxococcota_A > UBA796 > JAJRTE01 > JAJRTE01 > JAJRTE01. The sequence goes on from JAJRTE010000061.1 coordinate 4,859, forward strand.
CCGGGATGCCGTTGTCGTCGCTGTCCGCATCGACGAAGTCGCTTTCGCCGTCGCCGTCCGAGTCGCGGGGAAAGGTCAACGGGTCGGCGTCGCCGGCCTCGAGCGCGTCGGGAATGGTGTCTCCGTCGCTGTCGGCGTCCAGGTAGTTCGGGAGCCCGTCGCCGTCCACGTCGGCCGATCCTTCGTGCGCGTCCAGGATGGTGTCGCCGTCCTGGTCGGACAGGGCGGCGGGCGGCTCGCTCGAGTCGTCATCGTCCGAGTCGCCCGCCGCTGGGCAGGCGCATATTCCGGGAAGGACGGCCAAGAGCAGCGGCCAGGTCCCGCACCTCCGTGCAACCCAGGTAACCCAGTCGTGAACCATATTCTCTCCTCCTCGGCCGCCGGCGGGAACGCCTGGTCCAGGCTGTCGAAGGGGCGCAACCGTGCTTTCGGCGGCGGCCTTGCTCGACCAGTCCTCTCGAGACGGCTTCGAGCCACCGCCCGACCGGGCGCACGCCGCTCAGCGGAACCAGGCATCCTCGTCCTCGGCGCCGTCTTCCAGCACGGATGGGTCGATACGCGATCGCTTCAGCGTCACCCCGGACCTCGAGGCGAACACCGAGAAGGCGACGAACAGCAGGCCGACCAGGTTGGCGGCCAACCCCCAACTCAGGCCTCGAGGCCGGTATTCCATCCGCACGGCATGGCGGCCCGCCGGGACTGGCACGGCACGATAGACCAGGTCCACGCGCATCGTCTCGACCTCCACGTCGTCCACCAGGCTGATCCACCCCGGAGCGTAGGTTTCCCTGACCACGAGGTAGCCGGGGTTCAACAGGTTGACGGTGTAGTCCAGAAACGTCAGCCCTCGTCCGGTCAACAACGGGAATCCCGCCACGCTCCTGGATGACTCGGGTTCGTCCCCCTCCCCTGCCTCGCCCTCGCCGCACGGGTCCCACCCCATGCCGAACCTGCCATCCTCGAGCCGCCGGACGGCCACCTCCGGGCCGCAACGCTTCACCTTCCTGGCCAGGTAGGCTCGGGGATAGGGATCGGGCACACCGTAGAGCCAGATAGGCTTCGACAGCCCGGGCACCGGCACCTCGCCCAGGAACACAATCTGGCCGGACTCGAGCGGCACTGCGGACGAAACGACGCGAACGCCAAGGAAATACAGCAAGTTGAGCGCCGCCCCGGTCACCTCGAGAGAGCCATCCTCCCTGCGGGGCAGAGCTGCGAGGAGCCGCTTCTCGAGCAGCCGGTAGTGGGCGACGGCCAGGGGCAACGACGTGCTCGCCGTACTCATCTCGTGCAACAGGCTGTACTCGGGCCAGGTCAGCGCGCGCAGCTCGAGTTCCAGGGGTTCGGTGCCCGCGACCGTGTGCCGGTGGTCCTGCAGCCTCGAGACATCATCCAGGAGGCTCAGGAGGCGAAACGGCCCCAGGCCGGGGACCGCGGCGGTCGATGGGAGCTTCTGGAACAGTGCCTCTTTGTCCATCCAACGCAACAGGCTCGATCCATGATACCCAAGGTCCAGCGCGGTGCCCACAATAATGGCGAACGACCCCACCCCAGCGACCCATGCGCCACGTTCTCCTCGCTCAGCCAACCATTGGGCCACGAGATCCAGTCCGCTCGCAGCGAGCATGGCCAGGCCGAGCTGGACGAGCAGCAGGAACCTGCCCGGCACACCCAGCCATGCGAATCCCGGCAGGACGGCTCGAGCCCAGCCGAACAGGGGTGAATGGACGCCGAGGGCAAGCACCATGCCAACGCAGACGAGCGCCCAGGGCACGGCCAGGCGGTGGCCTCGATGTCGCAGCCTCACCACCGACACCAGGGCCAGGGCGAGCGGCAGGATCCCGCCGTATCCCAGCGTCTCCCAGTACAGGTCGTCGAGCCGATAGGTGCCTCGAGCGGGAATGCCGTGATACCACGGGAGCACGAAGTGGACCAGGGCACCGATACCCACCGACGTCGTTGCCACGTCTTTCCCGGACACACCGCCGGCCAGGGTCGTTATGGGGAGAAAATCCCACGTCTGCATGATCTGGGGCGCGGCGAGAAAGGCGGTCAACAGGGCAGCACCGGGGACGAACGCCATGGCCTGTAGCACCTGGTGGAACCGGCGCCGCGGCCAGCGAAGTGACACACCGATCAACCGCGAGGGATCGGGCCTCTCGAGACAACGAACCAGCACCACGATGACCAGCCCGGCCCCTGTCATCCAGGCGACGGTGTACGATCCGGCGAGCACCGCGACCGCCCAGCACGACGCTGCCAGCGCGGCGTCCATCAGCCGCCGCCGATCGAGGAAACGCTCCACGAACAACAGGCAGAGCGGTAGCATCGACATGGCCTGGACCTGGTTGAGGAATCGCAGGTGCCCGAGCGCGAACCCGCCCAGGGCGAAACTCATGGCGCCCAGCAGCGCCGCAGGCACGGAATGCCCGCGGTAGGATAGGTAGGCGTAGCCGGTCACCAGGCTCAACAACGGGGCTAGCAGCAGAAGGACCTGGTAGGCCAGGAACGGGTCGAAGTGGCGGAACAGCAGCAGGTTGAGCGGGTACATGGCCCCCATCTCCCCCTCTGCCATGGCGGGATAGCCGCCCGACACGAGCGGCGTCCACAATGGGAGCTGCCCTCCATCCAGGGAGACTCCCAGCAGGTGATGCAACGGGTACTGGACCAGCAGCGTCTCGAGATCCTCGCTCAGGTAGAACTGGTTGTGGAACAACAACGGAGCGAAAATCCACACCAGCGGGACGAGGACCGCGGCAAGGTGGATCATGGTCCAGGGGCGGGAACGCATACGTCAACCTACGGAGTCACTTTGAGGTGTCGAGTGGGCCATCGATGGGGTATATAAGCAGCAACGTTCTGCTCCGTAAAGCGAAATCGGGGGTAGCCATGAAGCTCTGCACCTTCCACCGGGACGCCGGCCACACACCCGCGCGCGACGAGGATCGCACCGGGCCGCTCCGGCCAGCCAACAGCCCGCGGCTCGGCGCGCTCTCGCCAGGGTCCCCGGACACCATCGTAGACCTCGAGGCGGCGTTCGAGGCGTTCCGCCCTCCCGTCGTGGGCGACCTTCCCCGGAACGCTGCCGGAGCCCCATGCTGCCTCGAGACCATGCAGGCGTGCCTCGATGCCGGACGCCCGGGGCTGGACATGGCCCACCAGGTCCTCGAGGCAGCAGAGCGGGAGGAGGGGGAACATCGGGTGCTTCGATCCGAAGCGACCCTGCTGGCGCCGCTTCCCCGCCCTCGCTCCATCCGCGACGCCATGGCGTTCGAGCGGCACTTTCTCCAGGCTCGCCGCGGAGGGGCAGCGATCAAGCTTCCCGTGGTCGCCAGGCTGGACCGGGCGCTCCGCCACGCGACCGGGTTGTCTCTCATCGGCGTTCCCCGGCGATTCCGGGAAATCCCTGCCTACTACAAGGGCAACCCGGCGACCGTGATCGGCGATGGCGGGATTGTCTACTGGCCGGACTACACCGACCTCCTCGACTACGAACTCGAGATCGGGTTTTTCATCCTGCGACGGGGACGCGACCTGAAGCCTGGAGAGGCGCTGTCACACATCGCCGGCTACACGATCTTCAACGACTTCAGCGCTCGAGACGTGCAGATCCGGGAAATGGACCTCGGCCTCGGACCGGCCAAGGGCAAGGACTTCGACAGCGGCAACGCCATGGGCCCCTTCCTGGTGACGCCAGACGAGGTGGGCGACCCGTGCGCACTCAAGGCGGTCGCTCGAGTCAACGGAGACACCTGGACCGACAGCTCGACCCGGTCCCCCCAGTTCACTCCCGGGGAGATCGTCTCCTACATCTCGAGGGGCGAAACCCTACACCCTGGAGACTTCATCGGACTGGGCACGGTCCCCAACGGTTGCGGCCTCGAGCACGGGAGGTGGCTCAAGCCCGGGGATGAGGTGTCACTCGAAGTGGAAAAGCTGGGGACGCTCACCAACCGCGTCGCCCGCTCGCCTCTCCCGGCGACGAACGCGGCGTGACGATTTCGGCGGGACTACGCCTTGCTGGAGGGAGAGCGGTAGGCCTTGCGAATCCTTACCAGGAGCGGAACGACCAGGAACGGAAGCAATCCGAAGTGGCCAGTGGGATCCAGCCGGCCGTCCGCGGTGCAACCGGTGGGCGGCGGCGTGTCGTCGTCATCGTCATCGTCGTCATCGCCGACATCGTCGTCATCATCATCGTCGCCAGGAGTCGGCGTCGCCCGGCAGTCCGGGTCAGCGGAGTCGATACTGCCATCGCAATCGTTGTCGATACCGTCGTCGCAGATCTCCTGCGCGCCGGGGTTCACACTGGCATCGTTGTCGTCGCAGTCGACGCCAGCCTCGTACCCGTCACCATCGTTGTCCACCGGTGCGGTGGCACAAGCGGGATTTCCCGGATCGACGTAGTCGGCGATGTCAGGCGGGGCGTTGCTTGCGGAAGCGAGGTTGGCGCAGGACAGGCCGGGCATGAAGAGAAGGGCAATCTCCTCGGAACTTACGAAGCCGTCTCCGTCCGAGTCGAGGGACTCGATGGGAGCGAAGCTGTAGCCATTCTTCTTGTAGTCGTTTCCGTAGGGGTTGACCGAGCCACCACCGTTGAAGTTGTAGTGGCACACCCCGCACGTGTTGAGCCTCGTGCCGCTGGTCCCGTAGTAGTTGTTGAAGTTGCTCAGTTCCGAACTCCAGGCGCCAGCATCAGGCGCCCAGGCGAACGTGAGAGCCATTGCGACGAACCCCATGGAAATACTGAAGATTCGTGTCATCATCGCCTCCTTCCATGACCTTCTGGATTGTGGTTGCCAGCCAGTTGAGCTTGTGCCATGTCACGCACGTCCTTCGGCCATTGCGCGCGCACACAGGCCCCTCGCACAGGGGTAGCACCGGGTAGAACGTTGCGATGACCAATTGGCTGCTTTCTTCTCTTTCGTTTCCTGTCGCTCGGGCGCTCCGTATTCCAGCGTGGGCCACGCCCTTGTGGCGCGGAACGTGTCCGCGGTCGTCGCCATGCGACAGCGCATCACCGACGAGTCGGCCATTCTCTTCTCCGGGACCTTCTACGACGCCTTGGTCGACGGGCTTCCCGTGGACGCGACATACGCCGCCGTCGGTCTCCATGCCAGCGCAGAAGCGGCCATCAAGCGCGAGAGAGAGGCGCCCGAGGGCAACGAGCTGGTCGAGACGGCGACTCCCTTCTACCTCCCGAACCTCGACGCGTTGCCCGTGCTGAGGGCCCGGCACCATCGCCGCACAGAGCGCACCGTGCTGGTCCTGGTCGCGGCCGGGTCACCGCCGGCCGGGGCGTGGCGCGAAGCCCGTTCCATCGACGGCGACCGCGAGGTGCGGATCCTCCGGGGAGACGAACTCACCGCCGACCCACTGAAAAAGGCGGCTGCTCGAGCATCGACCATCCACATCATCGCGCACGGAGAGCCGGCCACGCGAAAACAGGCCGGACTGGTGGTTCTGGGGAGCACTGGCAGACCATTCGATCTCGATGCCACCGTGGCGGCTTCGCTGCAGATGAACGCCGAGGACGTGGTGTTGAGTGCCTGCGCGGCACAGGATGGCCCGGTCACCCGGGGCGACGACCGCATGCACGTGCTCTACCGGGCCTTTCTCGAAGGTGGCGCCCGCGCCGCGGTGGCGGCCCAGGGATCGATCGACAGCAGGAGTGCGACCCGGTTGATGATCGCCTACGAGCACTACCGGCTGAACGCCGACCCGGCTGCCTCGCTGGCCCACGCCCAGCGGGACATGCTGCACGCCCGGCCACCCCTGGCGGAACCCCGGACCGGCACCGGCGAGGCGACGGCGTCCGCCATTGCGCCCGGAGAACAGGACCCAGACTCCAGGGACCTCCGCCACCCCTACTACTGGGCAGCATACGCCGTACACGGCGACCCTGGTCCGCCTCCTTGATGTCCGGAGCGGGCCGCTCGATCCCGCGGGTCACGGATTTGCGCAATATCCCGGGTAGGTGCCGGCAACGTCCATCCTGACCGTGGACGAGTTGCCGTGGAACCCGGTCGCGGTGGTGCTCATGCGGTAGAACAGGGTCACGAACTTGTCGAGGCTGCTGCCCTGTGCGTGACCACACTTCTTCAACACCACTTCGACGTAGAAATCGTAGCAGTCCTGCCGGCCGAGCGACGCGCAAATACACCCGTGGTCCCCGGCCGCACACCCGGCGGGGACAGGCACCATCTGCCCCGTCTTGCGGTCGAACGCGGCGATCAACAGCGGATTGCCCGACGCGCGCGTCCGCACGTTGCCCGGAAACTCCTGGAGCATGCGCTCGACCCCGTAGGCCAGGCCGACGGTGGACACGTAGTATGCCTCCTGGTTCTCCCGGATGTTGTTGGCCATGTCGCTCTGAAACGAGGCGCTGCTCAAGGCGGCCGTGCCAATAAGCGCGAGCGTGGCCAGCAGGAGGAGGCCGAGGGCAAGGACGAAACCTGCTTCACGATGGTGATGGGCGGCTGTGGTCTTGGTTCGATGCATGACCGTCATGATGATGAACCCGTCAGGTCAGCGTTTTGCAACCCGTAGCGGAAGCGCACATTGGGCAACTGAACGATGGTGGACTGAACCATTCGCGGGTAGTGCTTCGACTGCCCACTCTCAGCCGGAGCGTGGTTCTCGATGGCTGGCCGCGTGCTGACCACGCTCTGGCCGCTCTGGTCGATCGGTCCCTTGGCGACCAAGGTAATCCGCACCGCCCGGACCAGGGGGAGCACCGCCCGCGTGTACAGACCCGGCTGATACCAGTTGGGGGAATTCGGGTTGGCGATGCAATCCGCCAACTGGTCGGCGAGCATGTCCGCGGAAACGGCGGGGTCGTTCATGCCAGGAATGCACAGCGCGATCTGCATGTCCTCGATGTTCCGAGCGAGCGGGATGTCGTCGGTATCCGCCGGATTGGCCTGAGATAACTGGTACTTTTCGGTCCCGATCTCCTGCAGGCTGTCCCAGTTGTCATCCATCCACAACGTCTCGTTCCGAATGTAGAAACCGATAGCACTGCCCTCGAGCGAGCCGCAGGTCAAGAACACGGGGAGGTTCCCGGGGCACAGGGTGTCGAAAGGGGTGGAAGGGTTTGTCTTCACCTGGAGCGTCCCCCCGACAGGCACGGCACCAGACACGAAATCGCTCCCCGTCTGCGCATCGGCACTCAGCGTCCACGCCAAGGCCCCCGGCAGGTAGCCCGTCCCGTCATCCATGCAGACGATGGTGGAATCTCGAGGCAGCAGGTGCTGGTTCTCGGGGCCGGCCTGGGAGACTAGCGCCGTGGTGCTGCACGGTGCCTGGGCGATCTGGTACAGCTTGTGCGCCAGGTCGAACTCGAGCGCGGGGTTGCGGTAGATCACCATGAGTTGGTCGGTTCCGACCGAGCGGTCGGTGTTCGATGACGGGTCGTAGTCGTAACGCCCCAGGTTGTCGGCCACGACGAGCGCGGGGACGTCGTTGAGGCGCTCGCTTCCGATGACCTGGGAGCCGACGCCGTAGCCGGCCATGCGAATCTGCCGCGACATGACCTGGAGGGCGAACCGCAACGCATCCTGCATCTGGGCATTGGCGTCGGTTTTTCGTGCCGCCGTCTCCTGGTTGGACAGGACGCCTAACATCATGGCCGAGATGATGACTGCAAGCAACGCCGCAATCAGCAGCTCGATCAGGCTGAACCCGGCTCGCGCCGGACCGGTGGCGACCATCGAACGGCAGGACCGCTTTGGTCCACGCATGGTTGCTCCCTTCCGATATCAGTAGGCGGTCATGACCCGCATCGACGTGAGGGTCACCGCCTTCCATCCTGCCTTCAACCCGCCTGACTGGCAACCTGGACACCGCCCATCTTCCGCAGGGTAGCGCACGCGCACGGTAATCAGAATGAGATTCTGGTTGACGGCGTTCGGGACGATCTGCACGCGGTACTACGGGGTGAACAGGAGCGGCCCGAGTCGCGTATCCTGGTTGCCGACCTTGTTGACCGGCACCGGGGGATTCGGCCAGCACAGGTCGCCGATGGGATCGCTGTTCAGAGGCTCGCAGGGCTGCAAGGCGGCATGGGTGGTGTTCGGGGTATAGGGAAGACTCTGCAACCCGTCCATCAGGGCGGAGGCGATGCTCACCGCCTGGGACATGGACAGGGACGTCTTGGAGGTGTGCAGCGCTCGAATATGCAGGGTGAAAAACCCCAACATGCCGATGGACATGATGGCCATGGTTATCACGATCTCCAGCAGCGTGGTGCCACGGAGCTGTTCGCGATGGCCCGTGGGCCGTTGTGTGCCCGTCAAACCGCTCATCCCTCACCCATCCGGCCAGGCTCGACCCTGAACAGGGACGCGCCTGCGCGGCGATCTCATATTCGGGGCGCGCCGGTCCCCCGGTAGCCCCGCACCAGGACGCCCCCGGCGCGGTCGACGCTCAGTATCTTGGCCTCGATCCCGCTGCTCGCCCGCTTGTTGGTGACCACCACGTTGATCGCTTGCTTGTCGTACCCCTGCCGGAAATCGTTGTTCGAGTTGCCCACCAGACCGTCCGGCCCATAGAATACTGCCGGGTAGCCCGTCGTGTTCTCGAACGTGTTTCCGGGCATGTATTCGGCCCCGATCCCAACCTTGTCGACCCAGGCCAGGCTGATCGCGGAGTAGTCTGCCTTCAGATCGAGGCAATAGGGGACCTTCCTCCCAGCCACGACGCAAGAGCCGCTGGGCGGGGCGACCACCGCGTCCACCGGCTGCCAGCTCCAAGTGGCCCCGCTGAAGGTGTAGATCTCGAGGCGAACGACCCCCTCGCCCGCCCCCCCGGACTGCACGTGTCCCTCGTACTCGGTGAACAGAACCCGGACCTTGGTGCTCCGGGTGACGGCCAAGACCCGGGCCATCTTGATGAGTCCCGACATCTCCTTGGCCGCCGAATTCAGGCGATAGCGGGAGATCATGCTGCCCAGGTACGGGCTAGCCATCGCGGTCATGGCCACGGCGAGTGCAATCACGAGCATCAGCTCTAGCAACGTGATGCCTCGTGAGTTCCCGGCTTCTCGCTTGCGACGGGCACGTCCCTTCGTGATCACGCCCACCTCTCAATAGCCGGATACCTCGATCCAGGCATAAGGCCTCAGTTCTCCGTAGAAAGTTCCGACACTGGACCCGCCCCCGCCAATACCCTCCGGACCACCCGACGCGATACCTCCATCGTCGCTGTCCCCCACGGCGGCGTTGTTCATCGCGACGTACCAGCGATCATAGCCGACAATGACGGAACTGGGAATCCCGTGCCCGAGGTCGATGTACTTTGCGGTCAAGTCTGGCTGGCTATCGCTCACTTGGAACTTCCCTTCTGCGGTCAGGTAGTGCACGGCGTACAGCTTCCCCGACCCGGTGTAGCACTGGGTGCCCGATGGACAGTACGTCGTGAAGTAGATCACCTGGTTGACCACGATCGGTTCCCCGGATAGTACCTCGTTCTCGGCGAAATAGAGCGGCCAATCGCCGTCGGATCCGTCCAGCACGTGAACATCCTCGCCGAGCATCCTCGAATCCAGGAGGCCATAGAACGCCCCGGCCGGGTAACCAGCATGAGCCGTCGTCGGGTCGCCCGTGCCGAAATAGACCAGGATAGCGCCATCCGGGGCGTAGACCGCCGTCACGGGGTAGGTGATGGGCAAGTCCGGTGCCCCCACTTCTCGAGGATCGAACACGACCTCCTGCGCATCCAGGTCCATCCAGTCTTCCGGGTCCGGCGAACTGATGTCGACGCGCCACAATCGTCCTTCCATGTCGCCGACATAGAGCCGATCTGCCAGCATGTCGCCAGTGGTATCCACGGTGAGCACGCGCCCTCGAATCCCGTGGTTGATATCGGTCGCCACCGGTTGCCTCCAGGGTAGCTCGATCTTGGCTACGTAGTCGTCCCCTTGGCTCGCCTCGAGATCCACGACATAGATCGGCGACGAGGGGATCGGGGCGTCGAACCGGCCTTTGCCTGGCAGGAAGGCCAGGGTGCGAATCTGCCCGGTCGAAAACCCGGACGTCTCGACCCGGACCTGGGCGATGGTGGGCTGCGCGACAGCGGCGATGATGTCACCGTCCCCGGCGAACTCCCACAAGGGGTCGATGAGGTTTTCCTTCGTCATGTCCAGTGCAGTGAAGTAGCCGCAGTGGTAGTCGGGGTCGAGCACGTCGCAGTCTGATTCATCCCCCTCGATCCCGTTCCCGAACACGGCGACGGTGTGCCACTCGAGGTCGGTCGCGTCTCCGGGAAGGTGGATCTTGACATCGCGGATCGTCGGGGTGGCGTCCATGAAGATGGGATGGGGGAACATGTCCCAGAGGAGCTTCAGCTTGGGGAGCAGGTGCCGGGGGATGTATGCCCAGATCTCGCGGCCGTCGGCGGGGTAGCGCATCTTGTCCACGTTCACGGCGGCCTGGAAGGCGTGCAGCATCCCACCGTTGGACCCGACGACCAGCATGTCCGAACGGTCGGCGTAGGTCTCCTGGAACACGAAGTAGTCCGGGTCCGTGGACGGTGCCCATGGAGGCGTGACCAGGGTTGGTGTGGAATGGAAGATATCCAGGAGCTTCCAGGACTCCCTGTGCACCCAGCAATCGGAATAGTAGAGCGAATCATCTCCCAGGATGAACCGGATGATGGTCTCCGCCCGTTCGTTCGGCTCGGAGATGCCGGTGTCGGTACAGTCCTCGAACCAGGTGTCCTGGACATCGAGTTCGGGCTCCAGGACGCCGGCGTTGTTGGTGGAGAACGCCATCAACTGGAAGTTGTCGAGCCCGCCGGTCTCCTGGGCGGTAAACGTGTGCTTCTGCCTGTCCGTGTACGGGTAGGAGCTGTTGTTGAGCCAGTCGGCAAGGTCTGCTCGCTTCGACAGGATCGCGCCGTTCTCGTCGAGAATGTAGTCCGCGATGTGTCCGCGCCAGGCGACCGCCTCGTTGTTGGGAAGAATATCGAAATAGGCCTGGTAGAGGTCGGTCCCGGAGGGCGACAGCACCGGGTTGGTGTTGGTGTACGACCCGTAGATGATGTTGTTCAGCACGTAGGAAAGCGCCACATAGAACTGGGAGATATCGTCGGCATCATAAGGATCCGGGTCGTCCGAGGTGGGATCGAAGTCGGCGCATGACTCGGGCACGGGATCCAGCCCCTGTCCGGCCTCGGCCATCATGTCCAGGGTCTCGCAGCTCGCGTCGTCCTCGAGGTTGAAGCCGATGACATAGCTCTCGATCGCCCCGAGCCCGCCAGCCTCCGGCGCGGCCCCGTAGATCTTCTGCACCAATGTAACCAGGTCCACGTAGGAACAGGTGACGTAATCGTGGCCTCCGCCGGTGATGATGATCATGGCCTTCTTGCGGCAGTCGCGTTCTCCGTCCTCGGAGATGGCGCGCAGCCACTCGTTGTAGGCGGCCATGAGTCCCCCCTCGAGATCCTTGGGGCCGCGGTAGGCAATGCCACTACCGGCCGGGGGTCTCGGCTCCTCCAGCAGGCTCTTGAACGCATCCGTGGTGGCCGGCCCCTTGGGATAGGACCCAATCGGTATCTCCGTGACACCTCGCTGACAGGCGGCATGAGGCACGTCGAGCGTCCGGGCGAGCCCCCACCGCACCTCGGGAAACGCCGCCACCATGTCCACGATGACATCCCGGGCGATCTCGTAGCGCTTCGGTGCGTCCGGGTCCTGGGTGCCCGCCGGGACCCTGACATCCATGCTGCGTGAGGCATCCAGGACAATCAGTATGTCAGGTGCCACACCACTCAAGGAAAAGTAGGGGTAGTCCTCCCCGCCACGCACGCCTCGAGGCACGACCACGGCAAGCAGGACCACGGCCAGTCCCCCTCCGAGCAAGGCTTTTCGACCCATCTCCATCTCCCTTCGCGGGATCGCCCGCCGGCACGGAAACCAGGACACCCGGTACACACGCCAGCCCCCCATGGCACGCAGGCTCTCTCACGACCGAAAGAGCTCTTCCCGCCCCCCTCGCCTCCCGGTACCCGGACCGAACGGCAACGCCCGCACGGTGCGCGCATCACCCACTACGCTACCACGGAGTCCCCGGAACTGCAAGCGGTTTCCGGTTGGCCGGCGCGACGGTTCCGCTGCGTCGGTGTCAAAAATGGCACGCTGACGGTGGTCCTTCTCGCCACGCCAATCTCCTGTTTCCTTGAACGGATTTTTGGGGTCGCCCCTTGACCGCAAGCTGCTCGAGGCGCTCCGGGAGCCGGGTCACTTCAACAGGTCGTGGCCCGTTCCGATGGCATGTCGCTGGAATGATGACCACACGAGCGGAAACACGGACGGGGGTCCGGCCCCCGGTCCATCAACGCCGTGTCCGAGCCCCACGCCTCCGCCGAACGGCTGCCAGGAAGAGTCCGCCGAGCCCGAAAGACAAGAATGTTCCCGCGCCACCCACGAACGCGGTCCCCCCTCCGCTCCCCGCGCAACTCGTGGTCTGCTCGACAATCACACGCACCACGTCGGCGTCGCTCTCCTGCCCGTCGGACACCTCGAGGGTGTAGGCATAGGTTCCGGCTTCCTCGAACGGGCCGACGCTCGCCAGAACGTCGGTGCCCACGATGTTGCCGTCCCGGTCGGTCCAGGTGTAGCCGAGGGCATCGCCGTCGGGATCGTAGGATCCGGTTCCGTCCAGTATCGCCACGTCGCCGACTTCGATCCGGACATCGTCACCGGCGTCGGCCACGGGCGGTTCGTTGGTCTCAACAGGTCCTGCGAAGCAGGGGTCGGCCGCGGCGGCCAGACCCTTCGGGACCAGGATGGCACCCGCGTTCCGCGGGACCTGGACCGACACAGCACCGCCGGTGGCGACGTACTCGAACCCGGAAAACAGGTCCACCAGCGTCACCCCGTCCTCGATGCCAGCCCGCCAGACGTCGAGAACGACCGCGTGCTGCGTGCTGTCGTTGTTGACGGCTACCGCCACTTGGGCCTGGCTGTCGAACCGGCCGTACCCCCACGTCTCGTTGGTGTCGGAAATGGCGATCGTGATGAACGACCCGGTCTGGAGCGCCGAGAAACTGTTGCGAATGCACATCAACCGGGCAGCATAGGACCGGACCTGGGATTCCGGTGAATCCGGGTCGGCCAGTGCGCTCCACGGGAACGGCGCGCGACCGAGTTCGTTGTTGCTGCCTTCGACAGCCAGCTCGTCGCCGTAGTAGACCATCGGTGCGCCGGGCATGGTCGCTTGCAGGAGAAAGGCTTCCTTGAGCTTCTCCAGGTCCCCATTGGCACGGCTGGTAAACCTCGCCGTGTCGTGGCTGCTGATCAGGTTCTGGCTGGCCAGGTAGAACGGGGCCGGATAGACACGCCGCTCGGCTGCCAGGTGCGCGTCCAGGGAGGAGATCGACGCGCTGCTTCCCGCCTTCAGGCCCGCGTAGGCGCCGGTACACTCCCCGGCGACGTTGTGTACCCCGATTCCGGTGATGAAGCAGCTCACCGGCATGGCGAAGTAGTGGTAGTTCATCACCCCGTCGAACACCCCGCCGGTGTAGTCATTGCCGCTGTTCGACGATGCGTCCTGCCAGAGTTCGCCGACGATGTACTTGTCATCTCCCACGGCGTCCACCGCGGTACGGAATCCCTGCCACAGGGTGAGGTCGTTGTCGATCTTGCTGCAATCCTGCGGCAAGTCGTTGGAGAAGTACCCGGCGTTGTCGGGGACGTCGAGGCGCCACCCGTCGAGGCCTCGAGGGAGCGCGGCGCCGTCGGCGAGCCAGGTACCGGCGACGGAGGTCGCTGCGATCACCGGGTTCGCCGCACCCGTCCCGCCGTAAAGCCAGACTCGAGCGCTCGAGTCGGGTTGTGCGGGCGATTGGTAGTCGATGTCGGGCATGAACTCGAACCCGGCCCACCCGCAATTGTGGGCGGCGGGCTCGGCGGTGTCACCGTCCCGGTCGACATCCCAGGTGTCGGTTCCCACCCATATTTTGAACCAGTCGCGGTAGGGGCTCGAGCAGCCCTCCCAGTTGCTGGCGACGCTGTTGAGAAAGGCTTCCTCCCAGGCGCCGCAACTGTCGGGGTAGGGGTCGTACCCGGTCACGACATCGCCGTCGAGCTGGTAGTTCATCCACTGGTTGTAGTAGAGGCTGATATCCGATGTGTGGTTGAACACGCCGTCGAGGATCACGCGCAGCCCCTTGCGACCGGCCGCGGTGGAGAGGCTTGCCAGGTCGGCGTTCGTGCCGAACCGTGGGTCCACCTGGGTGTAGTCCATGACGTCGTACTTGTGGTTGCTGGCGGACCGGAACACGGGGTTGAGGTAGATGGCCGTGGCACCCATGGAGGCGACGTAGTCCAGCTTGGCCTCGATGCCGGCGATGTCGCCGCCGTAGAAGTCGCAAGGCCCTTCGTTGGGGGGTTCCGTCCAGTTTTCGTGGATTTCGCACCACTTCGCCCAGCCGTCGGGTGGCTCGGGCACGGTGTACTCCTGGCACTCCGGTGCATCCGGGAGGGCGGGGGCATAGTCGAGGTACCAGAAGCAGTCGTCGGGAAACAGCGTGTCGTTAGCCGAATCGCTGTCGTAGAAGCGGTCCGGGAAGATCTGGTAGAACACGGCCCGCTTCGACCAGTCCGGTGTCCGAAGTCCGGCGACGAGGTGGAAATTGTAGTCTTCGCCGCGATAGCCGTCGCTCATGCCGCGCACGTTCCACGTATCACCTGGAGCGCCAGCGTCGTAGTAATCGGTATCCGTCCCGTCGGTGACTTCGAACCGGTAGTAGACATGGGTGGTCGTTGGAGGCACGGTGAAGGCGACAGTCCAGGTGTCGAACCCCCCCGCGGTCCCGACCAACGACAACGGCAGGCGTTGCTCCTTGTCCGGCCCCGAAAACCAGAGGCGGCAGGTGACTCCGGTCAGGTCGCCTGCCTTGGCACGAAGGCTCAAAGCGATGGTATCCCCGGCATCGAATTCCGGGGGAGACACGAAGTTGCCCGTCGTGTCGCTGAAAATGCCGTCCCATTCCACGTCGTTGTCGTGGCTTGCCGCCGGTGCCCGTCCGGCCAGCAACCCGGCGGCGAGCAGACAGGCGATCGCTAGGTTCTTGTGGTTCATGGAGCCTCCCGGCGAAAGTCGTTCTCAAACCCTGCGGCCAACCCGACCGCGTTGCTGAATGGTGATCCTAGCATCCAGGATGTTGGGACAGCAACTTCGAGACGCAGGCCGTGTCCATGCGCACCGCTTTTGCCACGCGCCACGACAGGGCGGGCCCGGTGCGGCTCGAGGACGGGCAGGACGCAGCGATGCCACGGGCAAGAACAGGTCCAGGCACCGCGCCGTGCGACAGCAGGGTTGATGAATGGAGGCGATGTTGCTATCATGGGTCCGCGGATGCACAGGGTCGCCAGGCGGTTCAGCAGGCTGGCATGGTGCGGAGAGGCGTGCGGCCCTCGAGGATTGCGGAGGCGTACATGATGCGAATGACTGACATGGTGGCGGCGGCACTGGTGGCCTTGCTGATAGCGGGGTGCAAGACCGACAACAGCGTGGAGCCCGCCAAGACACTCACCCCGACCCCTGAACCCACTCCGACCCCGACCCCGACACCGGAACCGCTCGTGGCCGAGGGCGATTACCACGTCGTGTCGATGACCGTCGCCACCTCGAAAAGCCAGGCGATCGATATCGATGGCGACGGCAAGGCAGACTACGGGCTCGAGTCGGCCCTGAACGAGACCGTCCGGTTCATGGTCGGCCGGATCGACAGCATCCTGGATGAACTGGTGGACGCGGGATTGCTGCCGCCGGAGCTGGCGATCGCCCTCAAGACGGCCGCGCAGGCGACATTCAAGTCGGCCCTGAGCGTGGACACGGTCAATGAGGGGCTCGCCACGATGCTTTCGGAGGAACAGTGGATCCAGGTGCTTTCGTCCACGGGAGACACCAGCGTGACGCTCGAGTTCTACACGTCGACGCCGGTGGGACAGGACACCTTCTACCTCGCCAACTCCCTGGGCGACACCTTCGAGGGGACCTTCGACGAGGAGACCGGTGGCATCGACGCCTCAGGCGGCACGGTGACCCTGTCCATTCCCCTCGTCAGTACCGGAACGCAACCCATCATGATGGATCTGCCCCTCAAGAGCTGCCGCGATATCCAGGAATTCCAGCCGCGTGAAGGTCTCGAGGACGCCAAGCTGGGCGGCGCGGTCTCCATCGCGGCGGTCGTCGACGTGGTGGAAAAAATCATGAGCGTCGCCGGCGTGCTCGGCGTCATGCCCGAGGACATGGTCACCGACCTGCAAGACGATGTTGAAACGTTCCTCGCCGACCTCAGCGATGTCACGATCGACGGCGAAGAGGCGATCTCCGTCAGCCTGGTCTACAACGCGGACCCTGCGGAGGCCGAGTAGACAGCGCAACGCCCCCTGGCCCAGCCATCAACGCGCCGCCGTCTTCACCGGTCCGGACATCTCCACGTCGTCATAGACCAGGTCGCTCAACCGGTTCATCAGCACAAGCAGTTCGCGGTGATTCGGCAACCGGACCAGCTTGCCTCGCTCCACGACGAGGCTCGATGACAGGTCCCCGAATTCGGCCGAGATCGTGAAGTTCCGGTCATCTTTCCGGGAGATCGACATCGACCACGTCATCACCGTGTGGTCCAGGTACCTCTCCGACACGACGACATGCATCTCCGCCAGGTCTCCGTCGCGCGTCTCGTAGGCGATGTGGATCGTGTCGCCGGCGAGCGCACAGGCGTAGACTTCTCCGTCCCGTTCGCCCACGGCGAGCATGTCGGCAAGCTGGAACACCCGCTTGCTGCGCTGCAGCAGGTTGTACGCCAGTGCCAGCGGCTCGATACCGCCCCCCTCCCCTGCCGCGGTGCGGAAAAGGTTCGCCTGGGTGGCCACTTCGTTGATGATCTCCATCCTCCGGGCCGCCACGAGCGACGCCACATCCAGGCCGCTGTCACCGCCCCCCGGCTCCGGTGCATCCTCCTCCATACCGTCACCCCGACTTCCAGTCGCTGGCTCCACTACCCCCTCGTCCACATCGTGGCCGCGGCTTCCAGTCGCTGGCTCCACTACCCCCTCGTCCACATCGTGGCCGCGGCTTCCAGCCGCTGGCTCCACTACCCCCTCGTCCACATCGTGGCCGCGGCTTCCAGCCGCTGGCTCCGCCTCGGAAACGGCAACGAGCGTATTCCCCTCGACCA
>JAJRTE010000062.1 GCA_024278455.1 Myxococcota bacterium
ACCATCCTGGTGGTGACCCTGTTTCTCACGCGCCAGCTTCTCACGACGCTCAACCGGTTCATGGCCTATGCCCGGCGTATCGGCGAAGGCGATTTCTCACCCATCCAGCCTGCTCGTCCATTCCGGGATGAGTTCAGCCAGCTCGCGCTCGCCTTCAACCAGATGATATACGAACTCGAGCGGCGCCACCGAATCTTGATAGAATCCCACAAGATACGCGCCATCGGCACGCTCGTGGCAGGCGTGGCCCACGAACTCAACAACCCTCTGAACAATATCCTCTTGACCGCCGCGTGGCTCGCAGAAGATTTCAAGGACCTCGGCGAGGACGACATCCGGGAGATGCTCGGGGACATCATCGGCGAGACGGAGCGTTCTCAGCAGATCGTGCGCAACCTCCTCGATTTCGCACGTGAGAGCGAAGCGCGCATCCGCCCGCTCCGGTTGGCGGAGGTCATTCAGAACGCGGTGAAGCTGGTGGCCAACCAGGTCAAGCTGGCCAAGATTCGCCTCGTGGTGGACATCGAGAACGATCTTCCTCCCATCCACGGGGATGACCAGATGTTGTCCCAGGTCTTCGTCAACCTCATTCTCAACGCCGTGGACGTGCTGCCGGAGAAGGGGGAGATTCGGATTCATGTCCATCGGGGGGAGGTGGACCATTTCGTCGCCGTGGATATCTCGGACAACGGACCGGGCATTCCGCCCCACCTGCTGCCGCGTATCTTCGAGCCCTTTTTCACGACCAAGACCAAGGGGAAGGGCACGGGGCTCGGACTCTCGGTGTCCCACGGTATCGTGCGCAAGCTCGGCGGCTACATCCGGGTGAGCAGCCAGGTGGGCGAGGGCACCGTCTTCCGCGTGCTCCTCCCGGTCACGAACATCCCGTTCTCCCTCACGGGAGGGGACCGGCACCGGGAGGAGAAGGGCGAGAACGGGTGACCGGCGTCGTGCAGTGCTTCCGCCTCCGGCCGACCGTTCTCCTCTTTCACCATCTCCCCGCCGAGGGCGGTGCGCGGCTCACATGACGGCCGGCGTGCCGTTGACAGCAACGCACGCGCAGTGCTAGCCTGACGCCACTGCCGGCGGCGGTGGACATGGTTTCGAGGAGGAGGGCGATTCCCGATGGGAGCAGCGGACACCCGCGACCCGCGCGCGCAGGGACGTGAGGAAAGAGCAACAGGGCCAGCGAAGCGGGAAGGCGCCGGCCGTCTCTTGCCCGTGGTGCTTCACCTCTCCTTGCCACCACTCGCCGCGATCCTGTTCGCTCTCGCGATGAACGCCTGGAGCAGGGCTTCCATCGATACCGGCTGGATCCTGGATTTCGGCCGGTCCGTGGTCGAGCAGGGCGCGATACCTCGAGTCAACTCCCGGACGTTCCTGGAGCCGGGCCATCCGCTGGTGATGCATGAATGGCTGTCGTGTGCCGGGATGTACCTGTTGTGGCGTGCGGGCGCGGGGCCGGCCCTCATCTTCCTGCGGTGGGTATGCGTGGCCGGGCTCGTCTTCCTGCTCGACAGGGCCATCTCGAGGCATTCCTTTGTCGCGCGCAGCATCTCCTTGCTGGCCGTGGCATCGACCCTGGGACCGGCCGTGTCCCTCGTGCGCCCGCAGCTCGCGAGCTGGCTGGGGCTGGCCGTCGTCGTGCTGCTCCTGTTCTCGCCCAGGTCACGCCTGTGGTGGGCGTTCCCCCTGTTCGCGGTCTGGGCGAACCTCCATGCCGGCTACCTGGCCGGAATCGTGGTCCTGTCTGCCGGGCTGGCCGCGCGGCGTTGGGACGGCGAACCATTGCCTGCAACCTGGATCGCCGGGGTACCGATCCTCTCTCTGCTGGCGACCTTCCTGACGCCCTACGGCCCCTCGCTGCTCCTCCACAACCTCGAGCACGCCCTGGGGGCAGCCTCCCACGTGACGAACCACGAGTGGCTCTCCCCGCTCCGGGCGACGGCGCACCCGTGGGAGCGGCGGGCGCTGGCCGCCCTGGCCCTGGCCCTCGCCCTCGGCGCGTGGAAGGCTCGAGGCCGCCGGGCCTGGACGCTCGCGCTGTTGGGTACCGCCGCAGCGCTGTCAGCCAACCGGCACTTTCGCATGGCACCGATCCTCCTGCTCCCCCTCGTCGCGGAAGCGATCGATGCCCTGGCGAGCAGCCGTCCGGAAAAGCGCGCACGCCTGGCGCACGTGTTGGACATCGGGGTCGTCGCGCTGTCGGCGACCATGCTGGCAGCAGGTGGGAAACGGCTGTTCCGCTTCGTTCCCTACCAGGGGCCGGACCCTGGGGCAGCCGTGGAGGTCTTGCGGCGAAACGGCCTGTCCGGGCCGGTCTGGAACGACTTCAATTCCGGCTCCCTCCTCCTGTGGGCCGCTCCCGGCGTACAGGTGAGCTGCGACGGCCGCAACGTCGCCGCCTACTCCGGCCAGGCGCTCATCGACTGTGTCTCCTTCGGCACCGGTTCACCCTGGAGGCGGTTCGAATCTGCCGGCGCGCGGTTCGCCCTGCTGCCCTGGGACCACATCGCGATCCCCGCGCTACGGCAGCACCTGGCCGAGCTGTACGAAGGACAGGGCTACGTCTTACTTGGGCCCGCAGAGGACAGAGACGAGATCCGGGACCTCCCCGAGTTGCCGGTGCACGAGTGCGACTACTACCAATGGCACTGGGAGGAGGACCGCCCCTTCGCCCCTACCCTCCTGGAGTAGGGAGGACCCCGGGGTCCGGGCACCATTCGCAAGCCCCCTGCAAACGGCCCAGATCGCACGCCGACAGGTGCCCCGGCAGGGACTCGACCGCCCGGAGCACCCGGACTGACTGCTCGGTCTAGCCGGACTGGCCGGCCCATGCCTCGATCTCCGGGTCCAGGTAGAGCCCGGACAGGAGGTCCTGGACCCACACCACGTTCGCCCGCTGAAGCCGTTTCGCCACACGGACGGCCATCACCTGGACAGCAGGAACGTCGCTCCACACGGTCTCCTCGAGGAATCGCCACCGCTCGTAGGGCTCGAGCCGTCCTCCCCGCCCCCCTTCCGCACACGGCTCGCACAGGAGAACGGCACGAGTCGGATCCGGTCTATCCGGAAGCGGCAGCACCTCGAGGACCTCCAGGGGTCGGCCCGCGGCGCCACAGAACTCGCACCGCGACTTCGAGCGCCTGGCCAGCTCCCGGCCAAGCGCGTTGACCGCCTCCTTCCTCGCCTTGTCCGCCTGGTACCCTTGGGCCATGCATGACCTCCTTCCGCTACGCGTTTCTGGACAAAGGGGGTGCGACCCGCTCTCGCTACGAGGAGGGCCTGGCGGGGCCGGCCACGTGGGTCCGTTTCCCGTCGAAAACCACCGCGTACTGGTGCACCGGCCGCGCTCCTCCAGCTTCCAGCCGCGCGGCGTACCGCCGCGTCTCGAGCTGCGCCAACGCACTCTCCAGTGCGTGAGACACGGTCTCCCCCGGAGACAGCACTTTCAGCTCCATTACCACACCGGGACGGCCCCCCTCACGCGGCGCTATCAGCACATCCGCCCGCCCATATCCGCTCTCCGCGTTCGACGCCACCTCGTAGCGCGGCTCCAGGTGCACCAGCAGCCCCAGGATGAAACCCTGGTACAGCTTCTCGGGCTGACGCCCCGCCGGGTCGTGGTACGACAGGTTGTGCAGCAGCAACGCGCCCAGGTAGTCCTGGAACCGCTCCACCTCCCCCCCAAGCAACGCGTCCACCATCCGGCCCAGGTCACGGTTGCTCGGCAACCCTTGCTCGAACCACCCCAGGAAGAGACGCCGGAAGACTGTTTCCACTTCTTTGTTGGGAATGGCCAGTGCTGCGTTCACACGGTGGTGCTCGTCCAGCCAGGCTCGGACCGCCTTAAGGTATCCGGAGAACCAGAGGAAGCTCCACAGGGCGTCCTCCCGCAGGTCCACCTCCCGGAGCACGATGTTCTCGTCCAGAACCAGCTCCACCGTCTCCCCCCGCAGGAGCGACTCCATCAGGTCGTTGAGCCCGAAACCCCGTTGCAGGATCAGCCGCCGCAGCAGGTCGTCCGAGGAGGTGTTCACCCAGTAGGGACGCAAGAGATGTTCCTCGTCCGCGGCAAAGCTCAGCACGTACCAGGGGTTGTATAGTTCCACCGGACGGCTCGACAGCACGGCCCCGAGATAGCCGT
>JAJRTE010000002.1 GCA_024278455.1 Myxococcota bacterium
CCCGGCGGCCACGTAGTGCTTGAACTCGGTGTTGACCACGACGTCCCCCTCGCTACCCGACCACCTGGTCACGCCCTCGATCCTTGGCCTTGTACAGGTTCCGGTCCGCTATCGCGACGAGTGTCTCGACGTTCATCTCCCGCTCGCCCCGGAAGCTGGCGATGCCGACGCTCACGGTCATGGCAATCTCCTTGCCGCTCAGAGAAAACGGGGGATTTCGAAGCAACGTGCGGATCTTTTCGGCGAACCTGAGCGCGTCGCTGTGTTCGGTGTGCACCAGGATGATGGCGAACTCCTCGCCACCATACCGAGCGAAGATATCCTCGCGCCGGATGTTGGGACGGATACGGTCGGCCACGGCCTTGAGGAGGTGGTCTCCCACGAGGTGCCCGTGGGTGTCATTGACCAGTTTGAAGTGGTCCAGGTCCATCATGACGATGGAGAGGGGGACCTTATGCCGTCGGCTCGCGGAGATCTCGCGATCGAGGCAGTCGAAAAAGTGTCGCCGGTTGTGTATCTGCGTCAAGGCGTCCATGATGGTGAGGCGATAGATTTCATCGTGGTAGGCCGCTTCGACATTGTTTCCGGAAAGAAACTTGAACGAGGTATCCCCCAGCGTGATGATGTCCCGGTCCCTCAACAGGTGGGAGGGCTGTCTCGAGCGGTTGTTCACCACGACACCGTTTGTCGATCCTTCGTCCTGGATGACCCAACCTTCGGGCTTCCGGGAGATACGGGCGTGGGCTCGAGACACGGTTGGACTCTCGATGCGGATGTCGGCCTCACTGCCGCGGCCCAGCAGGTAGCTTGGCGCCTCGAGAGTGAAGCGGACGCCCATCAGCGGCCCGGCAGGGTGAATGAAGACAATGCAGGGCGGTTTCGAGTCATTCAGCGACTCGAGAAAGGCCCGCTGGTCTATGAGCGACGTGGACTGCCCCTTCATGGTAGACACCCATCGATGACCGTGTGGTGGGAGAATGAAATGTGTATCTCCCGGCAAGGATCCTCGCCACTGCGAACCGCGTCGGCCCAGACACCGCAGGCGATCCAGGGATTCCGTCACGCCAAGACTACCGGAAAACATGTCGGCGATCAAATGGATGTCACCGCGTCGCCCTCCCGGCGAGACAGGAGAGAAGCCCGGCAGGCGCATGGAAGCGATTCGGACGGTCCAATGCGCACGCGCGCCTGTCCGCCGGCACCTGTCGCACCACAGCTAGAATACGGCATAGATGAAGGGAAGTACCACTGATTTTTCGGTCAGGACGATGAACACCCCCAGCAGGGCCAGTATGACGACGATGGGTGTCATCCACCAGATCTTGCGCTCCTTGATGAACACCCAGAATTCCTTGAGCAGGGTGAATTTTCGCGACAACCTGATGCCCCCGGCCGGATCCTTCTCGACGAGAAGCGACAGGAGTATCAGCACCACCACTGCAATGACGACGTACTTCATGACGAACCTCCCTTGCGCCTCGAGGCCGCGACACGCTCAACGGTGGTACCATGCGTTCTCGCGGTCTCCCTGGCTTCGTTGACCCTCGAGACAGGCAAAGGCGCGCCTCCGTGCCCTGGGGCGGTCGCCAGCGCGCGCGGGCCTCTCAATCCGGGGCAAATGCCTTGTCCCCCCGGACCAACCCGGGGATCGGGGGCTGATCCTCCTTCCGAAGCCAGAAAGGGCCGATGACCAGATCGTCCATGTCGGTCCTCATGAAACACTCGTAGGCATGTCGAGGCGTCATGACGATGGGTTCACCTCGAACATTGAACGATGTGTTGATGATGACCGGCGTCCCGGTCTTTCGGTAGAAAGTCTGGATCAAGTCATAGTACAGGGGGTTCATCTCCCTGTCCACGCTCTGGATTCGTGCGGAATGATCCACGTGAGTCACCGATGGGATCGTCCGTCGATTCTCCCTGACATTGGCCACCAAGAGCATGTAGGGGCTCTCGCAGTCGATCTCGAACCAGTCGCTGATGTGGTCCGCCAGGACCGTCGGCGCGAATGGACGAAACCCTTCCCGGAACTTGATCTTCAGGTTGATCGTGTCCCTCATCCCGGCGTTCCGGGCATCGCCGAGTATGCTCCGGTTGCCGAGCGCTCGAGGCCCCCATTCCATCGCCCCCTGAAACCAACCGACGACGTGCTGCGCCTCGATCAATTCAACAGTCTTGTCCAACAAGGGCTGCCGGTAGAGTCGCTGATAGACCGCATGCACGGATACGAGGTAGCTTTCGATGTCTTCGTCCGAATAGGCGGGCCCGAGGAAAGGGTCTCGAAATGTCAGGGTCCTTGGTCGGCCGAGCAACGTGTTGTGGACGTAGAGCGCTGCACCGAGCGCGCCTCCAGCATCTCCCGCGGCTGGTTGAATGAACAGATGCTTCATCGGCGTCTCGCGCAAGACATGGCCGTTGGCCACGCAGTTCAGCGCAACACCTCCGGCCATGCAGAGCCTGTCGATTCCCGTCTCCTCGTGCAGCGACCTGGCCAGGCGCACCATCACTTCGTCAACAACCTTCTGCAGACTCGCGGCGATATCCTTGTGCCGTTGTTCCAGGGGATCGCCAGGACGCCGGGGCGGGCCGCCGAACAACCCGTGCAGCCGTTCGTGGGTCATCCTCATGGCGTAGTCGTAGCAGAAGTAGTCCATGTTCAGGTGGAAGCTGCCGTCCTCCTCGATATCGATGAGTTCCCTAAACTGCTCGTCGAACCTCGGCTTTCCGTAGGGCGCAAGCCCCATCACCTTGTATTCCGCGCTGTTGACCTTGAACCCGAGGTAGTAGGTGAACGCGCTGTACAGAAGGCCCAGCGAGTGGGGAAACCGGATCTCCTTGGTAAGGGTGATCTCGGTACCCCTGCCCACGCCGCACGTCGCCGTCGCCCATTCTCCCACACCGTCCACCGTCAGAATCGCCGCCTCCTCAAAAGGAGAGCACAGAAACGCGCTGGCCGCATGAGACAGGTGATGGTCACAGAATAGAATGCTCCCCTTGTACAGCAATTCGTCCCGGATGGTCTGCGGCACCCACAGCTTTTACTTCAGCCACAGCGGGACCGCACGCATGAACTGTGGAAAACTCCTCGGAAAATGGGCCAACGCCGACGCCAGGATCCGCTCGAACTTCACGAACGGCTTGTCGTAGAAAACAATGTGGTCCAGGTCGTTCGGTTCCAGGCCCGCACGCTCGAGGCAATATCGGATGGCATGGCGTGGAAAGTCGGGGTCGTGCTTGAGTCGCGTGAAACGCTCTTCCTGCGCGGCGGCCACCAGGTCGCCGTCGACGAGCAGAGCGGCCGCGGAATCATGATAGTAGGCCGAGATACCGAGTATTTTCATAGAAGCACTAAGCGCTAGAACTGCCGCTGGAACTTTTCCAACTCAGCGACTGGTTGTGGTCTGCCCACCCAGTATGTCCCGTCCGAAAGGGCAGGAGCCTCAAGTAGTTTCTGCCGGGTCACTCGCAGAACAAGGGAAAGTGGGCCGATCGCCAGGAAGTAGACGAGGGCCACCAGGACCAGGTCGATGAACCGTGTGACCGCAAGACCCGCGGCCTGTATCGGTTTGAAGACCTTCTTGATACCCCCCAGCCAGCTCCACCTTTTGTCCGCCATCGCGCCAGCGCCTCCTCACCCCGGGTTTTCGCTCTCCAGAGTATAAGGTCGCCGGTCCACGAGTGTCAAGGCACGAGATGCGGGAACAATCATCGTCTCGACATGGACATGGTTCCGTGGCGTCATTTCGAGGCTCGAGCCTGGGATTGCCCCTGCGCGGGGACCTTGCACTCCACCCACCAGCGGAGATCCCTCGAGCCGACAAGCAGCAGCATGGCGGCACAGAGCGCTCGAGTTCCCATCAGCGGCTGGAGCCCCCACGTCCTCTGGGCAGGTTTCGATCTGCGCGCCCTCCACCGGCTGCGTTGAACCACCACGCGGCTGGAAGCCGCGTCCACTTTCTTCGACTACCAGGGTCGGTCACGACCGATGGCCAACTTCTCAACGCCTGCCGGCGGCTCGAGCCTGGGACGAGGCGGCAGGTTGGCGACGTGGTGCAGGATTTGCTCGCTTCCGGAGGCATCTCCGTAGCTGGAGGCCGCGCAGAGAATCCTCGGCGCCCCCTGCGCACTCCGGCCGATGATCGTGGAGCGGCCCTCGAAGCGCCGGTCCAGGAAGGTCCCGTTGAGCATGGGATTGACCCCGAACAGGACCGAAGGATGTGCTTTCATCAGCGCCAGGAGGCTCTGCGTGAAACAGGCTTCTCCGTGGGTGGGGACACCCGGGTGGACCGCATCCGGGATGGTATCCCGCAGGGAATCCGGTGCCGCCCACGGCAACGTCGTGGCACTGGGCTGCACCAGGATTTCGGCGCCGGCCCGGACAAGCCGCTCGCCCACCGGTACTTCGCCGCCATCCGAACCGGCCGTCCACCCATCCACGCAGAGGATGTTTCCGACTCGAGTCCCCTGCACCTCGAAAGGCCTCTGCTCTTCCACTGGCCCCGGGTCCACACCGAGCATGTCCTCGAACCCCGGCAAGACGTTCACCTTCCTGGTCGTGTGCAATACCTCGCCCCGGGCGTCGAAAGTGACACTCAGGTTGTATACTCCCGCCCGGCTCCGTGTGAGCCGGAACGTGCCGGTAGCACCATACCGGTTGTCGGGGACGAGCAGGCTGCCCGCCACCACCGCCACCTGGTACCGCCTGGCCAGGCAGGAAAACGTCCGGTGGTAGAGTTCGTAGGAACGTCGCGCCGTCATCATGACGAGCGACCTGAGCACGGTGGTTCGGTGGCGCGCGCGCAGCCAGAACACCTTGGGGAGCCGCACGAGTGCGATCCTCCGCAGGGCATCCTCGATGGTCCTCGCGGATCGGACCAGCCGGTAGTAGGGGCTCATGAACAGGAACGTACCTATGTCCTCTGGGAAGACGGCCAGGGCCGGGTGCTTGTAGCCCCCCCGCCGATCCCGGATCCGCAAAGCGTCCAATCGCTCGAACAGGCTGCTCATCCGCTGCACAAAAACGTCCGCCGAGGCGTAGTCCGCGACCGAAATGTGCATTTGCACGGCAAACAGTTCCAACTTCCGAGCCGACATGGGACCTCCGGAACACGTTGCAACGGCCACATTATACACGAAATCCACCGGCACTCAGCGGGTATGCCGGGCGAGACACGATGCGGCTTCCTCGGGGTGCGCTTCCACGCACAACCGCGTGCCGACCGGCACGCTGGACAGGTAGACTTCCCCCTCGATACCCTTGATCCGCGCCGGCCGAGTCAGACACTGGGCAGCAGGATCGAAAGGCTCCATCCGGTACTCGACCACGAAATGGCCGAGATACCGAACCTCATTGTCCGCAAGCTCGAAGGCTGCGGCATCGAGCGTACCTCGAGCCGTAGGAACGGCTGTGACGCCGGTGGTCCCGACGCGCAACGCGCTCTCCCACAAAGGGAACTCGAGATCTGGTGTCCTGAGTCCCGGGCTCCCGCGCCTCCCGCCAAAAGCCTGGATGTTCACAATGCGATAGGAGCCGGGGGCCAGCCCATCCCGGTAAAAACAACCGTCCCGGTCGGTGTGGACCCGGATCCACGGCATCCCCCGCTCCCCATCGCCTCCCGCCTCGAGGGTCACGCGGATATCGCTGCGCCGGGTCTGCTCCGGCAGAAGATAGTCGAGGTCCTCGAGAACCTTGACTTCCACGCACCCGTACACCACGGCGCTGCCCGGTGGTTCCTTCCCGGCCCGATGGACGCAGCCGGACCCGGCGACGACTCCCACGACTATCCCCAAGACGACGCTCAGGGCGGCCACCAGGCACCTCCCCGGCGCAACACCTGCCAGCGGCTCCCGGCGACCGAACCTGCTGGATAAAGAAAAGGGGACGCGGCTTCCACCCGCGGGGTGGTTCAACGCGACGGGACGAGCACGAGCACGAGTACGAGAAATCGCCCATCGGTCGCAACCGCCCTCGGTGGATGACGGTTGTGGGTCATGTGATTCCAAGCACTTGCGGTCAACGTTCATGACAGAACATCCGGTACCGTCCTCCGGTCCCGAACCGATCGAGGCGAGCGAGCGCTGGACCTGGAACACCGAGCTGTTCCGCTGGCCCCAGGCCCCTGTTCCGTCCCCGGACAGGCGAGCGGCGCGGTAGACCCCGCAAGGACATCGGCTCCAATCAACAGCCATCTCCTACCACCATACATATTCCGCCTGACAATGATACAACTTCCACGATTCCGGCGCACCGCCCCAACGCCTGGCAGTCCCGGACTGCCTCATTCCCTATAGCCGGCGCTCGATGGCCGACGTGGTGCCCGACGCCGGGCGCGTGGCCGATGCCATGGGACGCCTGCCGGCATTCTGAGCCCGTCCGACGTCCACGAACGAGGCCGGAGGCAGGATCCGCTGGACGAAAGAACGGGGGGGTGTACGCCTGAGAACGTGATCACCTCGGAGCATGTCCAGGTATCGGACTGATGGGACGAAACAGGAGAGAAGGAGGGATCAGGAGGTACGCTTCCGGTGAACGAGCGTCCACTCGGCCTGTCCGCCAACGTCCTGGACATCCACCTGGAAGCTGTTCGACCAGCTCATGCCCGCCGCGTTTGCGAGGTCTCGAGCCGTCCGGTAGCCGTAGATACGCTCGAGGATGACACCCTGGCTGCCCATCAGGTCGTCCGTCGCGGCCATTTCGTAAAGGTTGTCCTCGACCCCGCCGGCGATCATGTCCACGAGGGTATCAGCCAGCTCTTCCAAATCGTCCTCGGTGACGAACCAGTTGGATTCCGACAACGAGAGCCACATGCTCAACTCGGCGTCGTCGAGGTCGAGGTAGGAACTGCGGTAGGCCAGGGTCGAGGGCTCGATGGCGTCATCGAATGCATCGACAGCGTCGTCGAAATCCGCGTCCGTTTCGGCGCTGGAGAACGCGCTCAGTGCTCCATACAAATCCAAGGGGCAGGCGGTACCCGAGGGCCCGCCGTCCGCTCCGGCGCTGTCCGTGATACAGGCTGTCAGTCCCGCGGAATCGCTGGTTCCCACCGTGCTCAGGCAGTAGCTGAGCCGGTTCATGCAGTCGTAGCGGTCCGGGTTGCCGCGCTGGGCCATCGAATCGAAGTCCATGGCCAGGGTGAGTCCTTGCACCGTGAACCCACCGGAGCCGTCGATGTTGAAGGAGATCCCGCTCTTCTTGCCGGAGAAGTGGATGTCCGTCAACCTGACGTGGAAGGCGAGGTTCCTGGCCCGCACTTCGCGGATGGGCGTGTCGCAGCCGCTTCCGGAACGCCAGTCGAAGGTCACGTCGAACGCCCGGTCCGTCCCGGAGAGATCTTCGTACTCCCACACATAGGTTGGATAGTGGATGACCATGCTCATCTCGCATTTCGACAGACCGGACTCCTCTTCGCAGTCGCAGGTCAGGGTCACGCCGTCATCGCCCTCGACCGCCTCGCAGCCCTCCGCGAACGACCCCGAATCGCCATCGCCGTCACTACTCGTCAATATGGCCGGAATGAGGTTGCTGAGCAAGTTCTCGAAACGCTCTTCAGACTCGGAGAGGTTGGTGCTGTTCCCTGCCACGTCGTCCTCGCTGAGGTAGAGGGAACCTTCAGGGGCGTCTGATAGCGAACTCGCGGTCATGACCAACTCCGCCACATCCACACCTTCCACTTCATGATAGCGAATCTCGGGATAGGACACGGAAGATGCGCTGGATGTCAATGTGTTCCATCGCAGGATGGCATCCGTGAAGTACCGGCCGAAACCGTCTTCGGTGTCCACCATCATCGACAGCGTATCGTCTTCGATCGCTTCCGCGAACGCGCCGCTTCCTCCGGTGCAGAGCACCTGCTGGAGGATGTATTTGACGGTGGATTCGTCGATGGACCCGCTGACCACGGTGATGGACACGTCCGGAGCCACCGGGCACGAGCCGAACACCGCGTGGTCCGCGTAGGTCAACTGGTTGGGAGCACTGTCGCCGTAGTCGAGGAGGAAGGTGCCTCGTGCCCAGTAGGAAGCGGGGAAATCTTCGAACTGGACCGTGTAGGTGGCCATGGGCCACATACTCCCCATGAGCGTCTTGGTGATGGTGAGCGACTTGCTCGACACGTCGAACGTCTGAATCGGGAAACTCAGGTCCAGTTCTACGCCGTCGAGGTTGCACTGCCCATCTTCGACGGGGACGAACTCGGCCCGCACGCCGCCCTCGTCGGCAAACAGGGTGGTGGTCTTGATGTCCCCCGAGACCGTGTAGACCGCACCGTCGATGGTCACGCTCTCCCCGGACAGGGTGATTGTGCCCAGATTCCGGCCTTCCCACAAGGTTGCGATGTCGTCGTATCCCAGGCTCGAGACGGTGGCCGCACCGGCCTCACGGTCATGGACATACTGGGGCAGGATACCTGTGGAGGGATCCGCGGAATCAAAGACGATCTTGTCGTCCGCGAAGCTCTCGATCTCGTTATCGAACCCGGAGGGAACACGGTCGTCCCCGAAAATGAAGATGTTGGTTCGATAATTGTAGGGAAAGAACGGACCGTCGATCGCGTCTGGACTGCTGGTCCAGTCCTCGGTAGGCTGATAGGGATAGACTGCCGCGTCGACGGTCGCCGGGTCGTCATGCGTTGCGTCATCGCCGATGGGCTGAGCGACCATCACCGGGTCACCGGCAACCGTATCGTTCGTCTGCTGCTGCACGTTCTCCACGCCAGCCGGCTCGGTGGTGCTCAAGGAGTCGGACTGCGGAGCAGTGGCCACGGTGTTCGCACTCTCCGCCTCCGGCTCCTCGATGGCATAGTGTGTCTCCACCTCGATTTCCAGGGCCGCCGCTTCGGTCCCGGCCAGCAGCGCCGTCAGGACGCTGGCCGCGAGCATGCCGGCATGGTGCTTCGCGTGGATGGCGATCATGATTCCTCCTTTACTCGAATGTCGATGCCGGTGACGTACGCCGTTCGACATGCCGATGATGTCTTCGATGA
>JAJRTE010000063.1 GCA_024278455.1 Myxococcota bacterium
AACGTCTCCGGGTGGCCTGCGACGAGGGCCACGATTCGAATCGCCACGACGGCGGCCAGGGCTGCGGCCGTCCAGGTGCCTCGGCCCCGGCACCAGGCGGCGATGCGGCGGAGGCTCTCGCCCGGCCGGCGGAATGCCTCGGCGAACGCCCGAAGGGAGTCCACCGGCAGGGGATCGGCGGGATCGGCCTCGAGCCGCCGGGAGCGCCACGGCTTGCCGGCCAGTTCTACCAGGTGACGGCGGGCCAGAAGGACGACAATCGACCCGGCTCCGATTAAAGCGTACAGGCCCAAGACCGTCTTGGAATAGAGGCGGACATGGGCCCATCCCACCACGAACAGGGCCACCGGCAGCGCCAACTGGACCCACCTCGAGGCGCCATGGTTCTCCCCACGCCCGGCCTTGCCCCCCGGCCGAACGACGCTGGTCACGACCGACAGGACGAGCGGCACCAGGGCGGCGCCCATGAGGCTGCTCTGCAATGCTTCCGTGTCGTGCGGAGGCAGCACCCAGGCCTTGTAGGCGAACAGCGTCCTGATGGCCAGGACCGGGAGGACGAAAAGCCAGATCCCGCGCAGCCGCGCCGGCTGGAGCGACCGGGCGGGGAGAAGGAAGAACAGGAGCAATCCCAGCGCGGCGAAGTAGGCATACAGGAACCGGGGCGTGCCAAGACTTCGCACCCGGAGCAGCAGGTGGTTGGGTGCGCCCACCTCGAACGAGCGCCCGTAGGGGATGTACCGGTGGCTCGCCACCGAGACAAGCTCGAAAAACCCCGTACCGGCAAACGCTTCACCGGCAAACGGTTGCCCGGCCGGGTCGATGTCCAGCTTGAGCTGGGCCCGGATGGGCCCGAAGCCCGCTACACGGCTCGGAAACTGCAGCACAGTCTCCCCCTGGAGCATCTTCCAGTCCGAGAGGACGAACAACGGGGCGTACCCCCCGGGCGCTCCATCGCCGGTGCTCATCCGTTTCAAGTCGCGCTTGCGGATGGCGACACGTTCCGGCTCGTCGAACAGGATACGCACGATCGCTGTTCCACCGGCCGGACCCGGGCGCGTGCTCACGTCGAGCGTGTACGGTTCGAGATCGACACGCATCAGGGGCGTGAAGCGGTCGCTGCGGGTTCCCAGGACCCGCGCCATGTAGCCGCTGCCAGGCGGACGGTGCCACCGCCGCAACACGGTAATCCGGGTTGCAATTTCGCGCCCACCGGGGACCGCGGGGGGCAGGATGACCTCCGGACCGGTCATCGGTTCCTGGTCACGACCCCACACCTGCACGGCATCCCCGTCGAGCAAGGCCAGGTACAGGTCGCCGTCCCCACCGGGCCTGATGAAAAAATAGCTTTTCACCGGTATCGGCGAGACCAGGGAACCGGGCGCGGACGGACGCAAGGCGGCCCTCCAGGAGGTGTCCGGCAAGGGACGACACACCGTTGTTCCTCCCCCGCTACCGCTCGTTCCCCGTTCGTGGTTGAGAACGTCCATCAGGGCAAGGGTGCCGAAAGGTCCCGCGCTGCCCGGGTGGGGCGTGAAGAGGCAGCCGCCAAGCCGCCACCCCTCGCCGGTCCGCGCGATCGCAAGCGTCTCGCCTGCCGCCAGAACGGTGGCACCGTCCTCGAGCCGGACGACGTTGCACACTGCGCCAGGACGCTCGAGCGCTTCCGCCGGGTCGCCGAATCCGGCCACCAGGTCGCCGGAATGGCAACGGATCGCCGGTACGGCCTTCCCGGTCTCCGGGTCGCTTCGCGCGACCAACTCGAACGTGCCCCCCGTGCTCCGGCTCAGGTAGTCCAGCGCCAGCCTCGGACCTCCTCCGATCTCTCTTCCCGATGCGGCCGCCGGTCCAGCCGCCTCCTCGATCGGCCGGCCACCTATGACGATACCCCTCTCCGCCGACACTTCGACGTCGACCCCCTCGAAAAGGAAATGGAAAACGTCCACGGCGTCATTGTCATCGAGCGCGGTGTAGAGAACGGCGAGCGGTCCGGCGACGAGGAGCGCGCGAGAAGCGAGGATGGACAGCCGGCTCCGCGTGTTTCCCAGCCCCCAGGCGAGAACGAAGGTGAGAATGGCGACACCGAGCATGGCTGTCATGGGCGCAGGGCTCCGCGATGTGTGTGGTGCGCTGTCATCTTAGAGTCTGTTTGCCCGGGAGGTCAAGCAGGGACTTCGGATCCACCCCAGAACGCGCCGCCGATTGTGACACGCGAGCCGCAAACATGCTATGCTGATCCAGTGGCTGCTTCAACCATCCGAACGAGGAGAACGGCATGAAACGTCTTGTCTTGTCCCTCCTGGTCCTCGTCCCGCTCGTCGCCGGCATCGACGGCTGCCCCCCCGGCGATCCTGCCGGCGAACTCGTCGACCGCACCTGGGTCCTCGAAAGCTACGGCCCGTCATCGGCCACGCCGGTCCTGGCCGGCAGCCATTCCACGATCACCTTCTCGCTCGACGGGACGTGCGGCGGCTCCGGGGGGTGCAACAGCTTCAGTTGCGAATACGACACCGAAGGGTACGGGATCGATATCTTCCTGCTCTATTCCACCTTGATGTACTGCTACCCGGACGACATCATGGACCAGGAATCGGCATACTACGGGGCGCTCGGCACCGCCTATGCCTTCGAGATCGATGCGTCGACAATGGTGCTCTACTACGGCGAAGCCGACGGCGTGGCACGTTTCCACGAAGAGTAGCCGTCCAGGGTGATCGTCACTTCCTTGGCTTGATGAACGCCTCGACGGCACCGTCCGCACCTGGTAAGCCTCGGAACCGGGTGGTTCGAGATCGTGGGGCTACCCCCCCTTTCGTACCGGGACAGCGCCCTCTTCGACCGGATTGAGACCCGGCGGCCAGGTCGTGGACATGGGATCGTACCGCGCACCTGTCAGCGTGGCGCCGTCGAGCTTCGCCCCGAGCATCCGGGCGCCGACGACATTCGCCCCGGAAAGGTCGGCGCCCGCGAGATTCGCGCCGTCCAGGTCGGCGAAACCGAGGTCGGCTCCGGCCAGGTTCGCGCCCTCCAGGTCACAGCGGCGGCCAACGGCGCGCTTCAGGATCACACGGCTCAAGTCCACGTCCTCGAGCCGTAGGTCGTCGAGACGCGCGTTGCTGAGGTCGATACTGCCGGTGCGACGAAGGCGCTCCAGCGTCACGAAGGCCTTGACAGCTTCTTCCCTGGCCCGCTTGCTCGCCTTCATGGCGCACAACGCACGGCTTCCATGCACGAGCTTCATCGAAGTTTCACAGTCTTCATCGTATATCGTGGCAATGAGTTCCGCGCGCCGGGCGGTCTGGTCCTGCTTCCTCATCTCGGCGATCTGTTCGCGAAAATACTGGTTCTGGTCCCGAATCAGCAGGTTCTGCCAGAACAAAAGAACAATTGGTACCAGGCCGACGGCCAGTGTCCACAGCCCCACCCGGATCACCCGGTGCAGCACGCCCTCGAGGACGGCGGCTGTCTCTTCGATGGGGATTACCGGCTTCACCCTCCGGTAGGCCTCGATCCACGCTGCTAGCCGCTCTGTCAAGTTCCAGCCCACAATCGCCCGGATCGCCCGCCTGCCCACCCAGGCGCTCAACCCGTGCTTGACGCGATGTCGGGCCAACTCCGACTCCAGGCGCTGCAATTCCTGCCGGAGTTGCGCGTTCTCGCGCTCGAGCGCGTCCTTGCCCGTAACCTGTCCGTTCATCTAACCTTCCTCTCCGTCATCATGCCCGCTTCAACCGCTTCGTTCGGAACGCTATCCGACCGCCATGCGCACGAGGTGAGCATTGCTCTCGAGCAGGGTAACAGACCGGGACAAAATGGCAAGACGGCAAACGGGATCCCCGATTCTTCGGAACCACTCCGGCAGGCAGCAACTGCTTTACACTCGGCACGTGTTGCTGTACCTAGTGCTTGGCCGATTCTCCAAACGAGTCGCCAACAGGTCGGTAGGAACAACGTGGGCGCGGCTTCCAGCCGCGGGGCGCTCCAAGGCAGAGGATCGAGCACGAGGGCGGGGAGGCGCTCCAAGGCAGCGGATCGAGCACGAGCATGAGGGCGGGGGGGCGCTCCAAGGCAGAGGATCGAGCACGAGCACGAGCACGAGCACGAGCACGAGGGCGGGGAGGCGCTCCAAGGCAGCGGATCGAGCACGAGCACGAGCACGAGCACGAGGGCGGGGGGGCGCTTCAAGGCAGCGGATCGAGCACGAGCACGAGCACGAGCACGAGGGCG